>DBMK01000025.1 GCA_002298885.1 Anaerolineaceae bacterium UBA700
TTCTCAGGAGAGGGGTCGGGGGTGAGGCGGCCTGAATTGGGTATAATTTATCCATCACTCGGGAGGGAACCCCATGACTGTACAAGAAATCAAATGCCCAAATTGTGGAGCGCCCCTGAATTTCGATGGCGTTGATGCGCCGACGATGCACTGCCCGTACTGTGACAGCGTGGTGGCGGTCCCGGAGGAAATCCGCCCGGCCCGCCCGATTACGGTGGACGTGAGCTCGTTTTTTCCCCAGACTGCCGCCGGGCAGCCGGCCCGCAAGAAGGGCGGTTCGCTGGCCCTGGCCTTGATCGTGGCCACCGTCATCCTGTTGGTCGGGGTGTTTGCCTTCATCGCCATGCTCGTTCCCCAGTCGGATAGCACGTTTATATCAGACAACTCCAACGTCCCCCCGCAGGTCGCCGAATCCACAATCACACCCAGCCCCGAGCCAAGCCTGACCCCCACGCCAAATTTTGCCCGGGCGGCGCTGAGCTTCGGTGAGAGCGGGATCGGCGAGGGGATGTTCACCGACGCCCGCTACATCGCCGTGGACGGCAGCGGGGCGATCTACGTCGCCGATTACCAGGGCGGGCGGGTCCAGCGTTTCGATGCCAGCGGCAAGTACCAGTCGCAATGGCGGGTGGGCGACAGCAAAGAGATCATCTATGGCCTGTCCGCTAACCACCAGGGCCAGGTGTACGTAGCCTTCAACGACGTGATCGGCCGTTACGATGGGAAGACCGGCAAGCTGCTGAGCACGTTGAGCAGCCCGAACGGCGGCGCCTTCGGCGACCTGTACGCCACCGCCGATGGGCAGTTGGTGGCTGTGTGGTACGAGGGACGCTACGGGCTGATCACTTCGCTGGAAGGCCACCGCGACGACCTGGTGATCTTCGGCGCGGATGACAAGATCGAGCGCACCATTCCCTCCATAATCAGCGGCCAGACGGGCTCCGTGGCGCTGGATAACTACCTGGCCGTGGACGGAACAGGCACAATCTTCGTGCTGAGCGATGGGGTGCTCTTCAAATTCTCCCCCACCGGGAAATATATCAACAGCTTCGACGTCGCCGGAAGCCAGGCGGGGCAATTCGGTGGTGCCGATACCCTGGCGGTCGACGGCCAGGGGCGCCTGTACCTGGGGGCGCGGAGTATGGTTGCCGTCTTTTCGCCGGATTGGCACTTCGTGGACAGCTTCCCCACCGGGGTGAGCGTGGACATGCTGGCAATCGACGACCAGGGCGCGCTGTGGGGCGTCTCGCGGGATAAGGTGACCCAGTTCATCCTGCGCGGGAAATAGGGACCGGCGGTGGCTGGGCGGGTCTACGCAATGAATAATGGTTGCATCTTAATGCACCGACCCACTCCTACATATGGCGTGCAATTTTCTGGCGATCACGGCGACGCCGCGCAGCGAAAACCGATGTAGTTGGTCTGCGTTTCCGGCGAGACGTAGAAGTAGCGGATATGGTTGAGCATCCAGGACCAAAGATAGAACCAGTTCCCCCCGCGCAGCACTTTGATCGTGCCGGTCGCCGGACCGGGCGGGTTGACGGACGGCGAAACGCTGTAATAATCCGACTGCCACCAATCGTTGGTCCACTCCCAGACGTTGCCGGCCATGTCCAGGGCGCCGTACGGGCTGGCGCCCGCCGGGTAGCTGCCCTCCGCTGTGGTGTCACCCACGCAGTACCTTCCGGCGGAATCGCTGTAAAAATTGGCCAGGGTGCAATCCGGGGCCCGGTTGCCCCAGGGATAAAGGCGAGTGTCCTGCGCGCCGCGGGCGGCCTTCTCCCATTCCGCCTCGGACGGCAGGCGCTTGCCGGCCCAGGTACAAAAATCCAGGGCGTCGCCCCACGCGACGTAGATGACCGGGTAATCGGCATAGGCTACACTGCCGTAATACTGCGGCCGGGTCTGCGAGGAATTTTTCAAAGGCGGCCGGCACTGCCCTGCCGCCACGCACGCCGCGTATTGGGCGTTGGTCACTTCGTATTTGTCGATGGCGTATGCGTCCAGCGTCACCGTGTGCAGGGGTAGCTCGAAAGAATTACAGGAGAATCCGGGCAGGTAATTGTCGCTGTCGCAGCCCATTTTGAACGGGCCGCCCGGCACGAAAACCATGTCGCCCGCCGAAGGGCCGCAAGGCTTATGCTGCGTGGGATCGAAATTGCTCGTCTCGCCCAGGCCCGGCTCGAACTTGCCGTTGAGATTGGTGTCCTCACAGCCGTCGGCGGAGCCATCGTCATCGTTATCCGGGTCGAGCTCTTTGCGCAGCCCGTCCTGGTCGATATCGGCGTCCTTGAGCAGGTAGGCGCCGGCAGTATCGAAAACGTACTCGCGGATTTCGGCCTTGTCGGGCACGCCATCCCCATCCGAGTCGGCAACGGCCGGGTCGGTTCCAAAGCGGTGGATCTCGTCGAAATCGCTGACGCCGTCGGCATCCGAATCGTCGACCGTATCGCGGAGGCCGTCGCCGTCGGCGTCCTCATCGGAGCGGACGCCCGGGGCACCCCCGGGTCCGGCCGGACCGACGAAAACGGAGGTAATCGGGTCGCCGGCGTAGCCCACCCACTTGGCCCCATCCCAGGGATCGAGCAGATGGATAAACTGCCACTGGAAGGGCCCAATTTCCAAATCAAAATATCCATCGATCACCCGCACGTGCTCATAGATGGCCGCCACAATCGGCTGGCCGGCGTCGATCCAGGTTTTAACATCGGCAAAAGCGGGCTTGCTGTCTATGCGAGTGATGGGCGCGCCCAGGGCCCAATCCAGCCCGGTGTAGATGCCGTTTCCGTCCGGGCCGGCGCCAAACCCCAGGTCACCTTCGGGGGGAGGTTCGCCATAATAATAGAATGAGATGCGGTCCTGGCTCAAATGGCCGCCGTAATAGGAGGCCAGCATCGAAATAGCGGCCCGCACGCAGTAATTCTTGTCCAGCTTATTGGCCAGCAGTGGCGCGCCGTTGCCGGCGATGAGATCGCCGTCCGCCTCGTGGGCCGAATCCCAGCGCGCCGGGCCGGTTTGCGGGCTGCCGTCCAGGTCCAGCATGTTGGTATCTTTGTGCTGCAACTGCCAGGCAATCCCCAGCACTTTGCTGGTCGAGGTGCTCTGGCCGCTGCTCGCCGCAGCCGGGCTTAAGTCGGGCAAGCTGACGCTGGTGACCGAAGCCGGCGCGGTCCAGGGGCTCTCGCCGCCGGCGAATAAAACTTTCACCCGCCAGAAATACGTACCGTCGGCCACGGCCGAAGTGGAGCGGAAGGTGGGCTGCTGCAAGACCTGGTCCACCAGTACGCCCGAACTGAAATCGTTTGCGTCGTTCATCTGGAAACGGTAACCGCTGGCGCCCTCCACTGCGTTCCAGCTCAGCATGAAGGTATCGGCGGCAATAGCAGCGCCAGTGGGCGGGTAGGACCAGAAGACCGCCGGGACGGGGTTGGCGCTGCCCTGGGTCGTTTCGGTGGAGGAGTACAGCGTCCAGCCTTCCGAGAACGCCTTCGAGCTGCCTGGCAGCAGGCCGATGGATTCAGCTTGCTGGATCGCCGAACCGGCGGAAGTGAAACCCAGGCTCCTGTTCAGCCCCACAATGGCCTGCGTGGTCCACAGCCCGGCCGCCTGAGCGTAGCGGGCGGCGCTGCCCGGCGCGGCGCCCCAGGCGACGAAGCTGGCGATGGGGAAGCCCGGCGCCTGGGCCAACGGGGCGATGGCGCCCCCGGCTGGGCCTGCGCCGCTGAAGCGCCGCACGGCCGGGATAAAGGTAAACTCGCTGGCCTTGTACAGCGCAACCTGGCCGGCCTGGTCGCCGAGGATATCCACCATCCCCGGCGGGCTGTGCAGGGTGATGCGGTGGTCGCTGAAGTCGTACTCGTCGGCGGCGCTGCCCAGCCCGTCGAACACAGCCACCACGAAGTCCCCGGCGGGCACGTCGGGCAGGTCCTTGGGGAATTTGAAGCGGGCGCCGGCCTCGTCCGACAGGCTCCAGCCGGCGATGCGCACGGCGGCCGCGCCGGCATTCCTCAGCTCCACCCACTCGGGCTGGCCCGGGGCGGGGTAGAACAGCACTTCGTTGATGACAACGGTGCTAGCGGCGGCGGGCAGGAGGGCTGCCGGGGCCGCGCTGACAGCCCGCGGCGCAGGCTTCGCCGCAGCGCTGGCTGGGGTCGGGACTAGCATCGAAGCAATGACGAAGACGCTCAGGACGAAGAACGCGCTCTTTTTCAAAATTCCCCTCCCGTCAAACCGAAAGCTAACTAACCTTGGCGGGTCTTCGCGGAGCACCCTGCAAGGGCAGACCCGACAACAAAGGGGTCATAGACCCCAGCTTATGGCCACCACCTGGCCGTATCCAGGATGGCCCCGGTAATCTCTGCCAGCGCCTCCTGACCGCCCACCCTTTGAAACACAGGAATGAGATCTTGAATGGCGCCCAGCAGCCTGGAACGGGAGGTACCGGACAGCCTGAAGATGATCGAATGCAGCAGTTGATATTCGTCTAATCTATTCCGGGCGCAGATATTCGACCAGTGCTGGACGATATTCTCTAAACCCACAGTTTCGCCAAAACGCAAAATTTCAAGATTAAGCAGATCAGCTAGATGGATTTCATCTAGAAGCGGTACCAGACGCGTAAGCATTACAAAACGAAGACTTTGATTTTCTACTGCCCGAGCCTCCGCTAGAGCCTTGGACATAACCTGCCCCCTTAATTTTGGCGGCAGTTGCAACACACACTCATTCACCATCCAGGAGTAAGAATCTATATTCTCAATTGTTTGAGCCTGTAGCACCTCGCCCATTACCTGTTCTTTCAGTTCGTGCGGCAGACATGGCAACATTTTCGCTAATGTCTTGTAACGAAAACCTTCATCCTTAATCGCCCGGACTGTTGCCAGTGCCTCTTCTACCCCTTGCTCTTTCAATTCTTTTGGCAGGTTTACCACCGTACTTAATAGCGCCATAGAACGATTATATTCATCCTTTATCGCCCGGGCCGCCTCCAGCGCTTCTTTCATTACCAATTCCATCAGTTCCAATGGTAGGTGCGGTGCCAGCCCCGCCAGCGCTCTGGAACGAGTATATTCATCCTTAATCGCCCGGATTATCGCCAACGCCTCTCCCATCTGTTCCGGCAACAAGTAAGATACCAACTCCTCTAGCACATAGGAACGAATATCATCATCTTTAACCTCTCGAGCCACTTCCAGCACCTCCTTAACCACCTGCCTCTTCAACTTTTTCGGCAGGTACGGTGCCAGCCCTATCAATGCATTAGTCCGACTATATTCATCCTTAATCTCCCGAGCTACCGTCAACGCCTCACATAGAATCTGCTCTCTCAATTCCGTAGACAAATACTGTAACAACTCGGTTAATACTATGGCTCGAGAATTCTTATTCTTAATTCGCCGGGCAACCGTCAACGCCTCGCCCACAATCTGTTCTTTAAGCCCATGTAGCAGATAAGGCGCCAACCCCATTAACGCCCTTGAACGAGCATCTTCATCCTCAATCGCCCGAACCGTTGCCAGCATCTCCCTCAACAACTCCTGTGGCAGGTATCGCATCAGCTTCGCAAATGCATGAGAACGATCATATTCATCATTAATCGCTCGAGCGGCCGCCAACGCCTCATCTACCACCTTCTTCTGCATATCTGCCGGCAGGTATGGCATCAAATCCGCCAGTGCTCTGGAACGATCATTTTCATCTTTAATTGCGCGGGCTGCCATCAGTGCCTCTTCCCCCACTTGCTCTTTCAATTCTATCGGCAGGTGTAGCACCATTGTTACCAGCGCGCTTGACCGAATATCTTTGGCCTTAATCGTACGGATTGCTTTCAACGCATCTCCCCGCAGCCCCGGCGTAAGGTGCGGCGCTAACCCTTTCAGCGCGTTTGAACGATCATATTCATCTTCAATTGCTTTGGCTGCTGTTAGCGCCTCCGTCACAACCTGCTCTTTCAATTCCGGCGACAAGCACCACGCCAGCTCAGCCAATGCACTGGAACGAGAAAATTCATCCTTAATCGCCCGGGCCACACCCAGCGCCTCCCCCACCACCTGCTCCTTCAGCTCCGGTGGCAGGTGCGGCTCCAACTCTGCTAACGCTCTGGAACGAGAAAATTCATCCTTAATCGCCCGGGCCACACCCAGCGCCTCCCCCACTACGTGCTCCTTCAGCTCGGGCGGCAGGTACGGCGCCAGCCCCGCCAGCGCCCTGGAACGAGTATCTTCATCCTCAATTGCCCGGGCTGCACCCAGCGCCTCCCCCAATAGTTTCTGCGGCAGGTGCGGCGCCAGCTCCGCCAGCACCCTGGAACGAGAATATTCATCATTAATCGCCCGGGCCGCACCCAGCGCATTTCCCATTACCTGTTCCTTCAGCTCTGATGGCAGGTGCGGTGCCAGCTCCGCCATCGAGGTAGCACGTTCACGAGCAAAATAGATATTTTGAGCTGCATCAAGCGCAGCCGACAGGATTCGTCGCTCATAAACTGGTTTTTGGTCTTCCGGCAGCCCCAGCCAGATCCTAAAATATGCCCTTGCCCTTTTCCCGAAATCCGGTTTTTGGCCGGCGTAAACCAGCGCCGTCTCGAGCGGCAAGACCTTTTCCTGGACGCAAAGCGCCAGAAGTTCGGCGCCGATATTTGCCCCGGCAGAGATGATGCTGGCATTACACAGTCCGGCCCGCGCCAGATTACTTATATCAGGCTGGTCTTTCAAATAACCGAACACCGCCCCCAGGTCGCTCAAGTAACCGCCGTGATGACCCTCCAGCCGGAATTTTTCCGCCGCCCAGGCGTCGTTTCTAATGGTCAATGCATAGAGCTCTTCATTAAGCCCGGCGCCAGCCAGGTGGTAGGCCAGGTAGCGCCGCGGGTAATCCTGCACCGCCAGGCAGATCCAATCCCCGGCGCACTGGCTGCGATAATATGCAATAATTTTCTTGTGAGCCGCTTGGGTGTGCCGGGCCAGGTCGCGCACCAGGTAGTCCTGTCCGGGCTGCGTCGATTTTTCATCAATTGGATGGCTTATGAAGTCGCGCAGGCTGGTGTGGTAAATGCGGTAGAGGCGTTCGCCCGCCTCGCCGGGCTGTTCGGCGATATAAGCCCGCCAACTTTCGCCCAGCAGCTCCTGGATTTCTCCTTCGTCCAGGCCGCCCCAGGCCGCAAACTGCGCCGCGCTCGCTGGCTCCTGTACTGCTGCCAGCAACCCCAACAAGGGTGCATAGAGTGAATGCCACTTTGCCCTGCCCTCGCCGCGCTGGCCTTCACGCCAATCCCCCCAGTATCCGGCGTAGTAACCCGCCAGCCCCGCCGGCAGCTTTTCCAATTCGAGCGGATGGCGGCTGCCGGCCTCGATTTCGCGGATGACGTAATGCAAATACATCCATACGCCGCCGCACTTTTCGGCCAGCAGGCGAACGAAATCCTGGTCGGTGTAGCCCCTGGCCTTCAACTGGTCCGCAATTACAGGACGCCGGGCAGAGGCCGCCAGGAAAGTCAAGACATCCCCGGTGTTTTCGCGGCTCAGTGCTTCCAGGTGTTCCGTTTGGGGCGGAAAATCAAAATTCAGCCGCACATACACCGGGCGCTGCGCAAGGATCAGGTAAACGTTATCCGGCAGTACTTTGGGCAGGCCAAAAACGTTGCCGTTGGTGCCCGCCCCGGCTTCATCCAGGGCGTCACAAACGATGACGAGCTTTTCGCCAAGGTTTAGGTTTTCAGCCGCGATGCGGATCAGACGGTCGAGAAAATCGGGGGAACTGGCCACCTGGGGCATTACGCCGTGCTCCTCGTAACCGGCGATGCGGTAGCGCGCCACGAGCTGCGCGCCCAGGGATTGGATGGCCCGGGAAACGTTGGCGTCGCCGGGCACCTGTTCGGCAAACAAGTGCAGGTAACGCCGTTCCTGCGCCAGGTGGGCCAGGAAGGCGGTCTTGCCAACCCCGGCCTCGCCGACCAGCAGAAAAACGCCGCTCCTGTTCTTTTGCAGGAATTCGTCCACCCGGGCGTCCAGCCACTCCCGCCCGGCAAAATGGTCGATGTCCACCCGTTGGAACACCGCATCCGGGCGGACGTACAGGTCGTCCGGAGTGTCGCCCAGGAGATATTGGTTATAGATGACCTGGTTATTGCTTCCAACGATGTTATAGTCGCCCCGAATCGAGACGCGTTGGATGGTTTGCTCGTAGGAAGCGGCGATCTTGATCGCCTGCTCTCGCAATTGGGCCAGCTCCTGGACTATGGCGTCCAGTTTGCCTTCCATCTCCGGCAGGCGATCCAGGGCCTGCGAATCGAACAGCGGCTGGAAGACCTTCTCGGCGCGCAACTCGGCCCGCAGCCAGCCGCAGAAATCGGCTGCGGCCCGCACTAACAGCGAGTCGTCTGGCCGACCTCGCCAGGAGCCGGCAATCGAGGCAGCCCAAAGCCGGGCAAGCTCGGCCGGGTTCGGGTGCCCATCACGGGTAAACAATTTGGCAATCTCAGGGACAGCCTCGATTTTAAGGAAAGACTGGTCGAACAGCGCCGCAACCAGGTCGGGATACTGCCGGGCGAAGGTGGTATAGGCCCGCGCCAGGCCTTTCTGGAACGCCAGGCGCGCCGGGTCTAGTTTAAGCCAGCGCAGCAGCCGATCCTCGTGAACCAGGTAGTCGGCCAGTTGAGCGAAGACCGCATCGGTTATGGCTGCCAGTACAATTGCGGATAATTCAATTTCGCCAGGCATAGTTCCTGTCAGTGAGAAAAGCGGCGGTCCCGATCAGACCTCATCGTTCCCCGCAGTTTCTCCCTCCCAAATCGGATAGAATGACCCACCTGTCAATTAAAAATTATACAGCAGATCGATAAGAGGGGACTTCGGATGGTGGGTTTCGCTTAGGTAATGGTAGATAAATGTGCGTTAAGAGGTCGCTCAACCCATCCTACGCGTGTTACGCGGGGTACGCGGGCGATTTGGCTGTAAAATTGGGGGTAGATCATTCCACTCCCGCAGGGAGTCAACTCATCCGTCGTCCGCGGTCCGTGGTCCGTCGTCTTTCCCCTCGGACCCGGCCAGAAAAAAGGGAGCATTCTATGGACATCGGCATCATCGGCCTGGGCAACCTGGGCGCGGCGGTTGGCAACTTGATCGCCGCTAACGGGAACGCGGTCACCGGCTGGGAATACAACCCCGCCGTGGTCAGCGAAATTAACGAGCAGCACACCAACTCCCGCTTTCTGCCGGACATACCCATCCACCCCAATTTGAAAGCGACCGCCGACCTGGGCGCCGTGCTCTTGAACAGCCAGGTGGTTTTCATCACCATCCCTTCGGCGTTCATCAAGTCCACCCTGCAGCGCTACCAGGAGCAGTTGAACCCCAAAACGCTGCTGGTCAACCTGGCCAAAGGCATCGACGGGGAATCCGGGCTGACATCCTTCCAGACCATCGCCCAATTGTTCCCCCACAACCCCAAGGTGATGCTCTCGGGGCCGTCCATCGCCAGCGAGTTTGCCCGCCAGATGCCCACCGTGGTGGTCATCGCCGGCAAGCAGATGAGCGATCTGCTGCTGGTATCCCATTTGATGGAGAACGATTATTTCCGCACCCGCTTCAGCGACGACGAGATCGGCGTGGAGCTGGGCGGTATCCTGAAGAACATCTACGCCATCGGGCTGGGACTGTTCGACGGCAAGCAGATCACCAGCATCAATTTCCGCGCCGTGTACCTGACCCTGGCCATGGAAGAGATCACCCGCATCGGCGTCAGTTTGGGGGCGAAAATCGAGACCTTCCTGTACCTGGCCGGCATGGGCGATCTGCTGGCCACCTCGTTAAGCCAGCACAGCCACAACCGCCGCATGGGCGAGCTGCTGGCGCAGGGATTGACCCTGGCCCAGATCGAAAAAGAGATGGGCGTGGCCCCCGAGGGGTACAACACGCTCAAATCCATGCTGTCCCTGGCAGAGAAGCTGCACGTCGCCCTGCCGCTGGCCAAAGGCCTGTGGGACGTGATCCACGGGAAATATAGCGCCGAGAAGTTCATCACTTCGTTCATACGCGATTTTGTGGATTAAGAATCACCAGCGACTCGATGCGCCGGTATCCCCCAGGGACAACAAATGAATACCCGTCCAAAGTGAGGCCGTAAACCTTACTCGGGACGGTTTTATTGCGCTCCGATTCGAGCTATGCTAAGAACACAGGGCATGAGTCGCCTGGTGTGAAGGTTTCTATTTAAACCGTGCTATCCGGTCGAGGATAAGCTGCTGTTGGCAGGCTTGATAAGCATTGGGGAAGTAAAGCGGGCAGGCAAACATGAACATCTTTCGTCAGCTTCGCTGGAAATTGACCTTGAGCTACACCCTGGTTACCATAAGCGCTTTTCTGGTCGTTTTGCTGATCGCAGGGGGGTGGTTTTTCACCCAGATATTTATCCCCAATAATATTTTTAATCCGGCGCAATTGGTTGAGACGGTCAGGCAAAACTCAGCTCCCTTATGGAGCCACGTTCTTTCTCAGTCTCCGGTGGATACCGAACTGGTCAAATTGCTCCTGGAAAATGCGAACGGCACCATCACCGGGTTCGATTTTCTGCGCGTTGGGGAAGTACAGTTCTCCGTCAGGACGGTTGCTTCACTGCGCGGGCTGATCTTCGGGGCCGATGGTACCTTATTAGGAAAGAGCGCCGCAGGTTTTCCACCCGCTTTTGCGGTTGGACAGAAATTCGACGTCACCCAGATCCAGGGGCTGCAGGTCCCATTTAACGCCGCCCTGGCGGGTGAAACCAATTCGAGCCGCCTGTACGCCGAGCTCGAGGCGAACAATCAAATTTTGATGGCCATACCGCTCTTCAAAGGCGCCGGCGGGAACGTGGTGGGGGTCATCGTGGCAATCTTCGATTCCATTCCCACCCAGAGTGATATTCCCGCCAATATCCTGGATCTGGCTGGCAGAAGCCTGCTGATCTTCCTCCTCGCTACCGGGATGGTGGGAGCGGCATTCGGCGCCATTATTGCCAACGGGCTGGACACAAGGTTCAAGCGATTATCCAACGCCACGGATGCCTGGAGCGAAGGGGATTTCTCGACGTTTATCGATGACAGCGCGGGCGACGAGGTTGCCCAATTTGCCGGGCGTTTGAACAATATGGCCGGGCAGTTACAGGGCCTGCTCCGCAGACGGCAGGAGATGGCAGTCTCCGAAGAGCGCAACCGCCTGGCGCGCGACCTGCACGACAGCGCCAAGCAGCAAGCCCTGGCGGCTTCCTTTCAATTGGGCACGGCCCTCACTTTATACGAACGCGATCCGCAAGGCGCAAAACAACACCTGCTGGAGGCCGACACGCTGGTGGATGCAGTGCGCAAAGAGCTGACCAACCTGGTCCACGAGCTGCGGCCCCTGTCCTTCGACGGGCAGGATTTTTCCGAAACCCTGAAAGAGTATGCGCTGGAATGGTCGCATCGGAGTGGGATCGAGCTGAAGTTTAGTGTTGAAGGAAACGACGAACTGGCGCCGGCGACCCGGGAAACCCTGTTCCGCATCGCCCAGGAAGCCCTGGCAAACGTCGCCCGGCATAGTTCCGCCAGGCATACGGGTGTGCTCCTGGAATTTGGGATCGACAACGTTAGAATGAGCATCAAAGATGATGGCTGCGGCTTTGACACGGCTGCCCAGCAGGATGGGCTGGGCCTTTCCTCGATGCGGGAACGCGCCGAAGTATCCGGAGGAAGTTTTAGCGTAGAGAGCGCGGCCGGCCAGGGCACCCAAATCGAGGTCTTTCTGCCGGCAGGAAATAAATGAGGAGGCGTCATGGCTGATTCAACCGATCCGATCACCGTGATGATCGTGGATGACCACGAAATGGTGCGCCGGGGCGCTGCCAGTTACCTGGAAGCCCAACCTGATATTTCGGTCGTTGCCCAGGCCGGTTCGGGCGAGGAGGCCGTCAGGTTGGCTCAAGAATTCATCCCGGACGTGGTTCTGATGGACCTGGTGATGACGGGCATGGACGGCGTCGAAGCCACCCGCCGGATCAAGAACGTCAGCCCGCGCACCCAGATCGTTATCCTGACCTCCTTCCACCAGGACGAATTTATCTTTCCGGCCCTTCAAGCCGGGGCGATCTCGTATCTGCTCAAGGACCTGAAAGCTGCGGAGCTGGTCGAATCGATCCGCCGCGCTGCCCGGGGGGAGGCCACCCTTCACCCGAGGATCGCGGCCCGGGTCATCAAAACGTTCCGCAGCCTGGAGCCCGAAGCGGCCACTCCATTCACTGTGCTGACCGAGCGCGAGATGGAAGTGCTCAAGCTGATCGCCAAAGGGCTTCCAAATGACAGGATCGCCGAGCGACTGGTGATCAGTGTGGGCACCGTCAAGGGGCACGTCAGCAACATTCTCAGCAAACTGCACCTGGTCGACCGCACCCAGGCAGCGGCCTATGCCTGGCAGCAGGGGATCGTCCGCCGCGAATAGGCGGGCGCAGATCGAGCCGTATTTTGGCGGGGCTGCCAGTTGTGAAGCTAACTGGCAGTCCCGCCGCATTTTTATCTCTGACTGAAGTTTGGCCTTTTCTAAAAAGGCCACAAAAAAAAGCCCCACCCCCTATTAG
>DBMK01000131.1:0-408 GCA_002298885.1 Anaerolineaceae bacterium UBA700
TTTTGGGATGCTTCGCATCCCAAAACCATCATTCATCAAGATGTTTTGAGCGGCTTCGCCGCTCAAAACATCTCAGGTTGTTGCTTTTTGTGCCAGGAAGGAGGCGCCCTGGCGTAAGGCCTGGAGGTTTAACGGTAGCAGGCGCTGGTGGCGGGCCGGGGTGTGGGCGCGGATGGCCGCTTCGATTTCCTCGAGGCTCAACACCGGCAGGTTCGCCAGCAGCCCGCCCAGCAGAACCATGTTGGTCAAGCGCCGGTCGCCGATCTGCTCGGCGATCTCGTTCGCTGGGATGACCACCGATTTAATGTCCTGCCGGGTGACAGGTCGGTTTATCAGCGAGGCGTTCACCACCAGCACCCCGCCGGATTTCACCTGGAATTCGTATTTGTCCAGCGAGGGCAAATTCAT
>DBMK01000131.1:416-4403 GCA_002298885.1 Anaerolineaceae bacterium UBA700
TTGGCCGTGCCGCCGCGCATTTCGGGACCGTAGGATGGAATCCAGGTCACCTCTTTGCCGGCATCCATGGCCGCATAGGACAGCAACTGCCCCGCAAACAGAACCCCCTGGCCGCCAAACCCAGCAATTACGATTTCAGTTTGCATTGTAAGTCTCCCTTATATCCGAAACTGGGCAATCGCCGGGTGGACTTTGAAATCGTCGAGCGGGAAGAAGGCGATCATTTTTTCTTCCAGCCACTGAGAGGCTTCCTGGGGAGTCAATCCCCAGTTGGTCGGGCAGGTCGAAAGCAGTTCGACCATTGAGAAGCCCAGCCCGCGCCGCTGAACTTCGAAGGCGGTGCGGATGGCTTTTTTGGCCAGGCGGATGTTCTTGGGGTCGTGTAGGCTGCGCCGGACGACATAGGAGGTGCCGTCGAGGGTCGACAGCATTTCGGCTGCCCGGATGGGGTAACCCTGGGTTTCCACATCGCGCCCGTTGACCGACGTGGTCGTCTTTTGGCCGGGGAGGGTGGTGGGAGCCATCTGGCCGCCGGTCATGCCGTAATTGGTGTTGTTGATGAAAATAACGGTAATATTCTCACCCCGCGCTGCGGCGTGGGTGATCTCAGCGGCGCCGATCGAGGCCAGGTCGCCATCGCCCTGGTAGGTAAACACAATCCGGTTGGGTAAAACGCGCTTGATGCCGGTGGCCATGGCCGGGGCCCGACCGTGCGGGGACTGGACGAAATCCATATCGAAATAGTTGTAGGCAAAGACCGAACAACCCACCGAAGCCACGCCGATGGTCTGTTCGCGCAGGTTCATTTCATCCAGTACTTCCGCCACCAGGCGGTGAGCCACACCGTGCGTGCAGCCGGGGCAATAATGCGTGTTCACATCGGTGAATGATCGGGGGCGCTGATATACAACCTGCTCAAGTTCCGTATCGAGAATTACCATACCTGTCTCCTTGGTGAATGCGCGGAATTAATTCATGCCAGCCATGCGCGCCAGCCAGCGGTCGCGCGGATGGCCCTCGGTGGTGCGAGGACCTTTGACCAGAGAATGGATCTCGGAGAGCACCTCGTCGGGCAGGGGCATAACGCCGCCCATGCGCCCGTAGAACTCAACCGGAACGCGCACGCGGGTCGCAAGGCGCACATCTTCGAGCATCTGCCCATTGTTCATCTCTACCACCAGCATGCCTTCGACCTTGCGGCTCAATTCGTCCAGGATTTTCTCCGGGAACGGATTGACGGTGATCGGGCGCAGCAAACCGACCGGGATGCCCTCTGCCCGCGCCGCCCTGACCGCCGAAAGAGCGATACGCCCGGCAGAGCCAAACCCAACGACGACGTACTTTGCATCGTCCAGGTAATATTCCTTGTAGCGCACCTCGTTGGCCTGCACCTGCTGCCAACGCCGCGATAGGCGGAAATTGGTAATTTCTTGATCGGGGGGATTCAAATTGATGGATGTCAAGAACCGTCTTGGGCGTCCCTCGGCGCCGGTGGTTGCCCACTCGGGATAGACCGTTTTAAGCGGCTGCATCGCCGGCATTTCTGCCGGTTCCATCATTTGTCCCAGCGATCCATCGGTCAGCACCACGCAAACCGACTGGTATTTTTCGGCCAGGTCGAAGGACAAAACGGTCAGATCGATCGATTCCTGCACGCTGGCCGGGGCAAGCACGATGGGGTGGTAATCGCCGTGGCCGCCGCCATGCACGATCTGGTTGTAATCCGCCTGGGCCGGGGCGATATTGCCCAGGCCAGGGCCGCCGCGCATCACGTCGACCAGCACCATGGGCACCTCGGTGCCCGCAATGTAAGAAATGCCTTCCATCATCAAGCTGATGCCAGGGCTGGAAGAAGAGGTCATCACCCGGGCGCCCGTGCAGGCTGCGCCATACACCATATTGATGGCGCCCGGCTCGCTTTCGGCCTGGACGAAAGCCCGGCCCAATTCCGGCATACGCCAGGACAGGTATTCCAACAGCTCGGTCTGCGGCGTGATTGGATAGCCAAAATAAGCCTGCAGCCCCGCTCTTACCGACGCCTCGGCAATGGCTTCATTCCCTTTCCAAAGTTCTCTCGCCATTTTTTCTCCTATACCACAGCGCGTGCTTTGGTCGACTGGCGATAGACCGTGATGGCCGCTTCAGGGCAAACGATGGCGCAGACCACGCAGCCGGTGCAGCCCTCGGCGATCAGTTCCGCCGGATGGTAACCCTTGGGGGTCAAGCGTTCCTGAGCCAGGCCAATGACGTGCTGCGGACAGGCAGTGACGCACAGCTCGCAGCCCTTACAGTAGATCTCGTTGACGACGATTCGTCCCTTGGGGGGCATTCTTCCTCCTGACAGGAAAGTGTGAATCAGATAATAATTGTAAGAAAAATCTCCTTAAAATATTATCTTTCGTTTCACAGACAAGTACTAGTGACAACAATCACAGAGGCACAAATATTTCATCCTCAGAAGAAATAAATATGTGGATTTTTGTGGGGAATATCGCACCAAAGAACCAAATTTTGAACAGCGGTTATAATTCAGCAAGGTATGAACATGCAAGTAAACTTTTTCGCCACGTTCCGCACGGCAGTCGGGAGTAAGACGGTGGAATTCGATCTGCCGGGGAATGCTACCGCCAAGCAGCTTCTTGAAGCCATCGTCGCAAAGTACCCGGCGCTGCAGAAACGCCTGCTGGATGAAAATAACCGCCTCCTGCCCTACGTGCACGTGATGATCAACGGAAAAGACCTCCAGCTATCCCCCCTGGGACTGCAAACCTCGCTGGCTGAAAACGACCGGGTCGATATTTTTCCCCCCGTAGCCGGTGGCTAATATCCACTAACGGTGGTTTTGAGTGGTTTCAGCAGGCGCTGCTTGCCGAAACCGCTCAAAACCACCGTTAATGGATATTAGGACATTCTAACTCTGCTTAGTCTGTTTATTTGTTATAATATATATAAATATCTTCTATACTCCAGGACCCTTTATGGCTCTCGACCGTTTCGGACGCAACATTCATTACATGCGCATCAGCCTGACCGACAAATGCAACCTGCGCTGCGTTTACTGCATGCCGGAGGAAATGGTATTCCGCCCCACCGCCGAGCTGATGCAGGACGATGAGCTGATCCAACTGATCCAGTTGTTCACCAGCCTGGGGTTTGATAAGTTTCGCCTGACCGGCGGCGAGCCGACCGTGCGCCTGCACGTGGTGAACCTGGTGCGGCGTATCGCCGACGTGCCGGGGATCGAGTCGCTCTCGATGACCACCAACGGCGTGCTGCTGAAAAAGCTGGCCCGCCCGCTCAAACAGGCCGGCCTCCAGCGGGTCAATATCAGCCTGGACACGCTCGACCCCGAACGATTCGAGCGCATCACCCGCCGGGGCAGATTCGACGACGTCTGGGAGGGCATCCTGGAAGCCGAACGGGCCGGGCTGACCCCGATTAAACTCAATTCGGTAGTGGTGCGCGGCTTCAACGACGGCGACGTTATCGACATGGCCCGCCTGACCTGTGAGCACGCCTGGCAGGTGCGTTTCATCGAAATGATGCCGTTTGCCGGCGCAACCGATTTCCAGCAGTCCCAGGTGGTAAAGGCTGAGGAGATGCAGGAACAGATCGTGGAAGCCCTGGGCCCATTGGAACTGCTGAACGAAGGCAAATTAGACGGCGAGGCGCGCCTTTACCGCCTTCCGGGTGCAAAAGGCGAGCTGGGCTTCATATCATCGGTCAGCCTGCCGTTCTGCGCCACCTGCAGCCGGGCCCGGCTTACTGCCGACGGAAAACTGCGCCTGTGCCTGCTGCGCGAAAAAGAGGTGGACCTGCTGACCCCGCTGCGCAACGGCGCGTCGATTGAAGACCTGCGCCAGATCATCCTGGACGGCATCTGGCACAAGCCCTGGGGCCACGGCCTTGCCGATGGCGAGGTGGCGTTAAACCGTGTCATGAGCGAAATCGGGGGATAGTAATGTTAATGCGTTTTCCGGCGGGTAT
>DBMK01000095.1 GCA_002298885.1 Anaerolineaceae bacterium UBA700
TTTTTCTTGCCTGCGAAGCAGGCAAGAAAAACCACAACAATAGATTCCGCTGCATTACATTAATGTAATCCCCCCGTTGGGTATTCCCCCCTGCGAATCTCTATAATCATTTTTAATGAGCAGGTTAATTACGCCAACGCGATTACTTCTTCTTTTGTCCCTTGCCTTCCAGCTTCTCGGCGTCCGAGACATTGCCGGTCCTGCCAACATCGTCCTTTACGGCGATTCCCTGGCTTCCGGCTGGGAGGACTGGTCGTGGGGCACCCAGACCCATGACTTTGCCAACGCTGCCACGCGCCACGGCGGCACTGCTTCGATCTCTGCCACCCTCAACGGCGCCTACAGCGGCCTGCAGATTGGCACCAACGCTGCCCCGCCCACCACCGCCGCCGCCAACACCCTCGAGTTCTGGATCAACGGCGGCAGCAGCGGCGGGCAGAGCGTGCGCGTCTCGGCCGGTAACGACTGCTCCAGCGTCAGCCAGGACGTGACTCCCGCCGCCAACACCTGGACGAAGATCAGCCTCTCCCTGGCCGGCTTGGGGACGCCCGCCTCGATCAAAACCATCGCCTGGTCCAACCCCACCGATAAAGCCCAGCCCACGTTTTACGTCGACGACGTAGCCCTGGTCACCGCGCCGATCACACCCCCGGCCGTCACCGCCGGGCCAGCGCTCTCGGTGGACGTCTCCGCTGGGCGCCACACCATCAGCCCATACATCTACGGACTCAATTTCCCCGATGAGGCCCTGGCGAAGGAGCTGGCCCTGCCCGTGCAGCGCTGGGGCGGCAACAGCACCACCCGCTACAACTGGCAGAACGACACCTCCAACCGGGCGCGGGATTGGTACTACGAAAATATTCCCAACGACAATTCCAACCCGGGTGCCCTGCCCGACGGCTCGGCCAGCGACAAGTTCGTGGAGCAGGCCCAGCGCACCGGAACCCAGGTGCTGCTGACCGTGCCCCTTATCGGATGGACCCCCAAGAGCCGGGCGCTTACCTGCGGCTTCAGCGTAGCCAAATACGGGGCGCAGCAGTCCACGGATTATTGGGCGCCGGACTGCGGCAACGGCATCCTGCAGTCCACCGGCAAGCAGATCACCGGCAACGCCCCCACCGACACCAGCGTCGCCATCAGCCCATCCTTCGTCCAGGCCTGGATCGACCACCTGAAGGCGAAATACGGCAGCGCCGCCCAGGGCGGGGTGCGCTTCTATAACCTGGACAACGAGCCCATGCTGTGGAATTCCACCCACGTCGACGTCCACCCCCAGCCCACGTCCTACGATGAGCTGCGCGACCGCACGGTCCAATATGCTCCCGCCATCAAGGCCAGCGACCCCGCCGCCCAGACTCTCGGCCCGGTGCTGTGGGGCTGGACGGCCTATTTCTACTCGGCCCTGGATGCCGCCCCCGGCGGCGCCTGGTGGAACAACCCCCAGGACCGACTGGCGCACAACAACACACCCTTCGTGGAGTGGTACCTGCAGCAGATGCGCGCCTACCAGCAGCAGCACGGGCAGCGCATTCTCGATTACCTGGACCTGCATTACTACCCGCAGAGTTTCGACTCGGTCTCCAACAGCGCCGGCGATGCTGCCACCCAGCAGATGCGCCTGCGCTCCACCCGCTCGCTGTGGGATTCCACCTACACCGATGAGAGCTGGATCTCCGACAAGGTGAACCTGATCCCGCGCATGCGCGCCTGGGTCGCCGCCGATTATCCCGGCACCAAACTGGCGCTGAGCGAGTACAGTTGGGGAGCCATGTGCCACATCAACGGCGCCCTGGCCCAGGCTGACGTGCTGGGCATCTTCGGGCGCGAGGGCCTGGACCTGGCCACGCTGTGGGGGCCGCCTGCCTCCACTGAGCCTGGGGCTTACGCCTTCCGCATGTATCGCAACTACGACGGCAGCGGCAGCCGCTTCGGCGAGACCGGGGTGCAGGCCGCCAGCGTCGATAGCAGCCAGCTCTCGGTATTCGCCGCCCAGCGCGCCCAGGATGGCGCCTTGACCGTGCTGGTGATCAACAAGACCGCCGGCCCGCTGTCGGCCGCGCTCAACACGGGCGGTTTCGCCGCCGGTTCCGGCGCCAAAGTTTACCGCTATTCCATCGACCAGCTCAACGCCATCGCCACCCTGCCGGACCAGGCCGTGGGCGCCTCCGGATTCACCGCCGTCTACCCCGGCAGCTCGATCACCCTCTTCGTCCTCCCCAACACTGCCGGCTGGCAGCACGTTTTTATTCCCCGGGTTAGCAAGTAACCGGAAATTTAATCGAGATTGCGGCGCGACAGCGCCGCAATCTCGATTAAAAGATCCTTTTTGTGATAATATTGATGCGAATTGTCATCTAACCTTGACTCAACTTCGCTTCATTGATATCACAGCCGGTGAAATCGGATGCGGGAGGTCTGGTGTGGCGACCAAGCAGGTGAAATTATCGGAAAAGATTGAGGATGTTGTCGAGCAGGTGTATATGCTGCGCCTGCAGCGCGAACTCAACCAGCGCACGGCTGAGCTGGACATCGTCGAAAGCATCCAAGGTGGATTGGCCTCCCGCCTGGGCATGCAGGCCATTTACGACCTGGTGGGCGATAAAATCCGTGAAATTTTCGACGCCCAGAGCGTTCTGATCTCTTCGTTCAACCTGGAAACCGGGATGGCGACCAGCAATTATGTTTACGAAAAGGGCGTACACTACGGCGCATTGAAAGGGCGGCCCTTGACGCGTTTTATGACCAGCGTCATCCAGGATCGCCAGACCGTGCTGATTAACGAGGATGCGGACCGGCGCGGGACAGAATTGGGAATGTCCACCGTACCCGGGACCGAATCCCCCAAATCCATGCTGTTCGTGCCGCTGATGGTGGGTGATGCGGTCAAGGGATTCATCAGCCTGCAAAACATCGACCACGAGAACGCCTTCAGCGAGGCGGACGTGCGCCTGCTGCAAACCCTGGCCTCGTCCATGAGTGTGGCGCTCGAAAATGCGCGCTTGTTCGACGAAACTGAGCGCCTGTTCAAAGCCGAACAGCAGCGCACGGCTGAGCTTGCCATCATCAACAGTGTGCAGCAGGGATTGGCTTCTCGCCTGGGTATGCAGGCGATTTACGACCTGGTGGGCGATAAGGTACGTGATATCTTCGAATCCCAGAGCGTCATGATCGTGTCTTTCAACCTGGAAACCAGGATGTCGACCATGAATTACATTTATGAAAAGGGTCTGCGCTATTATGTGCCGGAGCCTTTCGCTTTCAATAAGCTGCATACCCACATTGCTCGGACCCGCCAGACCGTTCTGATTAATGATAACGCGCCCCGGATGATTCGAAAGATGGGCATGGCGATCACTCCCGGCACCGAGCCGGCAAAATCGATGGTATTTGTGCCCCTGGTAACCGGCGACAAAGCCCGGGGCTTCATCAGCCTGCAAAACGTCGATCACGAGAACGCCTTCAGCGATTCGGACGTGCGCCTGCTGCAGACTCTGGCGTCGTCCATGAGCGTGGCGCTCGAAAATGCGCGCCTGTTCGACGAGACCGAGCGCCTGTTCAAGGCCGAACAGCAGCGCGCCGCCGAGCTCTCCATTATCAACAGCGTGCAGGAAGGCCTGGCCTCCAAGCTGGACATGCAGGCCATCTACGACCTGGTGGGGGAAAAGATCCGCGACCTGTTCAATGCCCAGGTGGTGATGATCCTGACCTATGACGCAAAAACCAATATGGTGAGCTACCCTTATACTATCGAAAAGCGTGAGCGTTTTTATTACGAGCCGCGCTCGCTCACGTCCGGCTTTTCCACGCATATCATCCAAACCCGCCAGCCGCTGATGGTCAACCAGAACGTTACTGAAAAAGCCGGGGAATTCGGTGCGCAGTTGATGGGCGGCGAGCCCCCAAAATCCTGGATGGGGGTCCCCATGCTGGTCGGCGGGGAAGTGACCGGGGTTATCAACTTGCAGAATATCGACCACGAGAACGCCTTCAGCGAATCGGACCTGCGCCTGCTGCAGACCCTGGCCAATAGCATGAGCGTGGCGCTCGAAAATGCCCGTCTGTTCGAGGAGACTCAGCGCCTGCTGCGCGAGACCGAGCAGCGCGCCGCTGAATTGGCGACCATCAACACCGTCAGCCAGGCCCTGGCTGCGGAGCTGGAACTAAACGCCCTCATCCAGCTCACCGGCGAGCAAATGCGCCGGACTTTCTCGGCCGATGTGGTCTACGTTGCTTTGCTCGACCCGCAGACCAACGTCATCAACTTCCACTACGAATACGGCGAAAAATTCACACCCCTCAGGCTTGGGGAAGGCCTGACCAGCAAGATTATCCAGACCGGCCAGCCGCTGCTGGTCAATAAGGACATGAGCGCCCGCCGGGTCGAGCTTGGATCCGTGCTGATCGGCAAGGAAGCCCTCTCGTACCTGGGCGTGCCCATCATTGCCGGCAAGCAGGCCATCGGTGTGATCAGCGTGCAGAGCACCCAGCACGAAGGCCAGTTCAATGAAAACGATGTGCGCCTGCTGACTACCCTGGCCTCTAACGTGGGCGTGGCCATCGAAAAAGCTCGCCTGTACTCCGAAATGCAGCGCCGCGCCAACGAGACGGCCGCCCTGGCCGAGGTCGGGCGGGAAATCTCCTCCTCGCTGGATCTCCAAACCGTGCTGCAGCGCATCGTCGTCCAGGCCCACGGCCTGCTGGACGCTGAATCCAGCGTTGTCTTCCTGCCCGAGGGCGACGGCAGCGTCTTCCGCGCCATTGCCGCCGTCGGGGTGGATGCCGAGGAGATCCTGCAGGACACCATCCGTTACGGCCAGGGAATCATCGGCAGCGTGGCTCAACAGCGCAAAGCCGAAATGGTGGCCGACACCCGCCAGGACCCGCGCGCCTACCTGGTTCCCGGCACCTCTATGTCCACCGTCGAAGAACGCCTGATGATCGCACCCATGCTGGATAGCGAGAACATCACCGGCCTGATGGCCGTCTGGCGTACCGGCGGCGAGCCCTTCACCCAGGCCGAGCTGGATTTCCTCATTGGCCTCTCGCGCCAGGCCGCTATCGCCGTGCAGAACGCCCGCCTGTTCGCCGAGACCGAAAAGGCCCGCCAGGAGGCCGAAGCCGCCAATGCGTCCAAGAGCGCCTTCCTGGCCACCATGAGCCACGAGATTCGCACCCCCATGAACGCCGTGATCGGCATGAGCGGCCTGCTGCTGGACACCGAACTGACCCGCGAGCAGCGCGAGTTTGCCGAGATCATCCGCAACAGCGGCGATGCCCTGCTGACGATCATTAACGACATTTTGGATTTCTCCAAGATCGAGGCCGGGAAGATGGAAATGGAAAACCGGCCGCTGGACCTGCGCGAGTGCGTGGAAAGCGCTCTCGACCTGGTGGCGGCGCGGGCCATTGAGAAAGGCCTGGAGGTGGCCTACCAGATCGATGACGACCTGCCCCAGGCAATCCACGGCGACGTGACCCGCCTGCGCCAGGTGATGATCAACCTGTTGAGCAACGCCGTCAAGTTCACCGAAGAGGGCGAGGTGGTGTTGAGCGTGAGCCGCCTACCCGCCCAGGCCGGCGGGCAGGCGCCGGCGCTGCTGTTCAGCGTGCGCGATACCGGCATTGGCATCCCGCCCGACCGAATGGGGCGCCTGTTCCAGTCCTTCAGCCAGGCCGATTCGTCCACCAGCCGCAAATACGGCGGCACCGGCCTGGGGCTGGCCATCAGCCGCCGCCTGGTGGAAATTATGGGCGGCCGGATGTGGGCCGAGAGCGAGGGCGTGCCGGGAATGGGAGCCGTGTTTTCCTTTACATTGCCCGAGGTACCGGCCCCGCTGCCCGAGCGAGTGCGCCGCGACCTGCGCGGCGTCCAGGCTCCGTTGAGCCAGAAGCGCATCCTGGTGGTGGACGATAACGCCACCAACCGCCTGATCATGCAGCGCCAGCTTTCCAACTGGGGCATGCAGGTGCGCGCCTCCGCCTCGCCGCTGGAGGCCCTGGGCTGGCTGGAGGCCGGCGAAGGCTTCGATTTGGCGATCCTGGACATGGCCATGCCCGAAATGGACGGCATCAGCCTGGCAGCCGGCATCCGCAAGCTACGCAGCGCAGACGAGCTGCCGCTCGTCCTGTTCACCTCACTCGGGCGGCGCGAGGCCGATTCCGAGCTGGTCGATTTTGCCGCCAGCCTGCCGAAGCCGGTCAAGCCGTCTCAGTTATACGACGTGCTCATGGGTATCCTGGCCGAACAGCCCGCCCGCCAGGATCGCAGCGCTCCCGCCCGCCCGCAGATGGATCCTGAAATGGCCAGGCGCCACCCGCTGCGCATCCTGCTCGCCGAGGACGTGGTCGTCAACCAGAAGATCGCCCTGCGCATGCTCGAGCAGATGGGCTACCGGGCCGATGTAGCCTCCAATGGGATCGAAGCGGTCGAATCGGTGGAGCGCCAGAGCTACGACGTGGTGCTGATGGACGTGCAGATGCCCGAAATGGACGGCCTGGAGGCGTCGCGCCGCATTTGCGCCCGCTGGCCGGCCGGGAAACGCCCCGCCCTGGTGGCCATGACCGCCAACGCCATGCAGGGCGACCGCGAAATGTGCCTGGCGGCTGGAATGGACGATTACGTCAGCAAGCCCATCCGCACCGACGAGCTGGTCAAAGCCCTGATGAAGATAAATTCAAGGAGCCAGGGATAATTTATGGAACCCCAACTTGTTATCGATCTGTCGACATTCGAGCAGATCAAAACTGACATGGGCGCCTCATTTATCAATGAGCTTGTCGAGGCTTACTGCGTGGAAACGCCTTTGCTGATGGCCAGGCTGCAGCAGGCCCTGGCTAACGAGGAGGCGGAAGCCTTTCGCACCGTGGCCCACTCGATCAAATCCTCGAGCTGCAGCCTGGGGGCGCTGCAGTTCGGCGCCCTGGCGCGCGAGCTGGAGGCGCTGGGCAAGGAAGGACGGCTGGCGGATGCCGAGCTCAAGGTCAGAGAGCTGATCGCCGGTTACGATCCCGTGCAGCGCTCGCTGCGGGCCCTTTGCGATGACTGAGGCAGCCGGGGGCCGCCTGCTGGTTGTGGACGACAACCGGGTGAACCGCCTGCTCCTGGGTCGCCACCTGGAGCAGCAGGGCCATTCGGTGTGTTACGCCGAGAACGGGCGCCAGGCCCTGGAGCGCCTGCAGGCCGAGTCGTTCGAGATGCTGCTGCTCGACATCGAGATGCCCGAGATGAACGGCTATCAGGTACTCGAGCACATCACCGCCGACCCGCGCCTGCGCGACCTGCCGGTGCTGGTCACCTCCGCCCTGGAGGAGATCGACAGCGTGGTCAAATGCATCGAGATGGGGGCCGAGGATTACCTGATCAAGCCAGTCAACCAGGTGCTGCTCAAGGCGCGCATCGACGCCAGCCTGGAGAAAAAACGCCTGCGCGACCGCCAGCGCCAATTGCTCAGCCAGTTGGAGCGCGAGCTGGAGATTGCTCGCCAGACCCAGCAGAGCATTCTGCCCGAGGTCCTGCCCCGGCCGGACGGCTACGATATTGGGGCGTTGATGGTCCCGGCCAGCGCCGTGGGCGGCGATTTCTACGAATTCATCGCCCTGGACGAACGCCGGCTGGGAATCGTCATCGGCGACGTGTCGGATAAGGGACTGCCGGCAGCGCTGTTTATGGCCCTCACCTACAGCCTGGTGCGCGCCGAGGCCACCCGCGCCAATAGCCCTCTCCAGGTGCTGGCCAACATGAACCGCTACCTGCTGGAGATGAATGCATCCGGCATGTACGTGACCCTGATCTACGCAGTGTTGGATTTCGAGAGCGGGGTTTTGAATTACGGGCGGGCCGGGCACCCCCTGCCGCTGGTCCTGGATGCGGCCGGAGCGCCGGTCGCCGTGCCAGTGCAGCCCGGACAGCCGCTGGGCTTATTCGAGGACCTGTTCATCGATGAAGAATGCCTGACCATCCCGTCCGGCGGAATGGCCCTGTTATACAGCGATGGGCTGACCGAAGCCGCTGACCTCAATGGGCAGCAGTTTGGCCTGGCCCGCCTGCAAAAAGCCTGCACTGCCGCCCAGGCCGCCCCGGCTCAGGATATCTGCCAGCAGTTGTGGCTCGCCGTCCAATCCCACAGCAACGACCTCCCCCACCAGGACGATTTCACCGCCGTCATCATTAAGCGCAATGCTTAAAGGTTTGTTTCCGGCAACTTCGTTGCCGGAAACAAACCTTTAACCTAGCGCGCTGCTGATGCCGGCCCATAGCTCATACACGCCGAAGCAGGCCAGGGCCAGGGCTGAGACTCCCACCAGGATCCGCCCGACCCGCGGTCCCAGGCCGCCGGCGGCCGAAAAGAGCAGAATGATCCCCGCCTGGCAGGCGACCATGGTGGTGTAAAAACCCACCAGCAGGGCAATCCCGTTGGCCGGTGCCTCGCCCCAGCTTTTGAGCAGCAGCGGGCCCATCACCAGGCTCCACGCCAGGTACGGGTTCGGGTTGAGCAGGTTCACCAGCACGGCTTTCAGCAGCGTCTTCTGGCCGCCCGCGGCCGGCGCCGCGGCGTGATAATCGCGCCAGGTCTTCCAGGCGCCGTATGCCAGGTATAGCAGGAAGAGCCCACCCGCCACTTGTAGCACGTTCTGCAGCCAGGGCGGCACCTGGCTCAGCACCAGCAGCACCAGCAGGATGATCGGCCCGTCGCTGATCAACGGGGCCAGGGCTGCCGGCAGCGTGCGCCGCCAGCCCCGGCTGAGCGCCTGCGCCGCCAGGTAAGATTGGAACGGCCCCGGCTGCACCGCCGCAGCAAAGGCGTAGGTTATTCCCAACAACAAATATCCGAACATCGAGACCGTTTTGCCTTTTTGGCATTTATGGAATGGACCAATTATAGCCTACCCATCCCTGCCCGCCCACCGGTTGAAGGGGCAGGTCTGTGAATCGCCCGCGCTCCGCTCATCCCGATCGCAGACCTGCCCCGGTTTCGCCGGGGGAATCTGCCGGCCTGGGCGGGTCTACGCTCCTCCTGATGGAAACCGTGAATTTCACCGACCCGACACTACGGCGGACGCGGGTGGCGTTGGGGCAGGTCGGTGCATGGACGAATCACCGTCGTTGAAATGGTAGACCTGCCCTGGCCCACCCGGGTCGATTCTCTGAATGGCAAGAATCCTTAGTTCCCGCATGCGTCAGGTACCGGCCCGCGTCCCTACCTTTGGCCGAATCCCCGGGTTACCGTAGGTCGGGCGTCCTCGCCCGACAAGAAACACCCCGCCCGCCGGACAAATGCTACAATTAATCCGTCCATATAACCGAGGAGAATCTGCATGAAATACGCATTATACCTGCCAAACTTTGGAGCCTTCGGCGACGCCCGCACCCTGGTGAGCCTGGCCCAGGACGCCGAGGGCGCTGGCTGGGACGGCTTCTTCCTGTGGGATCACATCAACCGGGCTTTCGTCATCCCCATGGTCGATCCGTGGATTGCCCTGAGCGCCGTAGCCGCCGCCACCCACACCCTGCGCATCGGCGCCCTGGTCACCCCCCTGGCCCGCCGGCGGCCCTGGAAAGTGGCCCGCGAGGCGGTCTCGCTCGACCGCCTGTCGAACGGCCGCCTGGTGCTGGGGGTGGGCCTGGGCAGCAGCGGTGGCCAGGAGGCCGAGTGGAGCAATTTCGGCGAAGAGCTGGACCTCGTAGCCCGCGGCCAGATGCTGGACGAGAGCCTGGACGTCATCACCGGGCTGTGGAGCGGGCGGCCGTTCAGCTATGAGGGCCGCCACTTTCATGTTAAAGAGGCCCAATTCTTGCCCGCGCCGCTCCAGCAGCCGCGCATCCCGGTGTGGGTGGCGGGCAACTGGCCGCACCGGGCTCCCTTTCGCCGCGCCGCCCGCTGGGATGGCATGATCCCACAGATGCGCGGCGAAAAAGGGGATGAGCTGACCCAGCTCAAGGAAGCGGTCCAATATACGCTCGCCATGCGCAGCAGCGACGCCCCTTACGACGTGGTCTACAGCACGGCGCCCACTCCCGGCGGCGACCCGGCCCGGGCGGCCGAGCGGGTGCGGCCGTTTGCCGAGGCCGGCGTCACCTGGTGGCTGGAGCAGCTTAATCCGCAGCACTTCGGCTGCGACTGGCTGGACGAATGGCCCCTGGAAGCCATGCGCCGCCGCATCCTGCAAGGGCCGCCTGCGATATAATTGGATTAGAAGTGTTTTTTGGACGGGCAAAGCCCGTCCAAAAAACACTTTGTTCCCCAAATTTGAACTGGAGCGTGCAAATGAAATACATCGGCCAATCGGTGCCGCGCGTGGACGCGCTGGCAAAGGTCAAAGGCGAAGCTGTATACGCCTCGGACATGCTGCTGCCGGGACAGGCCTATTTAAAGATGTTGATGGCCCGCCGCCCGCACGCCATCGTCAAGCACGTCGACGCCAGCCGCGCCGAGGCACTGGAGGGCGTAATCGCCGTATTCACCTCGGGCGACGTGCCCTGCAACGAGTTCGGCTATTACACCTACGACCAGCCGGTGCTGTGCGGGCCGTGCGCCAAGCCGTTCGCCGACCGGGTGCGCTACGTGGGCGACCGGGTGGCGGCCGTGGTGGCCGAGTCCGAAGATATCGCCTGCCGCGCCCTGGACCTGATTGCCGTGGAGTACGAGGACCTTCCGGTGGTGTGCGACGTGGAAGAGGCCCTGGCCTCGGATGCGCCGCTGCTGCACCCGGAATTGGGCAGCAACCTGTTCAGCACGCACATCCTGCGCAACGGCGACCTAGAGGCAGGCTTCCGCCAGTCCGATGTCGTCGTCGAATCCGTCTACAATACCCCGGCTCAGGAGCACGCCTTCCTGCAGACCGAGGCCGGCCTGGCCTACGTCGACTCCGAAGGCCGGCTGGCCATCCACACCACCGGGCAGTGGGGCGCTAAGGACCGCAAGCAGATTGCCCATGCCCTGGGCCTGCCCGAGGAGCAGGTGCGCGTGGTCTACCCAATGACCGGCGGCGCCTTTGGCGGGCGCGAGGACATCTCTGTCCAGATCATCGTCGGCCTGGCTGCGCTCGAGCTGCACCGGCGCGGCACTCCCCGCCCAGTGCGGGTGGTGTGGAGCCGCGAGGAATCGATTATCGCCCACTGCAAGCGCCATCCCTTCCGGGTTTACACCCGCTGGGGCGCTACCCGCGCCGGCAAGATCGTGGCGGCCGAGGTCAAAATCCTGACCGACGGCGGCGCCTACAAGTTCACCACCAGCATCGTCACCGCCAATTCGGTCGTCAACTCCCTCGGGCCGTACGAGATCCCCAACGTCAGTGTCGATGCCCTCGACGTCTACACCAACAACGTGCCCCGCGGCGCCTTCCGCGGCTTTGGTGGCCCGCAGGGGGCCTACATCGCCGAAATGCAGGTCAACAAGCTGGCGGACGCCCTGGGCATGGACCCGGTGGAACTGCGCATGCGCAACCTGGCCCGCGAGGGCTCGCTGCAGACCAGCGGTGCGCCCTTCCCGCCCGGCGTGAGCATCCGCCAGGTCACCGAGCAGTGCGCCCTGGGCTCCGCCTGGCAGCAGGGGGAGTCCGGCTGGCAGCCCAAAGATGGGCCTTTGGGCACGCCCGATCCTGCCCGCCCGGTGGTTCGCCGCGGCGTGGGCCTGGCCTGCGCCCACAAGAACGTGGGTTTTTCGTTCGGATACCCCGAGTCGTGCACGGTGGGCATCGAGCTGTACGGCGGCACGCACATCGAGCGGGCGGTCATCCGCCACGGCGCCAGCGAGGTGGGCATGGGCGCTCACACCGTCATCACCCAGATGGCAGCCGACGCCCTGGGAATCGAAATGGAGCAGGTCGAGCTGATCTCAACCGACACGGCAGAGGTGAAGGATGCCGGGGCGGTGTCGGCCTCGCGCATGACCTTTTTCATCGGCAATGCGATCAAAGAAGGGGCCGATCTGGCCCTGCAGAAATGGCGCGACGAGGACCGCCCGGTGAAACTGGAGCATACTTACCTTCCCCATCCGACTACCGCCCCCGACCCCCTCACCGGGCAGTGCGACCCGAACGTGGCCTATTCCTATACCGCCCAGGCCGCCGAGGTGGCCGTGGATATGGAGACCGGGCAGGTGGAGATCGAGCGCATCGTGTGCGCCATCGACGTGGGCAAGGCCATCAACCCGCAGCAGGTGGAAGGTCAGATCCAGGGTGGGCTGATCCAGTCCGTGGGCTACGCCGTGATGGAGAACTTCATCGAGCGGGACGGGCGGGTGCTGACCCCCAGCCTGTCCACCTACCTGGTGCCAACCATGGTCGACATCCCGCCGGAGATCAAGACCATCGTGCTCGAAACCCCCGACCCGCGCGGCCCGTGGGGCGCCCGCGGCCTGGGCGAGGTGATGAACATGTGCCTTGCCCCCGCCGTCACCGCCGCCGTCCACGCCGCCACCGGTGTGTGGTTCGACGAGTTTCCCCTGACGCCTGAGAGGGTGCTGAAGGGGCTAGGAAAATTAGATATAATGGAGGAAACATCATGAAAGTCTACATCAGCGCTGACATCGAAGGCATCACCGGCACCACCCATTGGGACGAGACCGAAAAGAAGGAGCCGGATTACGCCGAGTTCCGCGAACAGATGACCGCCGAGGTGGCTGCCGCCTGTGAGGGCGCCCTGAAGGCCGGGGCGACCGAGATTTGGGTCAAGGACGCCCACGATACCGGGCGTAACATCCTCGCCACAAAACTGCCGCCGGAGGCCAAGCTGCTGCGCGGCTGGAGCGGGCACCCCTACATGATGGTCGAGGGCGTCGACGAGACCTTCCAGGCCATGTTGATGGTTGGCTACCACTCGCGCGGCGGCTCGGGCACCAGCCCGCTGGCCCACACCAACACTGGGCGCTACGACTACGTCAAGATCAACGACACCTTTGCCTCCGAGTTCATGATCGCCGCCTACACCGCTGCCCTGGTGAACGTGCCGGTTGTGTTCCTCGCCGGCGACGCCGGGCTGTGCCAGGAAGCCGCCGCCCTTGTGCCCGACCTGACCAGTGTGGCCGTCAAAGAAGGCCGCGGCAGCGCCACCATCAACCTCCAGCCGCAGCTCGCCGTGGACCGCATCCGGACGGGGGTGGGCGAGGCGCTCTCGCGCGACCTCTCCCGCTGCCGCATCCAGCTCCCCCAGCATTTCGCCGTCGAGATCCGCTACAAGGATCATTTCCGCGCCTACGCCTCTTCGTTCTACCCCGGCGCCAGCCTGAAGGACGCCAACACCATCCAGTTCGCCGCCGGCGATTTCTTCGACGTGCTGCGGCTGCTATCCTTTATTCTCTAGACAATACATAGAGGTTGTTCTGGGCTGCGAAGCAG
>DBMK01000130.1 GCA_002298885.1 Anaerolineaceae bacterium UBA700
ACCACGGAGGCACGGAGTTCACGGAGAAAGACTTATTAAAAGTCATTCTTCGTGAACTCCGTGCCTCCGTGGTTAAATAATATCAACGCTCGTAAATTCTTACTGCATTACGGGATTGCTTGGCAAGGTAGAGAGCCTGGTCGGCCTGGTCGAGGAGAGCATCCAGGTCGGGGTGAGCGCGGTCCAGGGCAGACACGCCCAGGCTGGCGGTTTGGCAGACCTCGCCGCGGGGCGTTTCGTAGCAGGCGCCGGCGATTACGGAGCACAGGCGTTCGGCGATCAAGCCGGCCTGCGCCAGGTCCGTCTCGGGCAGGATGATGGCAAACTCCTCGCCGCCGTAACGCCCGATGACGTCGACCTTGCGGATGGACTGCACGCAGAGGTGGGCGATAGACTGCAGCACCAGGTCGCCGGCGGCATGGCCGAAGGTGTCGTTCACCCGCTTGAATTTATCGATATCCAGCATGATGGCCGCTAGCGGCTTGTTGTAGCGCATGGCGCGCTCCACTTCGATTGCCGCCAGTTGGAAAAAACTGCGCCGGTTATACACGCCGGTGAGCGTATCGTGTGACGCCAGGGTCTTCATCTGGTCGAACAGGCGGGCGTTGTGGATGGCGAGGGCCGCTTCCTGGGCGAAGAGGTTGAACAAATCCAGCTCGTGCTCGGTAAAGGTGCGGTGGCTGCGCTCGTCCCCGGCGACGATCACGCCCAACAGCTCTCCGCCGGCCAGCAGCGGCACGCCGAGGGTGGTGAAATGGTTGATTTCGGCGTATTTCGCGGACCGGTTAGCCCAGGAGGCGTAATCCTCCACCAGCAGCGGCTGGCGGTTCTGGGCTACCGTTCCCATTACCCCCTCACCCATCGCCAGCGCCTCGCCGGTGTGGCTGCGCTCCATTCCATAACTGGTCAGCACCTCCACGCAGTCCTTTTCGGCGTTATACAGGCCGAGCTCGCCGGTCTTCACTTCCAGCAACTCCAGGGCGCGGGCCAGGATGCGCCCGAGCAGTTCCTCCAGGTCGAATTCTGCCGAGAGGTCCATGGTGATCGAGCGCACCGCATTCAGCTCCAGCACACGCTGCTGCTCGATGTGGTACAGGCGTTCCATTTCAAGCTGTGCCTGCTTGCGCGCTGTGACGTCGTGGAGCACCAGCAGGCGGCCAGTGAGGCGTTTGCTGCTGTCGCGCAGCGGGGTAACCCGCAGATCCAGGTAAGCCGGTTTTTCATCCCCCTGGCAAATCTCTTCGACCACTTCCCGGCTGGCGCGAAATTTTACCAGTACCGGCGCCAGGGCAGCAATCGGTTTGCCGATCACCTGGTCCTGGCTGACGCCAAACAGGGCGCAGGCAGCCTGGTTGATGTCGACGACCTGGTCCTGGTTATCCAGCACCAGGACGGCGTCGCTCAAATCTTCGATCAAGGCCTCGCGTACCACCGGGACAAGGCGCAGCAGGTGTAAGTGAAAGACCACGAATATGTAAATCAGCCCGGAAAAAACAAATGCAAGCGGTGTCAATTCCAGGCCCTTAATTGGGGAGAGGCCGGCAATGTCGATGGCATTGCCTACAACCGGCAGGAAGGCGCCGGCCATCAAGGCGATCATCTGGCGGCGGTAAAGCTGGGGATAACGCCACAGTGCCCGCCCCAGCCAGAAAATAGCGAATAAAATGCAGACGTAGTTTTCGGTGAGGATGAGCCAAAACCAGACTCCATGGTCGAACGCCAACCGGGACGGATCGCCGGGAACCAGATAGGCGCTCGTCCAAACCAGGTGATGGGCCTCGTTGGTGAGGGCGAGCAGGGTGCCGGTTACGGGAATGGCCAACAGCGGCACAAGGCGGCGCGGTGAGTTCCAATTACTCTGGCGTAGATAAGCCCAGACAAAGACCAGCCACATTGGGCCGATATAGGGTATTCCCAGGTACTGGAACCGGGCGAAATAGATCTTATCTTGCAGTGTGATGGCGGATTTTTCCAGGCCGTTGAAGAACAGCCATAACGTTGCAGCCAGCAGAGCCAGGGCAAAGGGAATGCTGGCCGGCGAACCGCGGCGGGTGAGGGCGGTCACCGCCAGAAGGAAGGCAATCCCGGCGGCGATGATCGACAACGCGGAGGCGTGCAAAAAATCTACTGGCACACGATGATTTTAGCATGCCAACGATTAATCGCACTTATTAAATCTGCAAAGTGGGAATTGTTTTGTATTCGATCAATTGAAACAGGGATTTGGTCGGGAGATACCCCGGACCAAATCCCTGAAAAAAACTCAATCCAGGGTATAGCGATAGAGGTTCGATTCGCGCAGCTTGAAACCCACTTTTTGATACAGGCGGTTGGCAGCCTCGCGCGAAGGGCGCGAGGTCAGGTCCACAGTGCGGGCGCCCAGTTCGGCTGCCCGGTCGAGGGCCGCCCGGGTCAGCGCCTCGCCGATGCCCTTGCCCCGCTCGGCCTGGTCTACCACCACGTCCTCGATCCAGGCGCGCACCCCTGTCGGGATGCGAAAGGTCACCAGGGTCAGCGAGCCCACGATCCGCCCGGACTGGGCCGGGTCGCGGGCCAGGAACAGTGTTTCGTTGGCGGCGATCTCCGCAAGCTGCTCGCGCCCGGGGATTGCGCTCGAAGAGGATAACTGCGGGGTGAGGAATTTGAACGCTTCGACGATCTCATCGGTCACTTCGGTAACGCGTACGATCTCCATCAAAAATCCCTCCGGAAGGATTAGTCTATGCGGCTATTTTAACCTGCTTTTGAGGCGTACAGGCTGACAATCTGCCCGGCAAAATCGATGACGCTGCGGCGCAGAGGCTCGGGCGCCAGCACTTCAATCGCTCTGCCCAGGCCCAGGATGTGCTGCCGGGCGGCGTAAATCGACTCAAATTCCAGCTCGACCTCCGGCCAGTCAGGCTCGCCGGGTACGACGATGGAGATGCTCACCGCCGGAAGGGTCGAAAGGTAAGGGACCACTGCCGGGTCGACCCGCGCCCGCACCCGGTATACCGGGGCTTCTTGCTCGATGCGGGCACAGGCGCCTTTCCAGAACGCTTCCAGGCTAAAATCCGGCGGAAGCTCGAAAGTCTCGCCGCTGAGGTGCGCCTCTTCCAGGCCGGTCACCTGGCGCCAATCCATTTTCCCGTTCGCCCGAAAAATCAGGTACCAGGCGCCGGCCTTGGCCACCAATCCATAGGGCTCCACCGTCTGCTGGACGCGCATGCGGTTGGCCAGGGTATACAGGATGAACAGGCGGCGGTTTTCGCGCACCGCCTGGTAAACCAGCAGCAGGTGCGGCGCGGCCCGGCGAGTGCGCCATCCGGCCCAATCCAGGTAAACCCTCGGTTGTGCTTTCCCTTGCCCGGACTGGAGGTCGGGAAAGGCCGCCGTTAGTTTGTGGTAGGCCGCCTTCAAGGTCTGGCCCATGCCGAGCGCCACCAGTGGCTCGGGAGTGCTGAGCAGGAACAGCGAGCGTACTTCGGTCTCGGTGAGGGCTGAAAGGCTGGCCCGGTATTCCTCCACCAGGGCGCAGCCACCTCCCACCCCCCGCTCGGCGTAGACTGGAATGCCGGCCGCGCTGAGGGCGTCCAGGTCGCGGTAGATCGTGCGCACCGAGACTTCCAGCTCGGCCGCCAGGATCTCAGCCGTCACTCGCCCACGGGCCTGCAATATCATCAAGAGCGATATCAATCGGTCGGCGCGCATAAAATTCCTCTAATGGTTTTCTGTGCGCAGCTTCGCTGCGCACAGAAAACCATTAATTACGTTCGAATACATGACATTAGATGTCATATATTCGATTATACAATGATATCAATCAAACATCATTCATGGAGGGAAGAATGGAAGGGATGGAAGTACGTATCGTCAAGCTGGAGCCCATGCGGGTGGCCTACGCGACGGCTTTCGGCGCCGAACCTGAGATGATGGCCTGGAACGTCCTGCGGGGGTGGGCAAAGGAAAAAGGCCTGCTGGCAAGGCCTCAGGAACCGCGCTGCTTCGGCTTCAACAACCCGGACCCGACCCCTGGCAGCCCGAATTACGGCTACGAGGTGTGGATGGAGGTGGCGCAGGACCAGGCCGTGGAGCCGCCGGTCCAGGTCAAGCAGGTGGAGGGCGGCGTGTATGCCGTCACGCGTGCCGTGGGGGTGGCGGCAATTTACGATACCTGGCAAAAGCTGGTCGCCTGGGTGGAAACTAGCCCCTACACGCCGGTCTGGAACCGGCAGTGCCTGGAGGAACACATCCGCGTCTTCGACGTACCGCTCGAAGAGCTGACTCTGGACCTGTATATGCCCGTGCGGGAGGCGTAATTAGTTTAAGGATGAACGCTGCACCGAAGGTGCAGC
>DBMK01000075.1 GCA_002298885.1 Anaerolineaceae bacterium UBA700
CCAAAGCACCCCTATCTATGTATTTGGAATATAATAAGGGGGTATTTGGGTAATATAGATAAATATTATCAATATGTTGGCGGAAAGGAGCGTGGGAAATGTTGAATCTGAATTCGGTCATGATCGGGACCAAACAATTCAAGGTATTGGCGACCTTCTACGAAAAAGTCATCGGCAAACCGCCGGACATGGTGGAACCGGAGAGCGGCTTTGCCGGCTGGCAGGCGGGCAACGGTTACATCGGCGTGCTGGAGCATTCCGAGATGGGCGGCCCCACGAAAGATCCCGGGCGGGTGATGCTGAATTTCGAGACGACCCAGGTGAAAGAGGAATTTGAGCGCCTCAAGGCCCTGGGCGCAAAGGTGATCCGGGCGCCCTACCCCATGGACCAGGGCTGGATCGCCACCCTGGCCGACCCGGACGGCAACTACTTCCAGCTCATGACGCCAATGGAATAATAAGATCCATGATATGGGGATGTTTCCGGCTTAGCCGCCGGAAACATCCCCGATTCACGGCTGAAAGATAAAAAAGGCCCCACTCCACAGGAGCGCTCCGCGGCCCCCCTGACCCCCCGCCCCAAAATCGGGCGGGGGGAATTAATGACTATTGATTTTTGGCCGCGTGGGCGGCCAAAAATCCATTGTCATAAAAAGCCCCCCCAAACTCCAGGGCGATTTTTAATCCGCGTGGCATAATTAGCGTGAAGTTCGCGCATTATTCCAGGAGTTTGGATGATCAAACGAGCAGTATCAGCAATCGGTATCTGCGCGGCGATGGTCTTTTCCGCAGTTTACGGCCTGGCGCCGCTGTTTTTGCCGGCGGTGCAGCCAGCAGATGCGCCCGCGGGGCAGTTCTCGGCCGGGCGCGCCCTCGAAACCCTTAAGGTCATCGCCCAGGCGGCGCACCCGGCCGGGTCGGCCGAAATGGCGCGAGTGGCTGCATTCATCCGCGACAGCCTGGCGCAGGACAGGCTGGCCCCCCAGGTCCAGGACACGGCCTCGACGACCCCGGCGGGAAGCGTGGCGCTGCACAACGTTTTCGTCGAAATCCCGGGGCAGGCGGCGACCGGCGCAATTTTGATCCTCGCTCACCCCGATTCGACCCCCAACGGCCCGGGCGCGGGCGACGACGGCAGCGGGGCGGCGGTGTTGCTGGAGACGGCGCGGGCGCTCAAAGCCGGCCCGGCGCTCAAGAACGACCTTATCCTGTTGTTCGACGACGGCGAAGAGCTGGGCTACCTGGGCGGGTACGCCTTCGCCCGGGAATACCCGGCGTTGAGCAAGGTGCGCCTGGCAATCGGCCTGGATACGGCTGCCTGGGGGCCGGCGGTGCTGCTGCAGACCACGCCCGAGAACGGGATGCTGATCCAGGGATACGCCCGCAGCGTGCGCTCGCCATTAGCGTTCGGGTTCTTCGCCCAGGCGGATTGGACCATCTCGCAGGATACCTCCGAGATCCAGCCCTTCGTCGAAAAGGGCATCTCCGGGCTGGCCATCGAAGACCCGACGGCGTTCGCTGGCAAGCACACGAGCGAAGATACGCTCGCCCAGGTGAACCCGGCCAGCATGCAGCAGATGGGCGACCAGGTGCTGGCGCTGGCGCGGGAGTATGGAAACATGGATTTCAGCCAGGCGCAGCCGCCTGCGCAGAGCTATTTCACGCTGTGGGGGATCGGCGTGGTGCATTATCCGCAGTGGGTGGACGCCGTGCTGCTGGGGATCGCCCTGGTTGGGTTTGCTGGCGTCGTCTTCACCGGGATACGCCGGAAACGCCTGGACGGGAAGGGCCTGGGGCTGGGCGGCCTTTTCTCCCTGGCGGTCCTGGCGCTATGCTTCGCGCTGGGGCTGGCGGGCTCCAAGCTCTTCGAAACCTGGTTCCCCAACCCCAACCCGCACGCCGACAGCTACCTGGCGCCGGCCAGCCTGCCGTTCCTCATCGCCGCGCTGCTCCTGGCGGCGGGAATCGGTTTCGGCGGACGGAGATTGGCGCGGCGTTGGCTGAAAAATAAGAGCGCGGCGGCCGCGGGATGGGTCCCCTGGCTGGTTTTAGGCGTCCTCGCGGCCCTGTTTTTGCCCGCCGGCGGGTACCTGTTCATCCTGCCGGCGCTGGCGGGCCTGGCGGCCTGGGCCTGGATGGTGCTGGCGGAGGAAGGCAAAACGCCGGCGGCGATTGTTTTGGCCGCCCCCGCCTTCATCGCCACGGTGCTAATGGTTCCCAACCTGGCGCTGGCCTTCCTCGGCGCCGGGATGACCGTTTTGCCGTTGGTTACCCTGCTCTTTGGCATGGTGGTGGATTTGTGGTTGTCGGTGTTTAAATTGTCATAATATATGAATGGTGGGTTCCGGGGCGCGTGAAAAAGATCAAGGCTCGGGGTTACCGCCCCTCCACCCACCCTACGCGGTGTAGAATAATGAACATGGCGGCCATGATTACCCCCGAACGCCCGGACAGTGAGGATGCGAAGGCGCTGATCGCCGAGCTCGAAGCAGTCCTGGAGCCGCTCTACCCCAAGGCCAGCCGGCACGGGTACAGCGTGGAGAAGCTGCTGCGCGAGGAGGTGGCCTTTTTCGTCATCCGTTACGACGGCATGCCTGCCGGATGCGGCGGGATTCAATTATTCGGTGCGGAGTACGGCGAGGTCAAGCGCATGTACGTGCGCCCGCAGTACCGCGGGCTGGGCCTGGCCAAACTGATGCTCGACCATTTAGCCGGGGTGGCCCGCCGGCAAGGCGCGGACCGGCTGCGCCTGGAGACGGGCATCCACCAGCGCGAGGCGATCGGGTTGTACGAACGCTGGGGGTTCCGGCGCATCGGCCCGTTCGGCGAATACCGCCAAGACCCGCTAAGCCTGTTCTTCGAGAAACAGATTGATCCATGACCGCCGGAACGCTGCCCTTTTCCCTTGTCGATGTTTTTGCCAGTTCTCCTTTATCGGGGAACGGGTTGAGCGTATTTCTGCTCGAGGATGCGCTGCCCGCCTCGCTGCTGCAGCGCATCACCCAGGAAATGCGCCAGTTCGAGACGATCTTCCTGCGCCGGCTGGAAAGCGACGTCCGATTCCAGGCGCGCATCTTCACCATGGAGGAGGAACTGCCCTTTGCGGGGCACCCCATAATCGGCGCGGCCGCCTTCCTGCACGCTGAGCTGTTCTCCGCCCAGAGCGAGGCGCCATTCGAGCTTGTGGCGCCGGAAAAGTCCGTGCGAGTGACCAGCCGCCGGGAGGGGAAGGCCTATTTTGCCGAAATGGACCAGGGCGCTGCCGCCTTCTGGGAACCGATTGCGCGGACCGAAAGCGAGGCGTATCTGCAGGCCCTGAACCTCTCCGGCGCAGACCTTTCGCCCGGGCTGCCGCTGCAGGTCGTTTCGACCGGGCTGCCCTACCTGATCGTGCCGGTGCAGGCGAACCTGGAAGGAGCACATATCGTCCAGGCTGGATTCGAGGCGATGCTCGCCAAGATTGGCGCCAGATTTGTCTACGTTCTGGATACCGCCCGCCGCGAGGGACGCACCTGGGACAACGACGGCCGGGTGGAGGACATCGCTACGGGCAGCGCGGCCGGACCGGCCGGCGCGTACATGGCGCGGCACGGCCTGGCCCAGCCCGGTGAGGATATCCTTATCCACCAGGGCCGTTTCCTCAACCGGCCGAGCGTGATGCGCGTGCGCGTCGCTGGCGGCGGAGCGGTGATGGTCAGCGGCCAGGTGTGCTTTGTGGGGAGGGGGGAGATAAGTCTGCCGGAACCCTACCTCACCCCCCGGCCCCCTCTCCACGGGGTGGAGAGGGGGAGAAGGCAATTACTATAGAGAAGAGTGTTTATCACATCTTTTTCAACTGCGCGCTCCCCTCTCCACCCCGTGGAGAGGGGCTGGGGGTGAGGTCAAAGCATGGCGTTATCAAATCCGCTTATCCTTAAGGAACGATTTTTTTGCGTTACCCCGCTATTGACGCCCCTCTTTGCCATGAGTATAGTGGTAGATAACAAGCCTTTCGAGGGGAAATTTAATCGAGGGAGGTCAACCATGCGCACCTGTTTTAAATTCATCGTCCTGCTCACGAGCCTGTCTATGCTGGCTGCCTGTCAGGGAACGGCCACGCCCACCGCGCCGCAGACGGGCGTCACTGCCTCGCCAGCGATAAACCTGCCTTCCGACACGCCCGCCCCGGCCACTGCAACGGTCGCCCCGGCCCCGCCCACCCCGCTGCCGCCCACGAATACGCCGCTCCCGGCCAAACCCACAGATACCCCCGCCCCGGCCAGCCTCAACCCGCACGGCCCCTACGTGCTGTTCAAAGGCACCGAAGGGGTGTGGATTTCCAATCCGGACGGCAGCTATCTCACCCGGCTCTCCTCGGCCGATTTCCGGGGTGACCTGCGCAGCGCCGTCTCACCGGCCGGCGACCGCCTGGCGCTGGTGGTAAGCAACGACGCCGGGCTGGACCTCTACCTCATTCGCATCCCCGGCGGGGAGACGGAAAAGATCACGAACCTGATCAGCTTCACCCAGGCTGAGATCGGCGACGCCACCAGCCCGAAATCGTTTGCCACATACGCCATCCGGGATTACGACAGCCTGGCCTGGTCGCCCGGGGACGGGCGCTACCTTGCGTTCACCGGGGCGTTCAAAGGCCCCACCTCAGACCTGTACCTGTACGATACTCAGACCCAAAAAATCAGCCAACTGACCGACGGCCCGTCCCAGGCAGTGCTGCCAACCTGGTCGCCGGACGGGCAGTACATCCTGCACTTCGGCGTGAGCTGGGTGCCGCCCTTTGGCGGGGCCATCCTCGGCGCCAACCGGCTGGACGGCGCCTGGGCCGTCCACGCCTCGGACGGCAAGCTGATCACGCTGCCCAAGCCGGCCGGGATGATCCCCCATTTTGTCGGCTGGCTGGATGCGGCCCACTTCATCACCTACGACAGCAGCGACGTGTGCTTCGCCCAGAACCTGCGCAGCGTCGACATCGTCAGCGGCAAGGCCGCCCCGCTCATGAAATACAGCTTTTATTATGAAGTGGCCCGCTCCCCGGAGGATGGGACGATGGCCTTCCCCAGTGCAGCCGGATGCGCCGACTCGTTGGGGGACGGGTTCTTCCTCCTGCCCGCCGGCCAGGATACCCCCAAGCAGCTTTTGAACAAAAAAGTATACGAGGTAAGCTGGATGCCCGAGAGCAAGGTGTTCAACGCCTATCCCGAAGCGCTTTTCAGCGCGGATGGGAAAACCAGCTACCTTCCTCCGGTGTACGACGCCTCCTACCAGCCAGCCATCTCGAAGAACGGCTACCAGGCCTGGCAGGTGATCCAAAACCAGAAAGGACGGGTGGTAGTTAAAGCCTCGGGGGATGCCTGGCAGACCATCCAGGACAGCCTGGTGCGGCAGCTCCTGTGGGACCCGGTGGAGGGAAAGACCCTGCTCATCGTCCAGGACGACGGCTCGCTGTACGCGGCTGCGTTTCCCGATTTTGCGCCGCGCCCGATGGGCAAGATGGGCGGCACCATCGACCAGGCCATCTGGGTGCCATAGATTAAAAGACCCGGGAGTTTTTTTAGAGTTTTTGGCGGAAAATTCCGCCAAAAACTCTATTAATTAGTTCTCCCTGGAGTTTGGCTCTTTTCCA
>DBMK01000029.1 GCA_002298885.1 Anaerolineaceae bacterium UBA700
GGCGGCTTCGCCGCCCGCTGATGCGCTATTCTATATACGAGGATTTATGAAACATCGCGAACGAGTGGAGATGGCCCTCAGCCACACAGCTCCCGACCGCTGCCCGATGCAGATCAGCTTCACGCCCGAATTTGCCGACCGGCTGCGGGCGGACCTGGACATTAAGGGCCGCAAAGTGCACAACCCGCATGGCGGCGGCAACACCTACGAGTTGGAACGCGCCCTGGACGAGGACCTGCTGCTGACCTCGGTGGGCTGGGCCAACTCGTATTACCAGGCCGGGGGCAGCTACACCGACGAATGGGGCGTCGGCTGGCGCAACCAGGCCTACGAAACCCCATATGGCACTGGCTATTACACTGAAATAATTGGCCATCCCCTCGCCGACGAGCGCGCCATTGCCGCATACCGCGCCCCGGACCCTAACCGGATCGAACTGTACGCCGAAGCGGAGCGCGTGCTGCGCGATTTCAAGGACGAATACTGGATCGTCGGGGTCACCGTCACCACCATCTTCGAGACGGCCTGGGCGCTGCGCGGCTACGACCAGATGCTGATGGATTTCGTCGCCGACCCCGACCTGGCCGAGGTGCTGCTGGACATCCCTTACCGCTACCACCTGAACGCGGCCAAAAAGCTGGTCGAGATGGGCGTGGACATGGTCTGGACCGGCGACGACGTGGGCATGCAGACCGGCATGCTCATCTCCCCGCGCACCTGGCGCCGGTTTTTCAAGCCGCGCATGGCCAATTTCATCGCCTCTCTCAAGGCGATCAATCCGCAGGTGAAGGTGGCCTATCACTCGGACGGAAACATTTCGGCCATCATCCCCGACCTGATCGAGATCGGCCTGGACGTGCTCAACCCTGTCCAACCGGCGTGCATGGACCCGGCGATGCTAAAGCAGGCTTTCGGCGACAAGCTGTGCTTCTGGGGCTCGATGGACGAGCAGCACACCCTGCCCTTCGGCTCGCCGGCGGACGTACGAAATGAGGTGCTGACCCGCCTGGCTACCCTGGGCAAGGACGGCGGGCTGATCCTGGGGCCGACGCATCACGTGCAGTTGGATACGCCCATGGAAAATTTCTGGGCCATGGTAAACACCATCCTGGGACACGAACTTCTCAACACCGAGCGTTGATTTGCGGCCGTTGGACTGCCTACGGCAGGATCTTGATCAGGCTGCCGTCCTGGTTGGCGTGGACCTCGTAGTACTTGCCTCCCGCCCGCATGGTGACTTTGAACCCATCGGTGATCACCTGGGCGCACAGCTCGCCTTCTTTGGCTGCGCCCATGCAGCTATCTGTCCATTCTTTCACCTCGTAGCTGCCGATTTCGACTTTATTTTGCTCAAGGCCCAGCGTGAGCGCCAGCATTTTTTGAGCAGCCGTGACTGGACCGGGCAGCATGATCGAACTACAGGCCGAGAGCAGCATGGCTAAAATAAGGATGATAAGTGCTTTTTTGTGGGGTAACATGATTTCCTCCCATGTGAAAAGTTACAAATCTGAGACGCTTGCCCCATCCTTTTTGTTCCTCTTTTATAAGACATCAATGCGAGGTGGATTATGCAAAAACGCGAGGTAATCCGCCGGGTGCTGGAGGGGAAAGCGCCTCCCTACGCGCCGTGGTCGTTTGGGTTCACCAAAGAGGCCAGGGAAAAATTGCAGGCATATTTCCAGCAAGCCGACCTGGAAAAAGTGCTGCAGAACCACCTGCTCAAGCTGGGCAGCGACATCGGCTTCTTCAACGACGTCGGCAATAACTGCTTCCAGGACGTGTTCGGGGTGGTATGGGACCGCTCGGTGGACAAAGACATCGGCATCGTCAAGAACCAGGTGCTTTCGGAGCCCACCCTGCAAGGCTATGCCTTCCCGAACCCGCTGGACCGGCGCTTCTTTGCCGATATTCCGGGCAAGATCGAACGCTACGGCGACTGCTTCCGGGTCTTCCAGATCGGTTTTTCGCTTTACGAGCGGGCCTGGACGTTGCGCGGCCTGCAGCAATTAATGGTCGACTTCTACGACAACCCCCAATTCGTCGACGATCTGCTGAACACGATCGCCGATTACAACATCGCCCAGGTACAGGAGGCCTTGAAATACGACATCGACGCGGTCTATTTTGGAGACGATTGGGGCCAGCAGCGCGGCCTTCAGATGGGCCCCAGGCTGTGGCGCCGCTTCATTTTCCCGGTGCTGAAGCGTATGTATGCGACGGTGCACGCCGCCGGCAAGTACGTGTTTATCCACTCCTGCGGCGACGTGGACGAGCTTTTCGAGGACCTGGTCCAGATCGGGGTCAACTGCTTCAACCCGTTCCAGCCGGAAGTGATGGATGTGCTGGAACTGCTGGAAGCATACCGCGGCCGGTTAACCTTCCACGGTGGCCTCTCCACCCAGCGCACCCTGCCCTACGGCACGGTGGAGGACGTGCTGGCCGAATCGCGCCGCCTGCTGGAGCACGGCAGGGCCGGCAGCTACATCTTCGCCCCCGCCCACGACGTGGAAGGGGACGTGCCGCTGGAGAACATGCTCGCCTTTATCCACGCGGCGCAAAACCAATAAAATCAATATCCTCTGGTTAAACA
>DBMK01000366.1:0-811 GCA_002298885.1 Anaerolineaceae bacterium UBA700
TTGCGCACCAAACAGCCCTTTTATTAGAAAGATCATTGAAGCAAATAAAACGCTGCAGCGGCCATTAATGCCGCTCCACGTGGCAATGCATCTTCGTCGAAATTAAACTTGGGATGGTGATGACCGTAATTCAACCCTTTCTCCGGGTTTGCAGAGCCGACCAGCATATAACTCCCCGGCACATGATCCATCATCAAGGCCATATCCTCGGAAATCATCGTCTGGTAGGTGGTGTCAATTTTCGCATCAGGCAGTACTAAAGCAGCCAACCCTTGCAGCCGCTCGGTGACCGCTAGATCGTTCACCACGGCGGAGGTCAGGTCGGTAATTTTTACCTCGGCAGTGCAGTTGAATGCACCGGCAATTTGCGCAGCAAGTTCCTGCATGCGCCGGTAAATCTTTTCTTTTACGCTCTGCTCAAAATAGCGAATGGTGCCGCGCAGTTCTACAGTGGGAGGTATAACGTTGTAGGTCTCGCCGGCGCGCAAGTAGGTTGTGCTGAGGACGGCCGATTGCATCGGCGCCAGGTTGCGCGAGACGATGGTTTGGAGGGCAGTAACAAGCTGTGCGGCAGCCACCACCGGATCGACCACCTGCTGTGGCGCGGCCCCATGCCCGCCAATGCCGGTGATTACGATCGAAAATAGGGCGGCCCCGGCCATCATTGGACCCGGCACAAGCCCCACCCAGCCGACCGGCTTTTCGTTCCACAGATGCATGGCCAGGGAGGTGACCGGAGCGGGACTGCTCAGAACCCCGGCAGTAACCATCCTTTCGGCACCGCCCAGGCCTTCCTCGGCCGGCTGAAAGA
>DBMK01000366.1:825-62326 GCA_002298885.1 Anaerolineaceae bacterium UBA700
TGCCCGTCGTGTCCGCAGGCGTGCATAACACCGGGAGTCTGGGAAGCGTAATCGACCCCGGTCTCTTCCAGCACCGGTAGGGCATCCATATCAAAACGCAGCAATATTACGGGACCCGGCTTCGCTCCTTCGAGTAAGGCGACGACGCCTGTCTCGGCAACGCCAGTGGTCACTTCCAATCCAAGTTGGGAAAGCTCTTTGGCAACGATCCCGGCTGTACGCACTTCCTTGAACCCCAACTCGGGATGGGCGTGCAGGTCGCGGCGAAGCGCCTGGGTGTATTCGAACAGGTTTTTAGCCTCGGCGTAAAAATCGGGCATGGCTCACCTCGCGTAAATAATGCGCCTGAATTTTTCCTCGTAGCGCGGATGGTCGTCGGTGCTGTCCGGCGTGCGGCGGGCACGCATGCGCTCGTCCAATTTGGCCGGGTCGCCGATCTGGCTGGCGTGCTGGTGTAACGCTTCGAGCTTACGCTGCCAACAATCCGTAACATCCAGGATCGTATTGGGTTGGTGGGTTAACGCAAACCACACTTCGGCCACGGAATGAGGCTCGTAGCCCAGCTCCAGTAGCTCCGGAAAGAATTTTGGGTTTCCGGCAGCCGGAAAATAGGCTTCAATCACAATCTGGCCGGCTGCCCGGTGATCGGGGTGGTTGATGGTCGCATTGTCGTTCGGAAAGAAATTCGTCGGATCACTGGTCACCAGGATGTCCGGCCTTTCTTGGCGGATCACACGGGTCACCTCGCGCCTCAGGTCGGTGTTTGGAGAAAGGAAACCGTCGGGGTTATCCAGAAAACGAATCTCTTTCACCCCCAAAATTTGACCGGCTTTCTTCTGCTCGCATACCCGGGTTTCCATTAACTTTTCGGGCAGCATTTCCCGATCGTTTGTGCCTTTGTCTCCCTTGGTGAGAAGAAGATAACTGACCTTATGTCCCTGGCCCGTCCAATGCGCAATCGTTGCCCCGCAAAAAAATTCCGGGTCATCCGGATGAGCCAGGATGACCAGGATTTTCTGGGGGCGGTCCCATCGTATATTCTTTTCGTCCATGAAAAACTACTGGGCCCCTTTGTTTCCTTTACAATTATCGCAATCCGGATTCTGGGCTTTTTTATTAAAAGCATCCAATTCATCCGCAGGTTGGATTTCACTTTTAGCAAACTGCCGCACACCCACTTCCGGCACCTCCACCAACACCAATTCGCGCAGCGGCACGATATCCACAACGCGGCCTTCGCCCAACGGCGTGATGACGCGTTTGTTGCGCTTGGGCAGCTCCTGGCGGGCTTTTACGTACAGCTCGTATTCGTAGATCAGGCAGCAGCGTAGGCGGCCGCACATGCCGGTGATCTCGGTCGGCGTGAGGGATATGCCCTGCTCCTTGGCCATCTTAATCGAGATCGAGCTGAACTCGGTTAAAAACCGGGAACAGCATCGCGATTCCAGGCCGCAGGCGCCCATGCCGCCGAACAGCTTGGCCACGTCGCGCGGTCCCATCTGGCGTACCTCTACCTGGGACGGCGTAAACTGGCGCTGCATGTCCTGGCGCAGGGATTTCAGATCGACTTTATCCTCGACTTCGCTGCTGAAGAAAATCGTCAGGCGTGCTCCGTCGATACTGTATTCACACGAGACGATCTTGATGCCTTCCAGCGCCAGCTCTTTCACCCGCTGGCGGCCAGCGGCAATGACTTCAGCCTCTTTATTCTGGTAACTCTGGCGCATGGCCAGGTCGCGCGGCGTCGCCATGCGGTCCACTTTTTTCCATACGCCCTCCGGCGGCGATTGCGGATTATCCACGTGCAGAGCTACCTGCCCGATCTGCCACCCGCGCGACGTCTCGACAACAACAGAATCGCCCACCTTGAGGCCCTGGACTCCGCTGGCGTCGAAGTGGTAGACTTTTCCGATTTTCGCAAATCTCACACCGACAACGTTCGGTTTTTCTGCCATTTTTTTACCCTGTAATGCTGATCGGGACACCGCCGCTGCCTTGAAATGCCAGCACGCTCAACCTGGCGGCAATGGCCCGGGCCACATTAACCATGGCCTTGGCGGTCGCCGATTCGGGATTCGCAATGACGATCGGGTTGCCCTGATCGCCGCCGACCCGAACTGCCGGATCCATGGGGATACAACCAATAAAAGGCACCTGGGAGGATTGCGCCAGGGCTTCACCGCCGCCTGAGCCGAACACATCCATGCGAGTGCCATCGGGCAGCTCGAGGTAACTCATGTTTTCTACCACGCCAAGCACAGGCACATTCAATTCGTTAAACATCTGCAGCCCGCGGCTGGCATCTTCCAAGGATACTTTTTGCGGCAGTGTGACGATAATTCCCCCACTCAAAGGCACCGATTGAGCCAGGCTAAGCTGAGCGTCGCCAGTGCCCGGTGGGAGATCAATGATCAGATAATCGAGCGGACCCCAGTCAACGTCCGCCAGGAACTGGCGGATCGCCGAGTGCAGCATCGGACCGCGCCAGATCAAAGGCTGGCCCGGCTTGACCAGAAATCCGATCGACATCACCTTAACGCCGAAAGCCTGCGCTGGCACCAGGCGGTTATCCACCGGTGGAGGCAGGCGCGTAATGCCCATCATCGTGGGCACGTTCGGGCCATATATATCCGCGTCCAACAGGCCAACGGATGCCCCAGTCTGGGCCAGGGCAACGGCGATATTGACGGCTACCGTGCTCTTGCCGACGCCGCCTTTCCCAGAGGCGACCGCCACTGCATTTTTTACCGGGAGGGTCAGCAGGCCGCGCGGCCGCCCATCCGATGTAACATTGGCATCCATCTTGATCGAGACAGATCCGATGCCGGCAACTGACGATAGCGCCAGGCGGGCATCCTTCTCAATCCGACCGCTCAACGGACAGGCGGGCGTGGTCAGCACGATGCGCATACTGACATTGCCGCCATTAATTTCTAGATCCTGAATCATGTTAAGCGTAACAATATCTTTATGCAGCTCAGGGTCCTGAACTTTGCTCAATGCAGCCAGGATGGTTTCCCGGCTGACGTTCGTTGTGCTCATAAACTCTTCCTCTCTCGATAAATTTACATCTAAAGGCAGCCCATTAATTCGCACCTGGCCCTGAAGGCCAAATGACTATGAATTTCTCTTTTGAATGTATGCTTCCATTTCGCGATAGGATTGGTTGAACAATTCGATCAATTCCTTGTCGGAGCTTTTATAACGCCGGATGGTCTGGCGGGCGCAAGCCGTGCAGCCGCGCATCGCCCGGTACGAATCGGCATTGCAGCCAACACACCCTCCCAGGCGCACCATCATTAGAACAAAAGCTTCCTGTTCAACCGGAGAGGCTTCGGGCAAGCTCACTCGCCTGACCAGATCGCGCCAGCTCTCAGAGCGGAACTCACCCAGTGAGGAAATCACCCGGGTGGGGAATAACAGCTCGGTGTCTGAATTATACATCCTTTTTCCCCGCAGCTTTTGCGGCCTCTTTCTCTGCCCTGGCGGTCTCCTGCCGGGTGTAATTTGTAGGACGAATATTCTTATAGTAGGAAGCAGGTTTACCTAATTTTTCTTTATTGTAGATGTTCTCAGTCAGGCGGTCGTACGAGGCGATCTCGTAATCGTGGTCCATTATGATGGCATCGAACGGGCAGTACTCCACGCACATGCCGCAGTTCATGCAGATGTCCACATCGATGAAGAATTCCGCCGGCGCGGGGATGGGACGTCCCGTGGTAGGGTCATTCGCCCGGTGGATCCAGATGCACTGCGGCGGGCAAACCTTGGCGCAGATGCCGCAAGACGTGCAGCGGTAATCCTTTTCTCCATTCGGACCCTCATCGTAAACGAGGAAGGGGATGAAACGGAATTCCTCCGGCACGGGCAGCTTTTCATCTGGATATTCGATTGTAAACAAGCCGCGGCCATTGCTGCTGGACCGCGATTCGATCCCTTCTGGCGTCTTGGCGCGCTTTCCGCGCCAGCGCATATCCTCCAGATAGGTCTCGATAAAGTGCTTGAAGGTAACGCCCAATCCTTTTAAGATCCCAAATCCATTCATTCTTTTCTCCTCAACGGCCTCAGCGATCGACCTCACCTAACACAATATCGACTGCGCCCAGGACGACAATACCATCAGCGATTTTTCCGCCGCGGCACATCAACCCAAGACTGGTCAGATTGATAAATGATGGGGGGCGCACGTGATAGCGCCATGGATTGGGTTTGCCGTTCGAGATGATGTAATACCCCAACTCGCCCTTGGGCCCCTCAACCCGGCCGTAGGCTTCGCCGGCAGGCACACGCACCTGGTAGGCCGGTTTTACACTCATAATCGGACCTTCCGGTATGCGCTCGACCACTTGCTGCAGAATCTTAAGGCTCTGGCGGATCTCCTCGATGCGCACCAGGTAACGGTCGTAGACGTCGCCGTGGATGCCAATCGCCACGTCGAACTCGAGCTGTTCGTAGATACTGTAAGGATCAGCCCGGCGTACGTCGTACGGGACGCCGGACGCCCGGAGCATGGGGCCGGCGCAGGAGTAGGCAATCGCCTGCTCCGGGGTAAGGACGCCAACACCTTCGCAGCGGCTGCGTACAATCTCATTGTCGGTGAGGTAGCGGTCCAGCTCGTCGATCTTGCGCGGCAGCCGGTCAAAAACCAGGTCGCGCACTTTCTGGAGCACTCCCTCCGGCAAATCGCGCACCACGCCGCCAAACCGCATGTAATTGCACATCATGCGCGACCCGGAAACCGCCTCGAAGATATCCAGGATCAGCTCGCGTTCCTCCAGAGCATACAACGCCGGGGTGAAATAGGCGCCGAGGTCGTTGAGCAGGAAACCGATGGCCATGACGTGACTGCTGATGCGGGTCAACTCAGCCATCATCACCCGCAAGTAATCGGCGCGCTCAGTGGGCTTTATCCCCATGAGCTTTTCAACCGCCAGCACGTAGCCAAAATTGTTGCTCATCGAAGAAATATAGTCCAGGCGGTCGGTGAAGGGGATATTTTGCAGGAACGTGTTGCGCTCGCCGATCTTTTCGTGGTTGCGGTGCAGATAACCGAATACCGGCTTCAGCTCGATGACCGTTTCGCCCTCAAGCACGGCGACCATGCGAAAGACGCCGTGGGTCGATGGGTGTTGCGGCCCCAGGTTGACGATGAGCCGGTCAGTTTTGAGCCCGCCGCCCTCCTGCTGGACTTTTTGCAGCGTTTCATACAGCAAACGCTCGCTGTCCGAGACCCAATTATCAGGATCGAACTCGGAGGGATATTCGACATTGTCTTTGAAAGGCGTCTTATCTTCAGCCCGCGAGACCTGGCCTTCTGGCCAGCGCGTTTTGAACGGTTTGACGTCATCTTCGTAGAAAGCTTCTTTCCAATCTTTACGTAGGGGATATCCGGCAAAGCCTTCCCACAGCAGGATGCGGCGCAGGTCCGGATGGCCTTCGAAACGGATGCCGTACATATCGTAGGCTTCGCGTTCCTGGAATTCTGCGCCGGGGTATATCGATACCAGGGATTTAACCACCGGGTTGTCACGCGGCAGTTGGACTTTGAAGATCAAGCCTGGCCCGCCGGTGGTCTTATAAACCTGGTAGACGACCTCCAGCTTGCCATCCGGCAGATAATCGACTCCCTGGAGCGAGGAAAGATAATCGTAACCCTCGTCATCCCGTAGGGACCGGGCGAATTCGAGCAGGTAATCGGCATGAACCAGATAACCCTGGTAACCCTGACGGGTATCGGCAGAGACCCATTCTTCGGGCCAGCGCGTTTCTACTTTGGGCTGAGGAGGCAAGGTTTGATCGGTCATTTTAAAGTCTCCTCAGGCGGCATTCTCGGGATTAGTCTGGTCCGATACAGAAATTGCTGCCTGCTCCACAATGCGGGCATTGTATTCTTTTATTTGAGCATATTTGCGCGGGTCGACCAGATCAGGCCCCAGCACTGGGATTGGGATATCTTCGACAGGTTCCTTCCTATACCAGCGCACCTGTTTGAGCGATTCGGTATCGATCTTCTTTTGCAGGGTGATCAACCCGTTCAGAAGGGCCTGTGGGGTAGGAGGGCAGCCAGGGATATAAACGTCCACCGGGACGAATTTGTCTACGCCAGCGACGACATTGTAGCCTTCTTTAAAAGGCCCGCCGCCAGAAGCGCACGCCCCCATAGCGATTACGTACCTGGGTTCGGCCATCTGGTTGTACAGGCGCACGATCTGCGGGATCATCTTCTTAGTGACGGTGCCGGAAACGATCATCACATCCGCCTGGCGAGGACTTGGACGCATGACTTCCATTCCAAAACGGGCAAAATCGTAGCGGGCGGCAGCCGTGCAGATCATCTCGATGGCGCAGCACGCCAGGCCGAACATCATCGGCCAGACAGAATTGCGACGGCTCCAGTTGTAAATCCGGTCCAGAGTGGTCAACGTGACCTGTTGGCGAATTTCAGGAGGTACAAGATACTCGGGAGTATTCAATTCCTCAATACCCACTCTCCACCACCTTTCTTCAACGCAGCATATCGAAATCTTTAGCAATTCTAGCACCTTCAAGCCCCCTGTCAAGCCGGATTAAAGAAAAAATATTTTTGCTTTAATCCAGCACAATGGATATAATTAGATCGTGAAGAATGTGAGAAAACTAGTCCTTGGGTTCATTGAAAAGAACCATGCGGCTTCTGCTGCAGATTTGAGCGATTCCCTTCAAGTGACACGTGCCGATATCCGTTATCATTTAAAGCAACTGCTCAATGAAAAAGCTATCGAAATCGCGCCCGGCGGAGAAATCAATCGGAGGGGAAGGCCGGCTCATTTATACAGAATTGCGCCGGGAGCGCAAGCTGATAATTTTCTCCAAATCGCGGACATTCTTTTATCGATTCCAGCGGGATCGACCAATGTTGCAGAAGAAAGAATTGAAATTCTGGCGCACGAAATTCTTAGCCAGATGCCGCAGGCAAAACAGCAAATTCGTAAATTAAACCAATTAATCCGCTATTTGAACGAACACGGATACCGCGCCGGCTGGGAAGCCCACCGCAGCGGGCCGCGCCTCTCCTTTCGCAACTGCCCTTATGCAGCAATTATTCAACGTCACCCGGAATTATGCAAAATGGATAAAATCATACTCGAGAAATCCCTGGAAACGGGATTCGAACAGGTACAAAAGATCGACCGCCAATCCGGCCAATTCACGTCGTGTATTTTCATTGCAGCAGATGGGAAAACAGGAAAATGACCAGACCCGCCTTCCTTAATATTGCCCACCGCGGCGCGCGCTCCATCGCGCCTGAAAACACCCTCCTGGCTGCCCGTAAAGCGCTTGAAATCGGAGCCGATCTTTGGGAGTTGGATGTCGCCATGACCGCCGACGGCGAGGTGGTCGTGCTCCACGACGATACCCTGGAGCGGACCTCTAACGTTCGCCACGTCTACCCGGAGCGAGGCCCATGGAAAGTGGAAACCTTTTCATTGAAAGAGCTGCGCGCCCTCGATTTTGGCTCCTGGTACAACGAAAGCGACCCCTTCGGCCAAATTGCCGCGGGAAACCTCAGCCAGGAGGATTTGCAGGGATTCAACAGGCTGCAGATCCCTCTGTTGGAAGAAGCACTTGAATTCACGCGGGAGAGCCGCTGGCGGGTGAACGTCGAGATAAAAGATCTGACCGCAAAACCGGGGGATGGTGAAATTGTGGAAAAAGTCGCCCGGATGATCGCCCGGATGGGAATGGAGAAATCGGTGATCGTGTCCTCATTCAACCATTCCTATCTGGCGCAGATGAAGTCAGCCAATCCCAGGATATCCACCGCAGCGCTGGTGGAACAGCCTGATCCGCAACCGATAATGTTATTAAAGAAACTAAAGGCTCAAGCATACAATCCCGGATATGAAACCCTCGATGCTGCCCAGATCCAGCCAGTACGGTCCGCAGGCTATGATGTCTTCATCTGGACGGTGAACGATGAAAAAGCAATGCAAGACCTCATCAGGCGCGGCGCCAGCGGCATTTTTACGGACTTTTCCCAAGTTTTAAAAAAAGTATTGCAGCTTTTTGAATAATACCAAAACGGCGCCGATATTCAGAGACCGTCTTCCTTGCATTGGACAATTGGCTTGTGCTAAACTCATTCTGCGCTTTAGAAAAGTAAAGAGGAGGACAATATGAACATCGGTTCATTTATCAGCAATTTAGTCCAACAAATCCTGGCCTTCTTTCAAGGGCCACAAACCAATCCCCCCAACCCCGTTCCACCCGAACCCGCCGGACAAAAACCTCAGCCGGTCCAAAAAAAGGTTTTACTGGTGATTTTCAACCCGGCTGTACCGTCTCAGAATAACCGCAAGTTGTCAGAGGTTTTAGGGTGGAATGACCCGGATACACTGGTCCAGAACTTTATTGCCGATGTCAAGTATGCGAGTTATGACTATGCGAATTATATCGTGACCGAGAGAGTCGAGGCTAACCGTTTCCCCATCAAAGGAGATGGTTTTGCGTATACTCCGGATGATTTCGTTCGCTGCTGGCAAACGCAATCCGGGTTTCATTCCCCCGATGACGTCAACTACCAGTTGATCTTGAACGATTTCAATATCGTCTCAAAGATCAACGACGGTTCGGTCGACGAAGTGTGGCTGATGGGTTTCCCGTATGCCGGATTCCGCGAATCGCGCATGGCAGGCCCGGGCGCCTTTTTTTGCAACGGCGAGGTAATCCCCAATATTCCAACTAACCGCCGGTTCATCGTCATGGGTTTTTCCTACCAACGCGGCGTCGGTGAAATGTTCGAAAGCATGAGCCACCGGGCCGAATCAATAATGAACCAGGTTTTCAGGAACACCTCCGGGACGGCAAACCTATGGCAGCGGTTCTCGCTCTACGATAAAATTGCTCCCGGAAATGCCGAAGTAGGTACGGTCCATTATGCTCCGAATAGTCAGACGGATTACGATTGGGGCAACCCGAGGACGGTGCCCAGCCGTTGTAACAACTGGTATTCTTTCCCGGATTTATCCGGCCAACCCAACATGGTCAACTGCAGTGAATGGGGCAACGGAGAAATCCGCCTTCACCACCTTTGGTGGCTGAGGCATTTTCCGCACGTTACCGGCGAAAGTAATATGATTGCCTATAATTGGTGGAAATACGTGATTGATCCTAACAATGTGAGATAAGCGAAGCTAAGTCACTCCATTTTAAGATGTTCAGAAGCGAACACCTGGGATTCGGGCTCGAAAAAATCTCGCGCCAATAGCCGAAAAAATCAACCTCGAATTCACGTGGGCATTTTATAATTAACCCAACGAGGAAATCCATCGATGGCACACCATACAGTTAAATCAGGTTATGTAGAGCTGGTTGAACGTTTAAACCGTTTTCCCCAAGGCGCTCCCGCGTCGGATACATTGTATAAAATTCTGCATGTATTATTTTTTACCGAGCAGGAAGCGCAATTGGTAGCTTTATTACCAATAAAGCCTTTTACCGCCCAGACCGCCAGCCGGATCTGGAAAATGGATTTGAATGAATCGCGCAAAATGCTCGATTTGTTTGCCGGCCGGGCACTCTTGATCGACGTAGAACAAAATGGGGAAACGATTTATACCATGCCTCCGCCTATGGCTGGATTTTTCGAATTTTCGATGATGCGTCTGCGCGGCGATATCGATCAAAAAGTATTGGGGGAATTGTTTTACCAATATTTGAATGTTGAGGATGAATTTATTCGCAGCCTGTTTGTGGGAGGAGAAACGCAGCTTGGACGTGTCTTTGTCCATGAACCTGCTTTACCAGTCGAAAACGCACTCCAGGTATTGGATTACGAACGCGCCAGCGAAGTAATCCAGACGGCAACGCACCGGGGCGTTGGAGTCTGTTATTGCCGCCATAAAATGGAGCACATGGGTCGGGCTTGCGATGCTCCTATGGACATCTGCATGACGTTTAATAATACAGCCGATTCACTGACCCGGCACAATTACGCTCGCCTGATAGACGTTTCGGAAGGGCTCGACCTGCTCCAACAAGCGTATGAAAATAACCTGGTCCAATTCGGCGAAAATGTACGCAATGGGGTCAATTTTATTTGCAATTGTTGTGGATGCTGTTGTGAGGCGATGATTGCAGCCAGGAAATTTGGCATACTTCACCCCATCCATACCACCAATTTTCTTCCGGTGATCGATGATCACCAATGTAACGGCTGTGGAAAATGTGTGTCGGCCTGCCCCGTGGAAGCAATGACCCTGGTCTCGAGCAATGACCCACGCTATCCCAAAATGAAGAAAGCGAAATTGGACGAGAACATTTGTCTTGGTTGTGGAATTTGCGTGCGGAGTTGTACAAAAAATAGCCTAAAACTGACTCCTCGGCCTGAACGTATCATAACGCCGGTTAATTCGACGCACCGGGTTGTCGTTATGGCAATCGAACGCGGCATGCTGCAGAATTTGATTTTTGATAACCGGGTACTCTGGAACCATCGCGCCATGGCTGCGGTTCTAGGAGTAATCTTACGGTTGCCGCCGATTAAACAGGTGCTCGCAAATCGCCAGGTGAAATCCAGGTATTTGGAAGCCCTCATTGCCAGGATGAACCTATGAAAACCATTGTCATTGCGTCACAAAACCCAGTGAAAATCCAGGCAACTTTGGGCGGATTTTCAAAAGTATTCCCGGAGCTTGAATTTGAAGTTCGGACGATCCAAATACCTTCGGGGGTACAAGACCAACCGATGTCAGACGCTGAAACCCTGCAAGGTGCTCTGAACCGTGCCTCGGGGGCCCAAACCGCGAGACCGGAGGCGGATTACTGGGTCGGTATTGAAGGAGGCGTCGAAAAACAAGGCGATGAGATGGCAGTTTTTGCATGGATTGTGGTCAAGTCTAAGGAAATCACCGGCAAAGGAAAGACCGGAACCTTTTTCATCCCACCCGTACTATCCAGATTGGTCCAGGAAGGCAAAGAGCTTGGAGAAGCAGATGATGTAGTATTTAACCGTTCAAATTCCAAACAGGAAAACGGGGCCATCGGCATTCTGACCAACGATGTGGTTGACCGGACGTCGCTTTACGAAATGGCGGTGGTCTTCGCTTTACTGCCATTTAAGAATCGCGAGTTATACTTAGAGAACGATTCCAACAGGTGAACACACCAATTTATTGCCTGACGATCCAAATTTTAAGAAGCGGAAATTATTTATGGCGCAACCTATCTCTATCCATTCGATTTGTGTTTACTGTGGTTCTGCTGACAATCTGAATCCAACGTATCTGGCTGCAGCGGCTGAAACCGGCCGGCTGATTGCAGAACACGGCTTGCGCCTGATTTATGGGGCCGGCAAAACCGGGCTGATGGGCGCCCTGGCGGATGGCGCCCTGGCAGCCGGAGGTGAAGTGGTGGGGGTTACTCCGCAAAATTTGAACACACTGGCGCTCATTCACCAAAACCTGTCGACCCTGGAAGTGGTTGGTGATATTCATATGCGCAAGGCGCGCATGACCGCCCTGGCGGACGCGTTTATCGCCCTTCCGGGCGGTTATGGCACCCTCGACGAGCTGTTCGAAACCCTCACTTGGGCCCAGATCGGAATCCATTCCAAGCCCGTCGGCCTGTTGAATACCAACCATTACTACGATCCGCTCCTCGAAATGATCGAAAAAGCCTGTCAGGAAAAGTTTATCTTCAACGAACACCAGGACTTGCTGGTGAATGATTGCGATCCACAGGCGCTGCTCGAGAAACTGTACGCATTTCAATTGCCGCCGGGGTTGAACCGTTGGGTGGATCGTTAAATTAAGCCTGGATTACCTCAATTTCAAATTCCCGGTACGGCGCCAGAGCCTCTTCAGAAATTCCCCGGTCAGTCACGATCAGGTTTAAATCGCTCAACGGTCCAATCACAAAAGGAGATGCCGTCCCCAATTTTTCAGAGGATGCCAGGGCGATCACTTCTCCAGCGCAGTCGATCATTGCCCTCTGGACAAGCGATTCCTCGTAATGCACATTGCTGATCCCGATTTCCGGATGCAGACTGCATACCCCCAGGAAGCATAAATCCGCCCGCACGTGGTGAAAAGCGTCAACCGTATCCGCGCCGACGGTCACCATCGTGTATTTATACAGCTTGCCGCCGACCAGCACGACGTCGATGTTTGCGTGCTCCGCCAGGGCGACGGCAACCGGCGGATTGTGGGTGATCACGGTGGCGGTCAAATCGTCCGGAAAATGCTGCGCCGTCTGAACGTTGGTGATTCCTCCACCCATGACGATAACCATGCCATTCTGGACCAATTGCGCGGCTCGGGCCGCGATGGAGATCTTCTCCGCGGTCAGGTGGCGCTGGCGGTCGGCAAAACTGGTTACCGCCGGAGAGGTCGGCAGGGCTCCTCCATGGACGCGCTGCAGGCGTCCCTCGCCAGCCAGGTCGCGCAGGTCGCGCCGGATTGTGTCGATTGAAACGCCCAGTTCCTCGCTCAAAGACGGCACAACCACCCGGCCATCTCTTTTCAACACATTTAGTATGAATTTGCGCCGTTCCGCAGAAAGCATATCACCCTCATTGTCATTTCAAATTACCGGCTAATATTCTTGTTTTTGCACGAATGTGCGTTATTTTTCTTGTTTTTGCTGTTATAATAGGAGTATAGCACAAAATCAACCGTTATGGAACGAATTACCGGAGATACAGCGTGGCCCAAACTTTTACGCGCACCCGTTTTACCTGGCTGGCTTACTTCCTGCTGGCGTTCTATGGATATTTTCTAAATATCTTCGGGCCGATCACCCCCTATTTGAAGGATTCGCTCAACCTGACGTACACCGTGAGCAGCCTTCACTTTACTGCATTTGCAGCAGGCATCCTGGCCATTGGCCTGGGAGGGCATATCGCAATTCAACGATTGGGCCGCTGGCGGTCGCTGTGGTTGGGGGCAGTTGGGATGAGCCTGAGTGCAGCCGTTCTAGTTATCGGCACGTCGCCAGTCGTCACGATTGGCGCATCGTTCTTGATGGGTCTGGTAGGCTCATTGATCCTGGCCGTCGTACCATCGGCTTTATCTGACCAATTTGGAGAGGCGCGTGCAGTGGCGCTCTCAGAAGCCAACGTTGTATCGTCGCTCATCGCAACGGCTGCGCCGCTGATGGTGGGCTGGCTGGTCCACCTTGCCAATAGCTGGCAGCTCGCCCTGATCATCGTAGCCGTCGCGCCGGTTCTGTTGTACGCCGTTTTCCGTCGAGATCATCCCCAGGGAGAATCACACACACACGCTACAAAGCCAGCGTCTCCGCGCCGCCTGCCGTTCGCGTACTGGGTTTTCTGGGTTGCCATCGTTCTGGCGGTTTCGGTTGAATTTTGCATGGTATTCTGGAGCGCGGATTACCTGGAACACAGCCTGGGGATGATAAAAGTAGATGCAGCCCAGGCAGTCAGCCTTTTCCTGGCGGCCATGATAATTGGACGGCTGGCGGGAAGCATCCTGGTAAAACGAATGCCGGCAGCCAGGATCGTAATCGGGTCGCTGCTTATTGCGTCAGCCGGATTCGTGCTTTACTGGAAGTCAACGAGCGTTTTAGCTGGCCTGGCCGGTTTATTCATTACCGGGTTGGGAGTGGCCAGCCTGTATCCGATGATCCTTTCTTTGGCAATCGGGGCATCCGAGGGAAATACGGTCCAGGCCGGCGCCCGAGCCACGCTGGCATCAGGGACAGCAATCTTTGCCCTGCCCTTGCTCCTGGGCCGCCTGGCAGATGGCATCGGAATCCAACAGGCTTACGGGATCGTTGCCTTGCTGCTGGTTGGGATCTTCGTCATCCTTTTATCCTACCCGTTACTTGTCCCCAAAAGTGCAAGCGATTTTGCAGAATGAACAAAGAGGAATATTTAATGAACATAGAGGGCATTTTGTTTGACCTGGACGGCACGCTTGCAGATACGTTGCCGGTCTGCATTCAAGCCTACCAGGAGACTGTAAACCATTTTATGCACTGGTATCCGAGCCAGGAGGAAGTCACCCAATATTTCGGCACGAGCGATGAGGGCATCCTGGAGAAATTTATGCCCGGCATGCTGGAAATCACCTTACCTTATTATCTGGAAGTCTACGAACGCCTGCATAAACACTTGTGTGCGGATCTATTTCCGGGGGTCGACAGGGTGCTGACCCTGCTGGCAGAAAAGCAAATCCGGAATGCAATCGTCACCGGCAAAGGGCGCAAATCCGCAGACATCAGCATGAAGATCCTGGGGCTGGATCGCTGGATCGACATCGTCGAGACCGGCTTCGCGGACAGAAATGACAAGCCTTATTGCATTCGAAAAATCCTGAGCCAATGGGGAATGCGACCCGAACGCGCCGCCTACGTTGGAGATACGCCCTACGATATGGCAGCTTCCAGACAGACGGGTTTGCTACCCCTAGGCGCGGCCTGGGCGAACACTGCAACCCTTATGAGCTCCAATTCAACCAGCGCGGCTTACAAGGTATTTTTCAAGATTGACGATTTGATCAATTGGATCGAGGCTTGCTAAGATTTCTTAAGATTGATTCTGGGTTATTGCGGTAAGAATTGCTGCAATATCCCTGAAACAAATTAATTCAACATTTTTTACGACCCAGCGCGCTGTTGGAGCAGGTTGATCAACGCATCCAGAAAAATGAAGTTCGTCCCTCGGAATCCACGGCTGCCGTTAGGGCCAGGTGTGCCGTTGCCGCCAAATCCACGTCCTGCGCCAGGCGTGCCGTTCCCGCCGAAGCCACTACCCCCACCGGCTCCAGGCGTGCCCTGGAACTGCGCCACGCGGGTCGCCCGCTCTTCAGGGCTCAGCGTCGGGAAGTTTCCACCGCCATTGCCAAATGCGCCAGGGGTGATTTGGATATTGAACTGCTGCATGACAGCCTGGATGTCATTCTGGGTCATGCTGTCTTGCTCGATCGTCTGGACCTGAGCCGCAGTTAAGGCCTGCTGGATCTGTTGGTAAACGGTTTGTAAATCGCCGGCATTGGTCGAATTACTCGTTCCATTCCCACTGGTAAAAGCAGCATCCAATGTCTTGATTTGCTGCCACAAGGGCAGTAGGACCTTGGCCTGGGCGGCGGTCACGGCGTTGCTCGTGCCTTCCAATTTCAGAATACCATAAGCCAGGCGATTATCCAGCGCGTTGGCGCCACTACCGGCGGCGACACCAGTCGAATTTGCATCTGTAGAAACGGGTTGCGTAGAATCAACCGGAGGAAGAATGACGAGAGTCGGCTGGCTGGCGCAAGCCGCCAACAAAAACAACAAAATTAATGATATTACTGCACCGATCTTCTTTGTCATCCAAAGCCCTCGTTAGTATTTCCGAATGATTCGATTCCGGTCGATGCGAACAGGGACCTTTTTCGGCTTCGCACGCTGTGAAAGCGCGGTGATGCCATACATAATAACCAGGCCGATGATTCCTAACCCGGCCAGTTCATAAATCATCGATAAAGAAGCATTCATTAGTGATACTCCTATTTCTTTTCCGGGTTTTTATTTACCCTTTTCGGTTGATCCAACGCCACTAGTATAGTGATTCAAGATGACAAGAAGATTAAATACAATAGATGAAGTCGTTAATATTAATTCCACTTGTTAGGCAATATTTGCTAGAATATGGCAACAGTTATTTATCGAGGACGCATGCGGAACTCTGCCATCAGCATTTTTGTGTTTGGAATCTACCTGGAAATCCTGGGGATAATCCTAATCGCGGTGCCGAATTTCATCTTAGAGCTGCTCGGGATGCCTCTTACAAATGAAGTGTGGATCAGAGTAGTCGCCGTCCTGGTCCTGATCCTGGGCTTCTTTCACATTCAAGCCGGTCGCGCAAACCTCACCCCCTTTTTTCGATGGTCCATCATCGCCCGTACGTCCCTGATCCTGTTCCTTACGGTCTTCGCAATCCTGGGCTTAGCCAGGCCGGCAATCATCCTGTTTGGGGTGATCGATCTCGCCGGGGCAATCTGGACGTTTACTGCTTTGAGATCCGAAAAAAAACGGGTTAGCGTAAGATTACGCTAACCCGATTCTCGAATCACTTAATCTCGATTATTTAACTACGACCACAGTCAAATTCAATGTGCAGATGTTTACGCCGCTCCTGACGAGAGCCCAGGTCGCCGTATAGGTGCCTGCACTGGACGGCGCAACCATATCGACGATGGCAGTATAGCTTGAACCGCTGGCGGTGTCTGATTTCGTGTCGAAGAGGTCTCCCTTAGTTTGGAACTTGGTTCCGGAAATATATTTGAGGTCCACATCCCCTTTGAGCCAGGATTTAGAGCCGGTGTTTTTGGCAACCCATTTTCCGTCGAAATCGGATCCGGTCTTAATCGTGTCGGTCGATTTCGGAGAAACATCCGTGACGGAGCAATTGTATGTCGTCAATGTTGGCGTATAGATGGGCGTCGAGGTCCATGGGATGAATGTTGATGTGGGTTTTATTGTTGGAACCGGCGTGTCGGTCGGCAAAGGCGCAGTCGTCGGCAGGGGTGTGTAGGTCGGCAATGGAGTGTTTGTGGGTAAGTTAGGTGTTGCGGAAGGCGCAGATTGGGTCAAATTGGCGATGATGGTTTGCGCCACCTGGGTTTTTACCAGATCTAGGGTTGGCTGCGAGATCTCAGTCGATGCATTGGTCGGTGCCGAGACCTGTGTAGGGGTGGCAGTGGTATTCGTGCAGCCTGCCAGGATGGTCACCATCACAACCACCGCAAGAATCCTCAGCCCCAATAGTTTGGAACTCATTTTGCATTCTCCTTGTTCAAAAAATTCGAATAACCGGTTGATACCGGCGTCTATTATTCATAGACGCCGAACCTGGCCGGAAAGTTCCCATTCTACGCTTTAAGCCGCAATTTGTGAAGATAGTAAACCACCAGACTCGTCTATTCAACATCGAATATTAACTGCAAATCCGGCCAGTGTAAGGTATAATAGCGCCCGAAAGAATAATCCACTTTTAGGAAGTGACCTGATGCCAGCCAATATTCGAATTCGATGCAAATATATCGATTGCCAGTTCCTCGATGGCTTGTATTGCTCAAAAACCGATGAAGTGGAATTGGACGTTAAGAAAGGATGCCTCTCTTACATTCCAGTGAAGGAAGATTCTCCGGAGGAGGATCTTGTCGAAGATGAGGAATTGTCTGAAGAGGAAGAGGAATGGTTGGATCTCGAGGATGAGGATGACGATGATTCAGACGAAGATTCGAGGTTTGAAGATTACGAAGAATAGCTCAGTAATAATCAAAAGGGCATCGCATAGAGAAGCGATGCCCTTTTTTGTTTAAGGTGTTTACCCTCCCCCTCCAGATTCGGGACCACCCGGACCGTGGCATTTGGTGCAACTGCTCGTGCTCAGACTGCTTGGGTGGCAATCGCGGCAGCTATTTGCGCCGCCGTGATGCAGATCAAATGAATGTGGCAGGTCGAACTTGGCCGGAATCCAGCCGCCGGTACTGTGACATGAGACACAATTTGTACCAAATAATCCCTGGTGATAATTCGGATCGGCATGGCATCCATAACAAATCGTCGGCGTGCCTTTGAAAACAACTCCCGATGGCCCCGACACGTGGCATTGGGCGCAGGGAAGTCCCTGGTGCCTGCCGGTCAGTGGAAACGCCGATTTGGCATGATCGAACGTGATCGGCAGCCAGCCATTAACCGAATGGCATACCGAGCAATCCTGGCCCAGCGATCCTTTGTGGATATCATTCTTAGCATGGCAGCCAGAACAGATTGTAGGCGTGCCTTTGAAGACGTCGTTTACATGACAGGCGGTGCATTCAACGGTCAGATGTTTGCCTGCCAAAGGGAATGAGGTCAGAGAATGGTCGATCGTAGCTTCCTTCCAATCATCGGTTACGTGGCACTTCGCGCAGTCTTTGCCTAGATCGCCTTGGTGAGTGTCATCTTTTGAATGACATGAGTAACAATCAGTCGGCGTTCCTTTAAACACCTTATTTTGATGGCAGGAAGTGCAATCGACGGATTGGTGCTTGCCGGTAAGCGGAAATTTCGTCAGGTTGTGGTCAATCTTCGCCCCCTGCTGCCAGCCGCCTGGGTTGTGGCACTGGGCGCAATCTTTTCCAAGATCGCCCTGGTGGGCATCGTCTTTAGCGTGGCAGGCTTCACAGGCCTGGTTGAGCGCTTTCATATCTGGAATCGAACGCGCTCCGTTGTGGCATTGACTGCAGGAAAGCGATTGGTGTTTTCCGGTGAGAACAAACGCAACCTGCGAATGGTCAAAGGCGCGTCCATATGTATCAAGGCCATCGTGACACGTCCGGCAGTTCAGGCCATAAGCAGCAGTGTGGTCCGCCATAAAGGTCGCGTCCAGGTTCTTATGGCAGGAGGCGCAATTCGTCTGGTCGAACTTAATAAACCCATTGACGTGGCAATCGGCGCAGGTAAAGGCGGCTCCCGTCGCCATTTTTTGATGGGCTTTGAGCGAGAAACCGGTGGTGTTGTGCGGAAACGGCGGTAAATCACTTGAAACCAGGGATCCAGCAGCTCCAGTATGGTCTACATGGCACTGGATGCAGCCCTGGCTGGATCCCTGGGCCACCATCTGGTTGTGGAAATTCTGCGGGTCTTGCTTGAGATCGGTATGGCAGGCCAGGCAAGCGTCGGTCATTTTTTGGCCACTAAACGGCGCTGGATGGCAGCCGGAGCAGCGATTGATCTCGGCGTGGGAGCGTACGCCTCCTAGGACCAGCCCGCCGGCCTGTGCATTGAGCGCGCCGGGGCTGAATAATACGCCGCCCTGAGTGAGGCTGATACCAGTAACGAGCAGCACGATCAAAACCGCGACGGCAATCCCATTCAAGCTGAAGCAGCCAAGGCGAGGAGGGGTGTTATTTCTCCGCATGGTTCACCTCAACCAAAGAATAAAATACAGGACTGCCGCAATGTGGATGAACGCAGTTGTAAAGACGGCGACCCCAATAGGGATGTGAATAGTCTGCCACAAAGCCAGCGTGCGGCGCGCTGCAACCAGAGAATTGACCTGGCGATTCAAGGCTCTTTTATGGAATTGCAGCTTTTCGAGCTGAGCGACCTGCTTCTTGGCCGCCTCAGGCAGCTTTTGGCTGACACTGCGCCACTTCAGGCGGAACTTCCAATCCTGAAACGAGCGCTCCAAAATCGCGCCGGTATTTACGCCTGCACCGCTGGCCGGAACAGCCATCAGGTCTGCCAGGTTCGAGGCCAGCTCCGGCTGCGCGGACACCAATGCATTCAGGTCCCGTTCGGTTGCCGCAATCTGGCGCTGCAGCTCATCCGAAGCGACCTCTACACCATCCACTGTTCGCGGCACTGCAGTATAGATGTAGCGCCCGATGAAACCGCTGGCGACGATGATGAGCGTAAACAAGGTTAGCAGCCCTGCCAGGCCGTTGAACTGGAAAGATGTGTGCAAAAAGACCATGTAAGAGCCGACGATGCCGGTAAATATATGGAACTGCAGCCAGGAGGACATCCTCCCCCAACGCGCCGTCCGGCTGCGTTTACGCAGCGAATATAAAGTCTCGGTCATCAACATCAGGACAAATCCCAGGATTCCGATGCCGTGTCCGAAAAGACTGCTCGCCGATGGAATACTCTGCAGCCTGTTCAGGACGAACAGGTAGGCAAATGTTATTAATAAGATTGCCAGTAAAGCCAGCCAAAGTTCACGATTGCCGCGCTGCATGCCCCAATCTCTCCACCCCAAGATGCTTGCAAAAACCTATATGAAATATTCTAGCATAAATGGAAATACCCGTTTATCATGACTCGCCCCTCTAAAAAGAGGATTGTCCGCTATAATATAGATAATGTATATCCAATTAAATCGATGGGATTTTGACATATGAACGTTCAACCACGTAAAATCAGGCAGATTATCGAACCCCAGTACGTTATCGAGGGCGCGGACGTGCTTCTGCGCCGCTCTTTCGGTCCAAACCGGGCCAATCTTTACGATCCATTTCTGTTATTCGACCATTTTGCATTCAACGATCCCTTGGAAGGACCAATCCGCGGCTTTCCAACCCACCCGCACCGCGGCATCGAGACAGTTACGTACATGTTGGAAGGCAACGTGCGCCACCGCGACAGTATTGGCAACATGGGCATTATCGGCCCGGGTGACGTGCAGTGGATGACCAGCGGCCGGGGGATCCTGCACGAGGAGATGCCCCGACGCGGACCCAGCGGACTGGTTAACGGATTTCAGTTGTGGGTCAATCTGCCAGCGGCCCAAAAAATGAGCCGGCCGCGCTATCAGGAAGTAAACGCCGATGATATTCCGGCGTACGAAGAAGCAGGCATCAAAATGCGTATCGTCGCCGGCGAATTCAATGGAATCCAGGGGCCGGTAAAAGAAATCACCGCGCAGCCGCTTTACATGGACGTTACCCTTCAACCCGGCGCTGAGTTGTGTTTACCGACTATCGAAAACCAAACGGCGATTGCGTATATCTTTGAAGGCAGTGGAATTTTTGGCCAATCCGAAAACGAAGACGGAGAAACAATCGAAGCCGTACGCATGGCTGTCTTTGAGCATGGGAATGCGATCCTGGCAAAAGCTGCGCCTGGATCGCACCTGCGGTTCATGGTCATGACCGGCGCTCCATTCAATGAGCCCATTTTTCCGTACGGCCCCTTCGTCATGAATACCCAGGAAGAAATCCAACAGGCGTTGGCGGACCTCCGCAATGGAACTTTTGTGAAGAACGAAGATTAGACTTAACGGAGGAAAATTTAGTAAACGAAAAATATTGGCCGACCTTAGGCGGTCGACCAATATTTTTAATTTAAAAGGTATACTTAATATATTAAACGGCAAATCAGCAGAGTATTCGCATTGAGGGTAAGATGGGACCTGTGGGGAACTACATCATTCTGGGAGCAGCCGGTATTCTCTTCGTCCTTTCGGCAGTTTCTGCCATCCAGACCTTCTTTTTCAGCCGTTATCAAAAAAAATGGTTGTTCCTGGCCTTTGCCGCACTGGGATTAGCCGGCGTTGCCGGTATCCGCATTTATTTAACCATCCCTCCCACTCCCGAAGATCCTTTCGAATTAGCCAACGCGATTTTGATCTTGATTGCAGCGCTCCTGGCCTTCATCGGGATTTATACCATCGGCAGGCAAAGCTTAAACGAGGCTCAATCCCGAAAAGCTGCGCAGACCGAAGCAGAGCGGTTCCGGACCAGTATCGATAAGTCATCGCAGCTCGTGGTTATCAAAGACCCGCAGGGAGAATACCTGTACACAAATCCGGCTTACAACCAGTTCCTGGGGAAAAAGGACCTGGACCTGGCAGGTGAATCGGACGCAAAATTCTTCCCACGGCTGCAAGCCAATGCCTTTCGCCAGGAAGAGGAAAAGGCAATCGAGACTGGGACAGCGCGCACCCGGGATGAGGAAATCCACGGGATCGAAGGTGAGCGGTGGATGCGCATGACCCGTATCCCGCTTTTAGATGAAAAGAAAGCCAACACCGGAATCCTTGTTTTTGCGCAAGATGTTACCGAAAGCAAGAAGGCTGAGGAAGCATTGCTAGGTCTGCATCAAGATCTCCAGGCCCTTTATGAGGCCGAGACAGCCTTTGGCGAACCCGCAGGGCTGCCTGAGACCGTTGAATGCGTCCTTTCCGGTGCAGAGAAAATTGCTGGTACTACTCAAAGCGGCCTATGGAAGATCCTTCCCGACCAATCTGTGGCGATCCTGAAGGCCGGCCACGCTAAATTGAGAAATCTGGCGGACGTCAAGGTAAACGTGGGCGAAGATATCGCCTGGAAGGCCTGGCAAAGCGGGCGAGTTGAAATAATTGAGGATTACCAGAACTGGCAAAACCGCGGGCAATGGGCGCGCCAGACGGATTTTTCGACAGCCATCGGACTGCCACTGAGGATCAAATCCCAGGTAGCTTACGTGCTTACTCTATTTCCAGAAGACTCGGCGCTGCCAGCCAATCCACAGCGTATCCAGATGCTGTCTCTTTTTTCCCAGTTTGCATCGACGGTCTTGCAGGCTGCGGAACGGGTGACTTCCAACCAGGCGGAAATTGAGGAATGGAAACGTAAGTCCGAACAAATCCAATACCGGCAGCGTCTGGAACACATCCTGGCGGTGCTTGCCGTCCACTTTATCAATATCGATTTTGCCAAAATCGATGAGGGGATCTCGCGCTCCCTACAGACCATCGCCAGATACACCGGCGTCGACCGGTGCAGCCTGACGCTCTTCGCGCAGACAGACCGTCCAGAATTCAGCGTTCCCACCCGTTATTCAAGCTGGAGAAACGACCCCGAGGAAGTTGAAGAAGTCATCCCCGGCGAGGAATTTCAAGGTAAGCTGAACCAGTTTGAAACGATTCACGCTCCACACCTCAAAGACATGTCGGTTACCGACGAGATGGCGGCTTACCTCTTGGGCAAGGGCGTAAAATCTTTTACGGCCATTCCTTTAGCCTCGAACCGTCTTTTGATCGGCTACCTTGGCCTCGAGACGACCCAGGCGGAGCTGGAATGGTCTCCGGAAATCTTATCCCTGTTGAAAACCAGCGGCGATTTATTCGTCAACCTCCTGGAACGTAAGATCGCGGTCAAACGCGAGAGCGAGGCACGCCAAAAGATATCCAGCCAGGTCCAAAACCTGGAGCTTCGCGGCCAGGAAAACGCAATGATGACCGAAATGGCAGACCTGCTCCAGGCCTGCCGGACCGCGGATGAGGCTTACCCGATCATCATCCGCTACACTCAAAGACTGATGCCCGGCGTCTCGGGAGCGCTCTATATGAGTCACGATGCCAAAGACCCTGCCGACATGGTGACCGGTTGGGGAAACGAACAGCCGAGTCCGGTCGAACGCGAGCTGATCCTCAACGAGTGCTGGTCCTTGAGAAGGGGCAGGATTTACTCCGTCGAAGATCCGTCCACGGAGCCGCTGTGCGGGCACATCAAAGAACCGATCCATTCAGGCTATATGTGCGTGCCGCTGATCGCCCAGGGGGTGGCGGTGGGAATTTTGCACCTGCGGCTGCCCCAGAACCGCGGGGAGAAGATCAAGTTCACCGATAACCAGCAGCAACTGGCGCTCAAGATCGGAGAATATATCGCCGTGCCGTTGACGAATTTGAAGCTGCGCGACGAGCTGCGCAGCCAGGCGATCTGCGACCCGCTGACGAAGCTGTACAACCGGCGGTATATGGAGGAGACGCTCGAGCGCGAAATCCGCCGCGCCAACCGGCACTCGACCTCGGTCGGCATCATCATGTTCGACATCGACAAAATGAAACCGATCAACGACCGCTTTGGACACGACGCCGGAGACCTGGTTCTAAAAACCCTGGGACGAGAGCTGCTGGGCCTCTTCCGCGGCGAGGACGTGGCCTGCCGCTACGGCGGCGATGAATTTACCATCGTCCTGCCCGAGGCCTCATTGGCCGATGTTTGGAGGCGGGCCGAACAGCTGCGGGATACGATCAAGCGTATCGATTTGAAATACGAAGGCGCGCAGCTAGGGCCGCTCACCCTTTCTATCGGCGTGGCAGCCTACCCCGACCACGGGCTGACCGCTGAGCGGGTGCTCCTGGCCAGTGATGCCGCGTCTTATGCTTCCAAATCCGAAGGGGGAGATCGCATTATGATGGGGCATAAGGCGGAATGAAGTAGATTCATATCATATTCTGCTGAATAAATATTCGATATATTGTGAATAATGTCATTATTGACGGTCGTTAAGATGTACATATATAATGATTTAATCACCCATACCGTTTCGGAGATCCAATGCCCAAACCATTTACACCTACAAAACTGAAACTGGTGCGGCCAGTGCCGCCGGACATTGAGATAGCCCAGGCTGCCGAGATCAAACCCATTGCACAGGTTGCTGCCGAGACCGGCATACTGCCATCCGAAATCGAATTCTACGGGGAACACAAAGCAAAAATAAAGCTGGAAATCTGGAAGCGGATTAAAGATGCCCCTAACGGTAAGTACATCGACGTTTCTGCCATAACCCCCACTCCCTTGGGCGAAGGGAAAACCACAACTACAGTGGGCTTGAGCCAGGCCCTGGGCGCTCACCTCGGCAAAAAGGTGTTCACCTGCATCCGCCAGCCTTCGCAAGGTCCCACGTTTGGCATCAAAGGCGGGGCCGCTGGGGGTGGCTATGCGCAAATTATCCCCATGGAGGATTTCAACCTTCACCTCACCGGCGATATCCATGCCATCACCGCTGCCCACAACCTCCTTGCCGCTGCCATAGATGCCCGTATGTTCCACGAAATGGACCTGGACGATGCAAAATTGTTCAACGCCCTATGCCCGGCGGACAAAAAAGGCCAGCGCAAATTCTCGCCCTCCATGCTGCGCCGGATAGAGAAGCTGGGGATTGATAAAACAGACCCCAACGAACTGACGCCGGAGGAACGCAGCCGCTTTTCACGACTGGATATCGACCCGGAATCTATCACATGGCGGCGTGTACTGGATACCAACGACCGCTACTTGCGAGAGATCGAAGCCGGGCTGGGCCCCGAGGAAAAAGGCCGCAGCCGGCGCACCGGGTTCGATATTACCGTAGCCAGTGAAATCATGGCCATCCTGGCGCTGACACCCTCCCTGGCCGACATGCGCGAGCGGCTGGGCGCCATGGTGATCGGCACCAACCGCAATGGCGAAGCCATCACTGCCGAAGACCTGGGCGCTGCCGGCGCGTTGGCCGTTTTGATGAAGGACGCCATCAAGCCTAACCTGATGCAGACTCTCGAGGGCACGCCCGCCCTGGTCCACGCCGGCCCATTTGCAAACATTGCGCACGGCCAATCGTCGATCATAGCCGACCGGATTGCCTTAAAGCTGGTAGGCGAGGACGGGTATGTGGTGACCGAATCCGGCTTTGGAGCGGACGTCGGCATGGAAAAATTCTTCGACATCAAATGTCGCTACTCCCGGCTCATCCCTTCAGCGGTCGTCCTGGTTGCAACCGTTCGCGCTCTGAAGATGCACGGCGGCGGTCCAAAGGTCGTCGCCGGCAAGCCGCTGGCAGCCGAATATACCGAAGAAAACCTGGACCTGCTGCGTAAAGGACTGCCCAATTTGGAGCAGCACATCCAAAATGCGTTGAAATTCGGGGTCAACGTCGTCGTGGCCGTCAATAACTTTGCCACGGACACGCAAGCTGAGGTCGATCTGGTTCGCAAAGCCGCCCTGGAGGCCGGTGCAATGGATGCGGTCGTATCGACGCATTGGATGGACGGCGGAGCCGGAGCGGTTAAACTGGCCGAAGCGGTTGTCAAGGCCGCTCAGAACCCAGGGCAATTCCGTTTCCTTTATCCATTGGACCTGCCGATCAAGGAAAAGATGGAAATCATCTGCAAGGAGATCTATCGCGCCGATGGGATTGATTTGCTCCCTGAAGCGGAACAGAAAGTGGCCCTGTACACCCGGCTGGGATTCGATAAGCTGCCGATTTGCATGGCCAAGACCCACCTCTCATTCACGACCGATCCCAATGTCAAGGGAGCACCGAGAGGATTTCGGGTCACGATCCGTGACATCCGGGCCAGCGTCGGCGCTGGTTTTCTCTATCCGTTGCTAGGCGAAATGCGCACGATGCCCGGCCTGCCCACCCGACCGGTCTTCTACGACGTGGACCTCGACCTCGATACGGGAAAAGTTGTCGGGCTGTTCTAGGCTGCCCCGAAAAGATAGGGATGCGAATATGACCGCTCAAATCATCGACGGCAAAGCCATTGCCCTCAAGGTCCGCCAGGAAGTAGGCGAGGCCGTTGCCCGGCGCGCCGCCGAAGGTAAACAACAACCCACACTGGCGACCGTTTTGGTCGGCGACAGGCCGGATTCGGCCGCTTACGCGGCCTCTAAAGGCAAAGCCTGCGCCGAGCTGGGAATGGGCTCATTGAGCTATCATCTGCCGGAAGATGCTTCTCAGGAGGAGGTGGAAGCGTTGGTGAGGCAGATGAACGCAGACCCAAAGGTCAGCGGGGTCCTGGTCCAGCTCCCGATGCCGGTGCACATCGACGAAGAACGCGTCCTCTCGCTCATCAACATCGAAAAGGACGTGGACGGTTTTTCGCCGATCAACATCGGCTGCCTGGCTCAAAAAGGAAGGGAGCCTTTATTCGTACCCTGCACGCCGTCCGGCTGCATTTACTTGCTCGACCAGGTTGGCGTCCAGATCGAAGGCGCCAGAGCGGTAGTACTGGGACGTTCGAATATTGTCGGCATGCCGGTAGCCCTGCTGCTGATCGGGCGGAACGCCACGGTGACTGTGTGTCACTCGCGCACGCGAAACTTGCCATCTGTGGTGCGAGAGGCGGATATTCTCATCGCGGCAATAGGCAAGGCAGAAATGGTGCGGGGCGATTGGATCAAGCCGGGAGCGGCAGTGATCGACGTAGGTATAAACGAAGTATCCGACCCAACCAAAAAATCTGGCCACCGCCTGGTGGGCGATGTAGCCTTTGATGAGGCAAAAGAAGTCGCCGGATGGGTCTCGCCGGTCCCGGGCGGAGTAGGGCCGATGACGATCGCCATGTTGATGCGCAACACGCTGCGCGCCGCGCAGATCCAGGACCGCTAGATGGATGCCTTTGGGAGCGCAGTATGCCTATCCTGACCCCGGGTCGCCGCTGGCAGCCGATTTTTTATCCTTTCCGGCCGGAAAAATTTTTCAACCGCTTCCTGAACAGCCTCGAAATCCTGTACAAAGGGCCTCTGTGGGGCTGCCGCCAGTGCGGGAACTGCCTGCTGCAAGAAACAGCCTTTATTTGCCCGATGGAATGCCCGAAGGGCCTGCGCAACGGTCCATGCGGGGGCTCGACTCCTGAACGATGTTATGTCGATGAAACCCGCCCGTGCATCTGGTTCAAAATTTTCGAACGTTCCTTCAAGTTGGGCCGCCAAGAGCTTCTCATGGAGGTCCTGCCTCCGCTGGATTGGGAAAAAGTTGGCGGCGAGCAGTTGGGCGGGCTTTACGGACAGATCAAGAAGAACGGCGCTAAAAAAGTCGTTTCAGGTTTGCTTTCTTCCAAACCTGCAAGACGCAGCGAGACCTGGGAAAATATCTTCCGCCCCGTACGCCAACCGGCCTGGTGGCAGGGGGATGCGGAATATCACGCTCCCGGGTATACGGAACCCGCCTCGGAACTGGAAAGGCGCCTCAGAGCGGGTGAATTCGTCGTAACCGCCGAAATCCAGCCTCCGCAGACCGTGGTGACAAAAAAGTTGGTAAGCAATATCGAACTGGTTAAACCCTACGTCGCGGCGGTCAATTTTACCGAAGGCGCCTCAGCTACCCCGCGCATGTCGTCCTGGGCTTGCTCGACCATAGCTGCCCAGCATAACGCGGAGCCAGTGCTTCAAATTGCAGCGCGCGACGTTACCCGCATCAGCCTGCAATCGGAAGCCCTGGGCGCGAATGCCCTGGGCATCCACAATTTCCTGTGCCTGACAGGGGACAGCAATGCTCTGTCGCCTGCACCGCGCGGCAGGATGGATATCGTCGACCTGGATGCAATCCAGATGCTGTGGGTTCTGCGGCGCATGCGCGACGAAGGCAAATACCTGGATGGACGTGAGATCAAGTTCCCGCCCAGGTATTTCCTGGGCGCGGTTGCGTCTCCTTTCGCCTCACGGCCCGAATTCCAGGCCATCCGTGAGCATAAAAAGGTTAACGCTGGCGCTCAATTCCTGCAAACCAACCTGGTTTTCGACCCAGATCGGTTAGATATTTGGCTGAACGAACTGGCCAAACGCAACATTCTGGACAAAGTATATGTTTTGATAGGAATCTCACCTATAAAGTCGTATAAAGTAATCAGACACATGAAAGAAGAAGTTCCCGGTATATATGTACCCAACAGCATCCTCGAGCGAATGGAGACTGCTGAGGCAGGCGGAAATGCCGCCGAAGAAGGGGTACAGATTGCCCTGGAATTGATCGATATGATTAAAGGTAAGCAAGGGATTAATGGTTTCCACCTCATGACGGTTGGATGGGAAGAAATCGTTCCACGAATAATCACTGAAGCAGGATTATTGCCGCAGAGCTATTCTACGCCGGCGGCTCAATTTTAGTTATGGAGACGGTTTAGTGTATCAGATCCTTCGCAAACGCATCCTGAGCGATATCGTCAAATTGATCGAAGTAGAGGCGCCCCTGGTCGCTCGCAAGGCGCGCCCCGGACAATTCGTAATCGTCCGCATCGACGAAAAAGGGGAGAGAATACCATTTACCATTGCCGACTTTGACGCTCAAACGGGCATCATCACCTTGATCTTTCAGGAAGTTGGCAAATCAACCAGGCAGATGGGAACGTTAGAGGTGGGGGATTGTTTTGCCAACATCGCCGGACCGCTGGGCCGCCCTACCGAGATCCAGAATTATGGCAACGTGATTGTGGTTGGGGGCGGCGTGGGGATCGCGCCGATCTTCCCGATTGTCCGCGGTCTCAAGCAAGCCGGAAACCGGGTCATCAGCATCATCGGTGCGCGCTGCAAGGACCTGCTTTTCTGGGAAGATCGTATGGCAGACTATTCGGATGAATTGATCGTTTGCACGGATGATGGATCTGCCGGACGAAAAGCCCTGGTCACAGAGCCGCTCAGAGAGCTGCTTGCCTCCCGCCAGGATATCCAACGCGTGTGGGGCATTGGACCGGCGATCATGATGAAATTCGTCGCCGAGGCCACCCGTCCTTTCAACGTTTCTACTATCGTGAGTCTGAACACGATCATGATCGACGGGACCGGGATGTGCGGCGGCTGCAGGGTAGTGCTGAACCAGGGCGCCAAATTTGTTTGCGTAGACGGCCCCGAGTTTGACGGCCACCAGGTGGATTGGAATAATTTGCTCTCGCGCCTCTCCTTCTACAAGACCGAGGAAAAATTGGCTATGGATCACTGGCTCAGCCACACCTGCCGACTAGAGCCGGCAATCGCAGAAGCGGAAAAAACAGAGTTAGCAACTGCTTCCCCATCCGGGGGGAACGGCAATGCAGCGAGCCAGGCGGTGAAACATGCCTAAAAAGACTATTATCCCCCTGCGCACACCCATGCCAGAACAGGCGCCTGAAGTGCGCGCCCACAATTACCAGGAAGTAACCTTCGGGTATACCGCAGAACAGGCAATGCAAGAAGCCAGGCGCTGCCTGGAATGCGCCAAGCCGGGCTGCATGGCGGGTTGCCCGGTCAATGTGGATATCCCGGCCTTTTTGAAGCTGGTCGAATGCGGTGATTTTCGTGCCGCGGTCGGCCTAATTAAACAAACCAATGCCCTACCGGCAATCACCGGGCGCGTTTGCCCGCAAGAGGTACAGTGCGAGGGCGTCTGCCTGCTGGCCAAGAAATTCGAACCGGTCGCAATCGGCCGCCTGGAGAGGTTCGTTGCGGATTGGGAAGCCAAAGAAGGCATTGAACAGACGCCATCCAGCGTAAATCCGAGCGGGAAAAAAGTTGCGGTCGTGGGATCGGGTCCGGCCGGGTTGACGGTCGCAGCCGACCTGGCGCGGTGGGGCCATTCGGTCACCATTTTCGAGGCTCTGCACGAATCCGGTGGTGTGTTGAGCTACGGCATCCCGGAGTTCCGCTTGCCGAAGACGATCGTAAAACGCGAGGTCGATTACGTGTGCAGCCTGGGCGTTGAAATCAAACACGATTTCATCGTCGGCAATACCGCTACCGTCGACGAGCTGCTTGAAACCTACGACGCTATATTCCTGGGCACAGGGGCCGGCCTGCCATGGTTCCTGGGAATCCCGGGAGAAAACTTGGGCGGCGTCTATTCATCAAACGAATATCTCACCCGTTCCAACCTGATGAAGGCCTACCGTTTTCCGGATTATGACACGCCGATTGCCTTGGGGCGCCGGGTAGTTACGATTGGCGGCGGCAACACGGCGATGGACGCGGCGCGCACGGCGCTGCGCCTGGGAGCAGAAGAATCGATCATCGTCTACCGGCGTTCGCGGGCAGAAATGCCAGCGCGCGCTGAAGAGATCCACCACGCCGAGCAAGAGGGCGTTAAATTCTACCTGCTGACCTCCCCAGTAGCCTTATATGGCGAAAACGGCCGCCTGACCGAATTCGAATGCCAGAGAAACGAGCTGGGCGAACCGGACTCATCCGGACGGCGCAGGCCGGTGCCGATCGAGGGATCGAATTTCCGCTTCCCGGTGGACGTGGCGGTCATCGCCATCGGCCAAAGCCCCAGCCCACTGATCTCCAAGACCACCAAGGATTTGGAAACCGCCAAGGGCGGAATCGTCATGGTCGACAAAGCCAGCATGAAGACTTCGAAAAAAGGGGTTTTTGCCGGAGGGGACGTGGTAACCGGCGGCGCGACCGTGATCATGGCAATGGGCCAGGCCAAAATTGCTGCCAGCGCCATCCAGGAGTATCTCCAAACCGGCACGTGGTAGTTTTCGAATAATCGTTAAAAGCGAATGTGTATTAATCGGTTTTAAAATAAAAACGAGTGCTTTTAGAAAAGCGCTCAACCCATCTTAAACGGGTTGAGCGCTTTTCTAATTAATGTTGCTTTTTTGCCGCTCCATTTTGTCAATCATCTATCAAGAAAATATCAAGAATATCATTGTTGGAATGGCTATATTGAGGATAAATAATCCAAATGAAGAGGAGAATTGCCCCAATGAACGCCAAAATCCTGTGCTTCATGCTGTTGTTGTGTGGACTTTTATTATCAGGATGTGCTCCCGCGGCTACTGCCGTTCCGCCGCAATCAGCAGCGTCAACCTCAAATGGAGGAGCCGACACGCCCCTCCCGGCTGAAGCGACAATCGTGCCAGGCCCGACGGACAATCCAACCGACGCGACTCAACGTCTGGTAATTAAGAATGCCAGCCTGGAAATTGTTGTCGATAACCCGGACCAGGCGGTGCGGACAATTATGGATATGGCGCAAGCGATGGGCGGTTTCGTCGTCAATTCATCGACCTTCAAAGTCAACGGATCTTCGGGAACGGAGGTGCCCCAGGCAAAAATAACCGTGCGCGTTCCAGCGCAAAGGCTCGATGAAGCATTGAAAGGAATCCATGCCCTGGTAAAAAATGCTGTAACCGATATCAGCAACGAAAACATCACCGGCCAGGACGTGACCGATTCTTACGTCGATCTGAATTCGCGTTTGATCAATTTGCAGGCAGCCGAAAAACAGCTCCAGCAAATCTTGCAGACGCAGACCAAAACGGATGACGCCCTGGCCGTATTCCGTGAATTGACGAATATCCGCCAACAGATTGAAACCACCCTGGGAAAGATGAAATTCTACGAGCAATCCTCCAGCCTTTCGTCCATCGATGTTGAAATCCGGGCCACGGATTCGATCGCTCCGATCGCAATTGGCGGATGGGAACCGGTCGGGATCATGCGTGATGCAGTCCAGTCCTTGATAGAAGCCGGCAAATTCCTCGCCACCATGTTGATCTGGGGAATCGTTTTTGTGCTCCCTATTGGATTGATCATATTCTTCCCCGTCCGCTTCTTGCACAAAAAGCTATCCAAGCTTTCAAATAAACCAATTCAGGATCAGCCAAAAGTATAGGGAAACAGCATATTCTCCTGGAGTTTGGCCTTTTTTGAAAAGACCAAACTCCTGTTTTTATTACAGGATTTTACTTTGATCGGCCAAATGCGTTTCTTTCCAGGCCTTCAAAAAACTTTGATTCCGCCGTTATAATATTGCTGTGCCCAGAAAATCAATCCTCCAATCTATACTCCTGGTATGTCTATTTATCGGGTTTGTGGTACCGGCGGCCGAGGCTTTAGCCTTCAATCCGGTTGCGGCTATGAAGCCTGCAGCTAGTGTTAGCGCTGCCGACTTGATCATTGCCATGAACACCTTGCGCGTTTCGTACGGCCTGCCGGCACTGATTGAAGATCCGATTATCGATGCCGTTGCGCAAGCCACAGCGCGGACTATGGCAGCCAGCCTGATGTCCTGGCACATCGGCAACGTTTCCGGCCGGATTGCTGCGGCCGGCTACGGCGGGGGCGCGAAAGTTTGGGCGACCGAGAATTTTGCCACAGGCTCTCCCGGTTTCTTCGATTCCATCGATCAAATTATGCAGGTCTGGTCGGACCCATCGCATATGATCCCGGCGGTCAACCCGGCTTACTGCAATATCGGAGCCGGGGTCGCCACGGCGTCCAACGGCCAGGTGTATTACGTCCTGCAGGCGGCTTACACCTCGGCCAAATCCTGTGGCGATTATAAATCGGTGGCAGGAACGCAACCCAGCCCCGGCAGCACGACCCCCGGCGCGCCGACTGTATCCCAGTTGATCATCCCGGTGAAGATCGCCACGCCCGACGCGGATGGGAAGATTTTCCATATTGTCCAGCCAGGGCAATCCTTCTGGGCCATTGCCGTGGCGTACAAAGTCACAATTAAAGACATTGAGAAATGGAACAACCTCTCGCAGAACGCTAAACTGCAAATCGGGGAGAAGCTGTTCATCCCTGGCAGCAACACGGCAGGCTACTTCACCCCCACGCCGCAAGGCATGGTCCTGGTGAGCACCCCCGGCGCAGACGGGAAGATTGTGCACATCGTCCAGGTCTACCAGACTCTCAGCACGATTGCCGATGCCTATAAAGTGGATGTCCAGACGATCTTGAAATACAACGCCATCCAGATCGATACTCCACTCCAAATAGGCCAGAAACTGGTTATCCGGCCTTCCCAGGTCACTCCCAGCCCCACGCCGCGCCCGTTAACCCCTATCGAACGATTGACCCCGGCCAGCGATGGAAAATATTACCACACCGTAAAAAGCGGCGAGACCTTATCCTGGATCGCTAACTATTACGGCGTCAAATTGAACGACCTGGTCGCCTGGAATAACCTCGATTCATCATCGATCCTGAAGATCAACCAGAAACTGCTCTTGCAGGTAACGCCCCCGGCCACCCAAACCTATACGCCAGCTCCACCAACAATTACCTCGACGCCAACCGATGAGCCGCCAACCCCGACGGCGACGCTGAGCCCAACTCCATCTGCGACCCAACCGATGCCCTCTCCCACGCCAACGCCTGAAGACAGCAGCAATTCGGGTATACTGATCGGCCTGATCGGATTGGTCGCAGCCGGTTTGTTTATTGTGGTTTTCTTCTCGCGACGCAAGCAGTGACGACGCCGCCCGAGTTCTTCAATAGTAGTCGGGTGAAACACATACGCGAAAACCCCGGGTAGTATATACTTTGCCCGGATCATTGGCAACCCGGCACGAGCAGCGCAGGAAGCCGACCATGCTGGACGCCGACCCGCCGCGCACAACGCGTTCCCCTACTGCCTCTTCGCCCTCACGGCCATCATTGGCCAGGTAAGGATAAGGTTTATACAGGCTGTGCGTCCATTGGAACACATTCCCCGCCATATCGGCGCAGCCGTAAGGACTATCGCCCAGGGGGCTGAAATTTCCAACCGGAACCATAACGCGGATATTGCCGTCGTAGTAATTACAGCGTGAGCTGTCCGGGTTCTCATTGCCCCAGGGGTATTCACGCCCATCCGGGCCACGGGCTGCCTTCTCCCACTCAGCCTCGCTGGGCAGACGCGCCTGCATGCCCTCGAAAAGCCCTTCCTTTGACAGGAATTCAGCTTCGATCCAGTGGCAGAACGCCTGGGCATCGTACCAGGTCACCAGGACAACCGGGAGATTCGCCCGTAGGGTGGAATCTTCGATTTGACCCGGCCTCGCCGGATAGCCGCTGCGTTTAATGAATTCCGCATACTGACCGACCGTCACCGGAACCTTGCCAATCCAGAATTCCGACAGGGAGACGCGGTGCTGCGGCTGCTGGTCGTACTTCCACAGGTCCGAGCCCATCAAAAATTCACCAGAAGGGATGCGCACCAGGCTGAGGACCACAGTGGGAGAAAGAGTCAAGAAGAAGTCTGCTGTAGAATCGGTCATTTTTATTATCGTTTCGGCCTCACCCCCAGCCCCCTCTCCTGGAGCGGTGAAACGTGCTCCAGGAGAGGGGGAGGCGATTAAATTATTTTTGTAATTCCCCTCTCCTGACGGGTTTTTCGTCAGGAGAGGGGGTAGGGGGTGAGGCTAAAAGACATTCGCAATTCACTATTTAGAAACCTGCAAAATTTCTCTTAAACTCTCTCCTGTATACGAACCCCTAACCCGTGCAACCTGTTCGGGAGTGCCCTCAGCGACTAGCTTGCCGCCGGCAGCGCCGCCTTCCGGGCCGAGATCGATGACCCAGTCGGCAGCCTTGACCACCTCCAGGTTGTGCTCGACGACCACCACCGTATTGCCGCCATCCACCAGGCGCTGGAGGACGCCCAACAGGCGGGCGGTATCGGCCAGGTGCAGCCCGGTAGTCGGTTCGTCGAGAAGGTACAGTGTCCGACCGGTGGCCCTGCGGCCCAGCTCCTTGGCCAGCTTGATCCGCTGAGCCTCACCTCCTGATAGCGTGGTTGCCGGCTGGCCGAGCTGGAGGTAGCCCAGGCCGACATCACACATCAACTGCAGGCGTGAGAGGGCCGCCGGGATGTCCTTGAAGAGTGACAACGCCTCTTCGATGGTCAAATCGAGCACCTGGGAGATATCGCAGCCGCGATACTGCACGGCGAGCGTTTCGCGTTTGAACCGGCGCCCGTGGCAGGCTGGGCAGCGAACCTCCACATCGGGCAAAAAGTGCATCGCCACAGTCAGAACGCCGGCGCCCTCACAGCGCTCGCAGCGCCCGCCGGGCACGTTGAATGAAAAATGGCGTGCGGTGAAGCCACGTCTGCGCGCTTCCGGCGTTGCGGCAAATGCCTCACGGATAGGTGTAAATGTATCCGTGTACGTAGCGGCGTTAGAGCGCGGGATTCGCCCGATGTGCTCCTGGTCGATGGTGATGATCTTTTCCAGATACTCGCAACCTTCAATAACGTCATGCTCGCCTGGAACCTGGCCCGAACCGTACAGCTTTTGACGCAAAGCGCGGTCGAGGATATCGAAGACCAGTGAAGATTTACCGGAGCCAGAGACCCCGGTCACAGCCACCAGCAGGCCCAGGGGCAGGCGTATGGTCAGGTTCTGCAGGTTGTGCTGGCGCGCGCCGCGGATAGTGATGGATTTGCCGTTGGCGATGCGCCGTGCCGGCGGGACCGGAATGCTCGCCCGCCCGGAGAGGTAATCCCCGGTGACAGAGCCAGGTCGCTCAGCGACTTCGGCAGGCGTTCCGGCTGCCACCACCTGCCCGCCGTGCTTGCCGGCGCCAGGGCCAAAATCGACCACGTAATCGGCGGCCGAGATCATATCCAGGTCGTGCTCAATCACCAGCACCGTGTTGCCGAGGTCGCGCAGACGGCGCAGGACGTCGATCATGCGGTGGGTGTCGCGGTGATGCAGGCCGATAGTCGGCTCGTCAAAAATGTAGAGCACGCCACTCAACCCCGAGCCGAGCAAAGATGCCAGGCGCAGGCGCTGGGCCTCACCGGCCGAGAGGGATGGGGAGGAACGTTCCGGGGTCAGGTACCCTGCCCCAACCTCCACCAGACGGTCGATGCGCACCTTAAGATCCGTCAGAATTGCTTCAGCAATGAGCATCTCATCCGCGGTGAACAGGCCGTGGAGGCTATCCAGCCATGTGCCGAGATCCGTAAGCGGCAGTTGGGAGACTTCGATGATGGTTCGCCCATCGACGGTCACCGCCCGGCTTTCCGGGCGCAGGCGGGAGCCGGCGCAGTCGGGACAGGTCTCTATGACCATAAACTCTTCCAGCTTATCCTGGTAATCGGCCTCGTTGACGTGCTCGGCGACGTGCCCGGCGTAACGGCGCAGCACATTGGTGGCGATACCCTCGAAGCGCCCCTGGCGAGCGGTGGATGGCGCCTCGACGCCGGGGAAGTGGCGGCGAAAGTGCGGGCTGTCTACGCCGAACAACAGCAGGTCGCGCTGCGGCGAGGAAAAGTCCTTCACCGGAAGTGAAAAATCGTACTCGAACCCATAATAAGCTGCTGAAGCCTTCAGGACTGGCGTGTAATAGTCGATCAATTGCGGAACCCAGCTGGAAACGGCGCCATCCGGGATGCTCTTTTGCTCATCAACCAGGCGTTTGATATCGACCTGGTGGACCGTGCCCAGCCCGGTGCAGGTCGGGCAGGCTCCCTCGGGTTTATTGAACGAAAAATGAGCCATCCCAATTTCGGGGATCGGAGCTCCGCAGTTCGGGCAGGGAAAAGTCTCCTCCGGAGCCGACTCGTCGTCGTCGATTCCGTTTTCGCCTTCCCAGCCAGCGCCGGAGGGTTCGAACGACGGTGGCACGTCTTTTCCGCAGCGCGGGCAAGGGCGGTGCCCCAACCGAGCATATAATACGCGCAGATAGGTAAACACGTCTGTGGTGGTGCCAACCGTGGAGCGCGGGCTATGGTTAGTCAGATGCTGGTCTATGCTGATCGAAGGGGAAAGCCCGGTGATCGAATCGACCGGGGGCTTGGACAGCCCGAAGCTGACCATGCCAAGCGATTCCAAGTACTGCCGCTGGCCTTCTTTATGCAGAATGTCGAAACCCACAGTAGATTTGCCAGAACCGGATAGGCCGGTCAGGACCACAAGCTGGTTCTTGGGGATCGAGAGGGTGATATTTTTTAAATTGTGCAGGCGGGCGCCACGGATAGTAATTTGGTCAGGCATTGGCATTACGCTCCAGGATAGAAAGTTGGAGACGGCACTATCGCCGTCACCATTTTAATTCTATAACCCTGGTGTGCAAAGGGAGGGTTTCGATTCCCGCCGGCCCGAGGCCCTTCAACGATCTGCGACAGCCTGCTTTTCGATCATCTCTTCGATGAGATGGATGATGGAGTGGGAGCGCTGTTCCTGGTCGGTCAGTGTTGAAATCCAGCGGTCGGAGGCCAGGTAGACGTCCTCATCGGGGCGCGGCGTATCCAGCGCCATCCGGAGGTCGTCTGTTTCACCCCGGTCGAGCTGGATGAGCATACGCAGGATTGCTGACAGGCTGTAGCCGGCTTTGGAGAGCATGCGGATGACCCGCAGGCGGCTCATTTCCGGCGCGCCGTACTGGCGGTAGCCGTTGGCCGGATGGCGCGGCACGTCGATCAGCCCGTTGCGGTCCCAGTTGCGCAGAATGTCGATGGATACATCTAAAACGTGCGCCGCCTCACCGATCTGCAGTGAGCGGGAGGTGGCGTCGGTTGGGGCGCCCTGGGCCCAGCGCTCCATCAGGCTGGCGGCGCTGTCGGCCTGGGCTCGCTCGGAGCGCACCAGCGCCAGGTGCCCGTAGGCCTGCTCCAGCGCCCCGCCCAGGTCGCCGGATACTGCCGTCAGAAGGATGCGCAGCCCGGATTGGTGGAGCACCCTGCCGGGGTACTTGTCGTAGTACACGATGCGCGCCAGGCGCAGGCAGTCCAGGTGGCGTTGGGTAAACCGCCGGTACCCGTTCGGGCTGCGCTCAACCGGCGGCAGCAGTCCCTGGTCGACGTAGCGGCGCACGGTGTTCGGGTGGACGCCGACAGCGGTGGCGAGATCGGAGGTATGAAGAAATTTCATTATAAGCCAACTGTTTGGATTTATCTTTTGTCTTACTCCACCGTCACCGACTTTGCCAGATTCCTCGGCTGATCGAGGTCCAACCCGCGCAGGGCGGCGATGTGGTACGCCAGCATCTGCAGCGGCAGGACGGTGACGACCGGGCTTAGCAGCCAGGGCGTCTCGGGGACCCACAGAACGTGGTCGGCCAGCTCGACGGCGCGCTCGTCGCCCTCGGTGGCCACCATGATCACGCTGCCGCCGCGGGCCTTGGCCTGCTCCACCTGGCTGATCATCTTATCGTACCATGGATCGTGCGGGGCAATGGCAACGATCGGCATCTCTTTATCCACCAGGGCAATCGGGCCGTGCTTCATCTCACCGGCCGGGTAAGCCTCCGCATGGATATACGAAATTTCCTTGAGCTTCAAGGCGCCTTCGTAGGCAATCGGCATATTGATCCCCCGCCCCAGGTACAGCGCGTCGCGCACGCCCTTGAGCTGGCGGGCGACTTCGAGCACCTCCGACTCGCGGTCCAGGCAGCGCCCGGCCAGGTCGGGGATCAGGCGCAGGTCGCCAACCAGCGCCTTGCGGTTTTTAGCGTTCAACGTGCCGCGCAGATCGGCCAGCAGGATCGCCAGCATATAAAGGTCGACCAGCGGCGCGGTGAAGGCCTTGGTGGAGGCCACGCCGATCTCAGGGCCGCACTGCATCGAGATGTAGCCGTCGGCCACGCGCATGGCCTGCGAGCCGATAGCGTTCACGATCGACCACAGCACCGCGCCGCGTTTGCGCCCTTCCTCCAAGGCCGCCAGGGTATCCGCCGTCTCGCCGGACTGGCTGATGGCCAGCACGACCGTATTCGCATCCACGATCGGCTCGCGATAGCGGAACTCGGAGGCAATATCCACCTCTACCGGGATGCGGGCGATGCGCTCGATCAGGAATTTGCCCACCATTCCGGCGTGCGCCGCCGTCCCGCAGGCGGTGATGGTGATCTTCTGGATCTTGCGCGCCGCTTCGGCGGTCAGGTTCAACTGCGGCAGGCGGATGCTGCCTTCTTCGAAATCGACCCGGCCGGCCAGCGTGTCGGTCAGCGAGCGCACCTGCTCGTGGATTTCCTTCTGCATGAAGTGGCGGTATTCGCCCTTCTCCGCCGCTACCGGGTCCCAGGCCACGGGATGGACCTGGTACTTGACCGGCTTGCCTTCGAGCGTCTGGACTTCGACTTTGTGGCGCGTGACCACCGCCATCTGGCGCGATTCGAGGAAAACCACCTGGCGGGTATGATCGAGGATGGCCGGGATGTCCGACGCTACCAGCATCTCACCCTGCCCAATGCCGATCACCACCCCGCCGGCGTTGCCGATGCGTGCGGCGATGATCTTATCCGGCTCCAGCGAGGACATGACCACGATGCCGTGTGCGCCTTTGAGTATGGACAAAGCGTGCCGCACAGCCTCCTGCAGCGGCTGGCCCAGTGCCAAAAAGCGCTCTATCAGGTGGACGATGGTCTCCGAATCGGTATCGGAATTGAACTCGATGCCTTCGGCGGCCAACTCGTCGCGCAGCTCGAGGAAGTTTTCGACGATGCCGTTGTGGACAACGACCACATTGCCCGTCATGCCGATATGCGGGTGGGCGTTGCGGGCGCTGGGTTCGCCGTGAGTCGCCCAGCGTGTGTGCCCGATGCCGATGCAGCCTTCCAGCGGTTGGTCGCCGACCAGGTTTACCAACTGGCCCAGTTTTCCCAATTCCCGGCGCAGCTCGATGCGCCCGTCCTGGATAACGGCTATCCCGGCCGAATCGTAGCCGCGGTATTCCAGCTTCTTCAACCCGTTGAGAATGATGGGGGTGGCGTTCTTTTCACCGATATAACCGACAATACCACACATAGGAACTCTCCATGAATGGACAATCGTAGTATTGTGTCAAGGCAAAGCCTGTACACAATATTTAACACTTTTTCGATTATTGGAAAAGATACAGAATGTTCATTCCGGAGGGCTTCCGCTGATCTTTCGATTTTCCCGGCGGCCAGGCGGGCAGCCTGTTCTCGGCCGGTTAACTCCACCTCGCGGTAGAGAACCCTCTCCCTCGTCATCCCCAACCTTGCCCCCAGCAGGCCAGAGACCATGCGCTTGTCTTTTCCCAGACTAAATCTCTATTACCCAACACCTCCGAGAATTTTCGATTTTCAATTTCTATTTTCGATTTCCCAATCTCAAATCCCTACTCCCTACTCTCCACTCTCTACTTTCTACTCTCTAATTCATTATACCCGAAAAGTAAACCCCTCAATTCATGTATAATCAGGGCACATCTCACTGTTCGGAGGAAATCATGTACATCCTGGCTGACCTTAAATTAGATTCGGGTGAATCGGTGGCAGTCATCAGCGTGCCTCCCAAGGATTTCAAGACCGGCTCGCGCGGTTTCTACGGTACGGCGAAAGCCGAATTCAACGGCAAGCGCTACCAGATCCAAATCCAGATCGTCGAAATCGGCAGCAAGAATAAAACTGAAACGCCGGCAGCCGGTGCCGAGAAGTAAACCGCCCGAACTATGAAATTCGAAGACCAGCTAGACATTTACCTGCGCGCACGGTTCACCCTCCTGGTGATCATTACCCAGGAGGAGGAACGCATTTTGCAGACCCTGGTCAGCCTGTGTGAAAAGACTCAGCGGCTCGGCTTGGTATGGGATGTTGCCGACGGATTCCAATGGCTGACAGCCTCTACGGCTCAGCCGCCGGCGGGGCGCGATCCGGTCACGGCACTGGAACAGGTCGAAAAATTCGAGAACAACACCAATTCGATTTTCGTCCTCAAAGATTTTCACGATTTTTGGGATAACCCTCCGATCCGGCGCAAGCTGCGCAACCTGGCGCAGCGCCTGAAATTCACCCGCAAGACCATTCTGGTCACCACCTACACCTCCAAACTGCCGGACGAGCTGCGCGACGACGCGGTCATCCTCGAATTCCCGCTGCCGGACGGCGATGACCTGCGCGCCATCCTTAAAAACCTGACCCAAGCCTCGCTCGAAAAAATCCGCCTGACGAATCTTGGCTGGGAGAAAATGGTCGAGGCCGCCCTTGGATTGACCGAAAGCCAGGCCAAGCGCGTGTATGCGCGCGCCTTGGTCAGCAATCCGATACTCGACGACCGGGCAATCGACCTGGTAACCGAGGAGAAGAAGGGGATCATCCGCGAGAGCGAGGCGCTCGAATTTTACGCCGTCTCGGAAACACCCGAGGATGTGGGCGGGCTGGGTGTGCTCAAGGAATGGCTGCGGCTGCGCGAACAGGCCTTTACGCCGGAAGCGCGCGCCTACGGCCTGCCGACGCCTAAAGGGATCACGCTGCTGGGTATTCCCGGCACCGGCAAGAGCCTGACCGCCAAGACCATCGGCGGGTTGTGGCACCAACCCCTGTTGCGCCTGGACGTGGGCGCCATTTTCGGCAGCCTGGTCGGCGAATCGGAAGAGAAACTGCGCCAGGCCTTGCGCCTGGTGGAGACGGTTGCTCCGTGCGTGCTGTGGGTCGACGAGATCGAAAAAGCCCTGGCGCACGGGGGCCTGGATTCGGGTACCAGCACGCGCGTCTTCGGTTCCTTCCTGACCTGGATGCAAGAAAAGACAGTGCCAGTCTTCGTGGTGGCGACTGCCAACGACATCTCCAGCCTGCCGCCTGAGCTGCTGCGCAAGGGCCGCTTCGACGAGATCTTTTTCCTGGACCTGCCGACCGAAGAAGAGCGCAAAGAAATCTTCAACGTCCACCTGCGGAAGCGGCGGCGCATTCCCATCGATTACGACATCGACGCCCTGGCAGCCGCATCCGAAGGCTACGTGGGCGCCGAGATCGAGCAGGCGGTGATCGAAGCCATGTACATCGGTTTCAACGACAACCAGCGCGAATTTACTACGGACGACGTGCTGAAATCGCTCAAACGCCTGGTGCCGCTTTCCGTCTCACAACGCGAAACGATCACCGGACTCCGACTGTGGCTGCGAGAGGGCCGCGCCCAATCGGCCTCCTTCGCCGAGCCCGAGGAAGCCGCCCAAAAAGCCGTCCAGATAAAAGAAAAGTAAGCATCAATGGGCCAATCAAGACGACCGGCTCGTTCCTCCAGGCGCCAGACCTCTTTGGCTTCCCTGCGCTGGGGCGGGCTGTTATTCAATAAAATCCCCTGGATTGCTAACGGCATCCGGTCGATAGCCCTCAAAAAGTTGATCCCGCTCTGTAGAGGTGGCGATCCAACTGCGGCACGATTTCTGGCCCAGGCGTTCGACCTGGCGTTGGACGACAAACAGGTCACAACCATTACCGCCTGTTTGCAGAAGGTGAAAGCAGAAGAAGCAGTCACTTCAATGTGGGAGGTTTGGTCTGCCACGCGCCAGCCGCGGTTGGAGGCCATTTTGAAGGAAACCGGCAAGGAAGCCAGCGATGCATCACCGGCTCACGTCATCAGCCTGCTGAGCCTCGGCCGGCTGGACCAGGTACGCGGCGAAGGCGTTCCCGCGGCGGACGCGCTGGTCGAGCTGTGCCAGGACCGCCAGGCGAAGATTGCCCAAGCAGCAAACGAAGCGATCCTAAGCCTCAAGAATCCAGCGGCAATCGAGCGGCTGTGTACCTTGTGGAGCGTAAAACGCTATCCCTTCCTGATCGAGGCCATCCGCGCCGCCGGTTACCAGCCGCGCAAACCGGTCGAGGTGAAACTGCTGGTGTCGCTTAAGCTGGACCGGCTCGACAGCGTCCTGCAGGGCAATCAAACCAGCGTGGCTCCGCTAATCGATGCCTGCCAGGATGCGGACAGCGAGATCAGCCAGCGAGCGCAATCCTGCCTGTTAAACCTGCAGAATCAAAAAGCGATTAATGAGCTGTGCCGGACCTGGGCCGACCTGCGACAGGACTTCGTCGGACAGGTGATTCTCAAAGCGGCCTACCTGCCGGACCAGCCTTATCCTCTGCGCCTGCTAATTGCGTTGAAGGCCGGAAGGCTCGACCTGGCCTGCCAGGCTGGAATCGAGGGCCTGGCTGTCCTGCTAAAATCCCTCCACGATCCTGATCCGGCTGTATCTGCCAATGCGCGTACGGCCTTATCCAGGCTCCAGAATCCGGCGGCGATCGACGCCTTATGCAGCCGGGTCATTGACCAAAACGATGCGGATTGCGAGCAAATCGCGGTCGATTCCGGATACCAGCCCCAAACAGCCGAAAGGAGCGCCTTATTCTTATTTTTGACCGGCCAGTTCGAGCGATACGAAGGGCTCGATTTTGACCAGCGCATCTTGCAGGCTATCTATACAACAGCGTCCCCGGAATTGAAATCCCGCATTGCCCGCAGGGTTCAACAATCCGGCAAGACCAGCTACCTTACGATTTTGGCCGGTATCGACCTCCGCGCCAGGGCAAGCCAGATCAGCGGCAGCGAGGTCGAGCTGCTGGTGAGGATCCTTACCCAGAACCAGGAATGGGCAAAATTGTGGGAGCTTGTTTTCGAAGTGCCTTTCTTATGGAGCGTCGAGGTCTTACGTACCCTAGCCCAGAGTTCCTGGCGACCCGCAGAGGAAATTGAAAACCGCCTGTTTTTCGACCTGATCCAACGGGCTGCACAAGACATGGTGATAAAGCCGAAGGAATTCCTGGCGTTGGCACCGTCGGTTATTCAAAGGTCAACCCTCAAAGTTCAGGGCAGGATCAACGACCTCACCTTCGCCCGAAACCAGACCCTGTTGGCGATCGGTACCGGAGAGCGTAAACTTGGGTTGTGGGACTTCAGACAGTGCAAGGTTGTCAGGACCCTGGATGGATTTAAGCATTCGATCAGCCAGATCGCCTTCTGCGGAGACACCATGCTGTGCGGCCAACGCTCGAACAAGGACGCCCTGTGTTCGATCTTCGGCTGGCAAAACGACCAATCTTTCTTGCTCGGCGGTCACAAGGGAGCGGTGATCACCCTGGTCCCCGTCGACGATACCCGCCTGTTTTCGACAGGTCGCGATCAAAAAGCCTTTGTTTGGGATTTGCCTTCACGCAAACCGCTCAGTGAAGGAAATTTTCCTTTTTGGCCGCGCTCCGCAGCCATATCGCCCGACCACCAGACCGCTGCGCTCGTACACCAGGGTCTTTCCCTGGTGAACCTCGCCGACCTGCAGAACCGCCCGGCGCGCATCCTCGGCAGCGGAAGAAGCGGAGTGCGCGCCGGCGCAGCCACCGCAGTGGAATTTACTCCGGATGGAGATGGGCTGTTGGTAGGCCAGTATAACGGCCAGGTCGTCCATTATTCGGGAATCCAGACAAATAGAAGCCTGAGAAGAGAGCTGGTCACAGCCCATCCTTCCCGTATCCAGGGTCTGCAGTTCATTCCTGGGAAATCGATTTTCATTTCCTGCAGCGCAGACGGGGCAATTAAGTTCATTCAATGGCCCGAGGCATTAACCCTCAGCGCTCCGGTCAATGGCGGGCAAGCCTGGACGTCGCTGCACATTTCAGCCGATGGCAGTTTCATGGCGACAGGCACGCGTGATGCCCGGATCATCCTATGGGACCTGCGCGTGCTCGATCTGCCCGGTTATTTTTCGATCCCATTGGGGCGGTTGACACCGGGACAGGCTGCCGCCGTCAGCAGTCTTTTGGAAGAACCGGAACTGCCTTTGGCCATCCGCAATACACTGGGCATGTTTTCTGCCCTGATCCAACACCGCTTCCAGTTCGACGTCGAGATCAGCGACGCCCCGCTGATTGCCAGGGGTGAATTTGACGTGATTATCGATTAGAATTGGACCCATGAGCGGGCGCCTCGCAGTCGATTTTGGAACTTCAAACACCGTCCTTGCCATTTGGGATCCTAAGGCAGGGGAAGGCGTGACCATCCATCTTCCCGAATTCGGGCGGGTATACCATCAAGGCGCCCAGGGCGAGGAGACGATCTCGGTCATTCCATCGCTGATCCATTACACGGAGGACGACCGAAGATGGATCGGCGAGCAGGTGATCTCCCGCGGCCTGTACCACTCCCGGCGCACTTTCCGCTGGATGAAGCGTTACATCTCACAGCGCAGCCCGATCAAAGTCAAGCTGGAAGGGAAGGAAATTACCCCCTCCAGTGCCGGGCGGGATTTTTTATCCACCCTGCTGCTGTTTGCAGCGCGTGAGTACGACCTCAAAGGGGAAGAGATTGCCCTCAGCGTGCCGGTCGAATCCTTCGAGCATTACGAAGAATGGCTTACTACCGTGGCCGCCGCGGCCGGCATGCCGCGCTTCCGCCTGATCGACGAGCCTTCTGCCGCCGCCCTGGGGTACGGCGCCCACATCCAACCCGGGCACGTCTACCTCATTTTCGATTTCGGCGGCGGGACAATGCACGCATCGGTCGTGTTGATGGAGGCCGAAGAAGGATCCGTTTCTGGACGCCGCTGCCGCGTGCTGGGCAAGGCCGGCAAATACATCGGTGGCACCTCCATCGACCAGTGGATTTTCGCCGAGGTGCTCAAGCAGAACGGGCGGACCGATTATGAAGAGAACGTGCGGCGCATCAGCACCGGTCTGCTGGTCGAATGCGAGCGGGCGAAAGAGGCCTTGTCCACCGTCGCGGAAACAGAGATTAACGTCAAGGACCCGGAATCCGGGCTGGAATTGAAAGCCACACTGAAACGTGAGGCCTTCGAAGCGCTGCTGGACCAGCACGAGCTTTTCGCCGACATCAACCGCACCATCCGATCCGCATTGAATGCGGCGCGCGAACGCGGCTATGATGAAGACTGTATCCAGGCTGTTCTGATGGTTGGCGGCAGCAGCAATATCCCTTCGGTTCAACGCTCGCTGCGTCAGGTCTTCGGCAGCGAGCGTGTTCTCTTCCAGCGCCCGCTGGACGCAGTGGCCCGCGGCGCGGCGGCTTTTGTAGCCGGCGTTGACTTCTACGACCACATCCAGCACGATTATGCCATCCGCTACGTCAATCCGCAGACCGGAGCGTACGAATACCGCACCATCGTGAAACGCGGCACCCCGTATCCTACGGACCAGCCGGCGGCCAGGCTGACGGTTAAAGCGTCATTCGACGGTCAGAAACAGCTCGGCATCGCCATCTTTGAAATGGCCGAGCAGCGCCCCAATTCTTCACCAGGGACAGAAATTGTCTTCGATCCCAGCGGGGCGGCGCGCATGATGCAGGTGACCCCGCAGGAGCAAGAGGACCGGCGCTTATTCTGGATGAACGAGGACCATCCCACCTTTCTAACCGCCGACCCTCCCGGCAAACAGGGCGAACCGCGTTTTGCAGTAGAATTTGGAGTGGATCCCAACAAACGGTTGGTGCTGACGGCCCGCGACCTGAATAACAATCAGCTAACCCACCTGAACGTTCCTGTCGTCAAGTTGATTTAAAGTTTAGAGGATGAGCCATGTCCCATATCTCCCGGATCAAGACAAAAATGGAAGTCAAGGAATACGTTTTACAGGCACTCAAGGACCTCGGATATTCCTACGAAGAGGGCAGTCAAACTATAAACAGCGTTGGCGACCGCATGCAGGTGGATATAAAAATCCACCTGCGCATGAGTTACGACATTGGCCTGCGCTCCACACCCAACGGATACGAAATTGTGGCTGACTGGTGGGGTGTGCGCGGTGTCAAGCAGAAGGAATTCAGCGATAAGCTGATGCAGCGTTACGCCTACCTGGCCACCAAGGCCAAACTCGAAGAACAGGGTTTCAGCCTGGTGAGCGAAGAGAACCAGAAGGATGGTCAAATCCGACTGGTCTTGCGCAGGGTCCAATAAGAGGCAGCCATGGAAACGCAGGAAATCGAAATCACAATCGACAAGACCGGCCAGGTGGTTATCCACGTGCAGGGGGCGAAGGGCATGGTGTGCATTGACCTGACGAAGGACCTGGAAAAGGCGCTGGGCGGCGAGGTGCTGGAACGGAAATTGACACCCGAAGCCAGCGAAAAGCCGGACGATAATCCGGTCGGTCCTACCCTCGAAATCAAATCCGGAAAATAATGCCGTGGAAGGCGAGACTCTGCTCATCCACCACTTCGAGCCGGCCAGCCGTGCCAACGGCCCCGGGCTGCGGTTCGTGGTCTGGGTACAGGGCTGCACGCTTGGCTGCCCGGGCTGTTTCAATCCCGAAACGCACCTGAAAATTGGCGGAGAGCGGCTGGCAGTGGAACGATTGGCCGGGCTGATTCTGAACAATAAAGATGAAATAGAAGGCGTTTCGATCAGTGGCGGGGAGCCTTTTCAACAAATTGCCGGCGTCAGGCAACTGCTGGGACTCATCAAGGCCAGGTCCAAATTATCTACGCTCGTCTTTACCGGATTTGAATGGCAGGAAATCCAACGCCTGCCTGGGGCAGCAGAAACCCTGCCGTTAATCGACGTGCTTCTGGCCGGACGTTACCTTCAGGATCAGCGAGTTGCGCAGGGTTTGTTGGGATCAGCAAACAAAACCGTTCATTACTTGAGCAAACGCTATTCGGCCAGCGACCTGGCAGGCATTCCTGAAGCCGAGGTTGTGATCAAGACCGACGGCAGCGTCATTTCAACCGGCATCGATCCATTAACCAGGTGAACAGGTGTTAAGCCCCGACGAACTCTCAATGGTCAGTCAGGCCATCGAATCGGGCGTGTTGCCGCTCGATTTTCCCGAAGACCTGCGCCAGACGATGGCCTGGAAAGGCATCCTGCTTTCGCTGCGCCTGGATGGATCACCGGATGCGGTGGCTTTGCTCAAAACGCTGGCAGGCAGCCCTGACCGCCCAGATCTAAGCCTGTTAGCCATAAGATTTCTTGGCGAGCAAGCACTTGAAAACAATCCGAATTCCCTGGACGCCCTGATGGAACTGGCAGTCGCCCAGCAAATCAAAGCTTCGATTGAATTCCTGCAGAAGAATCCGCAGATCTGGGAGAACCACCCCAAAACAATTGTGTATCTTTTCCTATACGAAAAGCCGCAAGTATTTCAAGCGCGAGACCCGCGACTTTCGGCGCTAACCGAGCTTTTCTTTTCACTCCCTGCGCCGGTTCAGGATACCGTTCTGGCTGTGGCTGTGGAAAAGGGTTTCAAGAATTGGGCGACAGTAGTGAAAGCGCTGCTTGACCCGGATACACTACCGGCATTCATCGAATCCTTTCCGCAGCTCCAGGAATACGAGCGAAGGTTGTTCTTCCAATTTCTCACCAGGGCAGGAGAAATTTCCAGGCCGGCTCAAAACGCTGTTTGCCAGCTATTTATCCTTTACGACTTTTTACCTGCTCGCGATCTGGCGCTCGAGCGTTCATTTTTACCCGATGATGTAGTTCAGGCAGCCTTGTTCTGCTTCCTGGCCGAAGAATGGAAGCGTTATGAGGAAATCGATTTCAGCCACAAGCTACTGAATACTGCCTACGAGCTAGCCGGAGCAGTGGTCCGACGGAAAATTTTAACCGTCAGCCGGGCTACAGGCCAGGTCGAGTGGATGCGCAACCTGTCTGCCGGATCGCAGACTCGCTGGCTGAACGAGCTGAGCGATACCGAATGGGAAGCGACGGTCCAAACCCTGCTTTCCGCCAGCAGGTGCGAAGACCTGTGGCTGCTGGCCCAGGCTGCTCCACCGTTGTGGAGCGCCAGAATTTTAATCGCACTGGATGAAATCCATTGGGCTCCCACCTCGGAACGGGACGTGGAAGGTTTTTCAAACCTGGTCTCGCTGGCTCAGGCCTGCCGCTCGAACCCGTACACAATTCGACCCAAGACTACCTGGCAAAGCCCGGCCAAAGAAGCGACCGCCATAGCCCTGGCCGCCGACGGAATCGACCTGGCAGTCGGCAGCACTCAAACCGCCATTTTGCGATGGCAATTGAAGGGGAAAACCCTTCCTGCGCCAACCATGTTTAGCCCTTCTCCAGGCGCATCCGCCATGAGCATCAGCCCGGACGGTAAATTCCTGGTCGTTTCCAACGGGGACCACAAAACCCGCATCTTCGATCAATCCAAGGGACTGATTGTCAAGACCATCGAAGGCCACAATGGGTTGGTGCGCGCTCATGCCTTCCAGCCCGACGGGCGCTTTCTGTACACATGCAGCTTCGACGGTACGGTCCAATCCTGGCGTTTCCCTAACGGGGTGCGGCATAACTTGATCCAGGCCTCCAAACGTGAGCTGTTCGGGGTGGAGGTCGCTCCCGATGGAAGGTTCCTGCTGTGCGCCGGCGCTGATAAACAGGTATTGGTCTACGCGTTACCCGAAGCCGATCTCGTGCGGCGGTTGGAAGGCCACCAGGATACTATCACGCTTCTGACCGCATCTTCCCGGGGCACCCAGGCGGCTTCTTTCAGCCGGGACCAGACTCTGAAATTTTGGAACTACGCCAGTGGCAAGGAAATCGGCTCCATCCGAATGGATGACCCGTTGACCAGCCTTATCTTCCATCCTTCCAATAAATATCTTCTGGGTGGAAGTCTCCAGGGAAAAATAACCCTCTGGGCATTTCCATCAGGGCAGCTGCTGCATACAATGCCAACCGGCGCCAGCAAAATAGTGGGGCTTGGAATTGACCCAACCGGAAATAAATTAATTTCGGCATGCGGCGACGGCAACTTTTCAATATGGGATTTGACATTGTTCACCGCCAGCCGCTCCCCGATTGACCTTCTCTCGAGCGATAGTGACAGCATTTTGGCCAGGTTGAGCCCCGAAAAAGGGGATGTCAACAGCCAGGCCTGGGCGGCATTCATCACTCATATGGTCCGCTGGCGCAAGCGTTACGACATCGAAGTCAGCGAATCCCATCCAGTGCTCCACCTTGCAGAATTTGACATCGAACTCTAATCCTGTGCTTGACTTTTACAGGCATCATCCTTAGAATGGAGAATAATATGGGAAGTCGGGAAGAGACCTGCAAACAGGCACCGAAGGGGCAAGTCTGAGTACGGCTGACTCAGATGAATCTCTCAGGTAAAAGGACCCACTTCTTCCAACCTCTGGAAAGTCAACAGACACCGAAGGGGCAAGCCTCGCAGGCGAATCTCTCAGGTTAAGGACAGGGGCGCAGGCCACTCACGGTTTGCGCCCGATTCTTTTTATTTTCCAAGGAGGTAAGTCATGAAAGTGCAGGCCAATCTGAAGTATTCGAGCACGGACGAATGGGTTTCGGTGGCGGGAAAAGTTGCCACGATCGGCATCACCGATTTCGCTCAGAATCAGCTTTCCGATATCGTATATGTAGAAATCAAGGTGAGCAACGGCGAAGAGGTGAGCAAGAATTCACCCCTGGCGACGCTCGAATCGGTTAAGGCCGCCGCCGACGTGAACACACCCGTCAGTGGGAAGGTTATCGGCACGAACGAAGGGCTCTCGCAGACACCCGAGATGGTCAACAGCGACCCATACGGCGGCGCCTGGATGGTGAAAATTGAGCTGGCGAATCCGGCCGACCTCGATTCGCTGATGGATGCCGCCGCTTACGAGAAATTTTGCGAAGGACGAGGCCATTAATGTTCATTCCACATACCGATTCTGAACGCGAAGCCATGCTTCGCACGATCGGCGCCGGAAACATCGCAGAACTTTTCAAGGACATCCCAGCCGCATACCGCTTCCCCAGGCTTAACCTGCCACCGGGTTTAAGCGAGATGGAAGCGCTTTCCGATGCCGAAAGCCTTGCCGCGGCAAACGAATCGACCCGGGAATTGATCTGCTTCCTGGGCGCCGGGGTCTACAATCATTACATCCCGGCTGCCGTAGATGCCATGATTCGCCGGGGTGAATTTCTGACCGCATACACACCCTACCAGCCAGAGGTCGCCCAGGGCACGCTGCAGTCGATTTTCGAATACCAATCCCTGATCGCCGCCCTGACCGGGATGGAGGTCTCCAATGCCTCGCATTACGATGGCGCGACCGCGGCTGCCGAGGCGGCGGTCATGGCCTACCACAACTTCCGGGGCAAGCGCTGCCGTTTCATCCTGTCACAAGCCGTGAACCCGCAGTACCGCCAGGTGATACGCACATACATGCAGGGCTTTGCGGGCCTGGAGATCACCGGCGATGAAGAGAGCGTCGATCCATATGCGACGCCGGACGAGCTGATCAAACAGGTAAACGAAGATACCGCCTTGGTCATGGTGCAGTACCCCGATTTCCTGGGCCGCGTCTTCGACCTCACCGCACTGGCGAACGCAGTGCATTCTGCCGGAGCCTTGTTGTGCGTTGCTGTCAACCCGACCGCATTGGCGCTGTTTAAAACGCCGGGCGAATTTGGAGCCGACATCGTCGTCGGCGAGGGACAGCCCCTGGGCATCCCGCTTTCTTTTGGCGGGCCCTACCTGGGCATTTTTGCCACGCGCAAGGACCTGGTACGCAGGATCTCCGGCAGAATCGTCGGCGAATCGGTAGACGCTGAGGGTCGGCGCGGTTACGTGCTGACCCTGACGGCCCGCGAGCAGCACATCCGCCGCGAGAAGGCCACTTCCAACATTTGCACCAACGAAGGCTTGATGATGCTGGCCTCCTGCGTTTACATGAGCCTGTTGGGGAAGCAGGGCCTGCGCCAGGTGGCGGACCTGTGTTATCAAAAAGCGCATTACGCCGCCGAACAGATTGCCGCCATTCCTGGCTTCAAAGTCTGCTCCAATGCTCCCTTCTTCCACGAGTTTGTGGTTTGCTGCCCACAGCCGGTGGAGGAGATCAACACGCACCTGCTGGACCACGAAATCCTTGGCGGGTTCGATCTGGGCCAGGCTTACCCCAGTCTGAAAGACCATATGCTGATAGCGGTAACGGAAACCAACTCACGCGAAGAGATTGACTTACTGGTCGAGGCACTAAAGGAGGTGGCCAATGGCTGAGCCTACGATTTATGAGCTGTCGGCGCCGGGTCGAGAAGGCGTCCGCTTCCCAAAGCCGGACGTGCCGCATACGCCGCTCCCGGAAGGCTTCGAGCGCGCCCACCTGCCCTTGCCCGAGCTGTCCGAAGTTGACGTTGTGCGCCATTTTACCCATCTATCCACTCTCAATTACTCCATCGACCGTGGATTCTATCCTCTCGGATCGTGCACGATGAAATACAACCCGAAGATCAACGAGGAGACAGCCCGCCTGCCCGGGTTTGCGTTCACTCACCCGCTCCAGCCGATCGAGACCATCCAGGGCAACCTGGCTTTAATGTACCAATTGCAGGAATGGCTAAAAGAAATTAGCGGGTTTGCCGGGGTGAGCCTGCAGCCTGCCGCCGGCGCCCAGGGAGAATTTACCGGGGTCATGATCATCCGCGCCTATCACCAGTTCCGCAAAGATGGCAAGCGGAATAAAATGATCATCCCCGATTCGGCCCACGGGACCAACCCGGCTACTTCAGCCATGAGCGGTATGGAGGTTGTGTCGATCCCCACCGACGCCGACGGCAACCTGGACATGCAGGCTTTCAAGTCTCTATGCGGCGACGATGTAGCCGGCATTATGATTACTAATCCCAATACTCTGGGGCTCTTCGACCAGCATATCCTGGAAGTCGTAGAGGCCGTCCACGACTGCGGCGGGTTGGTCTACGGCGATGGGGCCAATATGAACGCCCTGTTGGGTATTTGCCGCCCCGGAGACCTGGGCTTCGACGTCATGCATTTCAACCTGCATAAGACTTTTTCGACACCCCACGGCGGCGGCGGTCCCGGCAGCGGGCCGGTCGGCGTGGCAAAGCACCTGGTTGATTTTCTGCCCGGTCCAATCGTAACCGTAATCGAAGAAGCCAGTGAGGATATCCCACCCCTGTATGGCTGGTTAATGCCGGCGCATACGATCGGTCGTGTCAAGTCCTTTGCCGGGCAGTTCGGTATGATGGTTAGGGCCTACACCTACATCAACATGCATGGCCCGGATGGACTTAGAAAAATCTCAGAATATGCCGTGCTTAACGCCAATTACCTGCTTGCCCGGCTCCGAGAGACCTACCACATCCCTTATAATCGAACTTGCATGCACGAATTTGTGGCCGAGGGCAGGTGGGAAGGTTCGCCGGTGCGCGCTCTGGATATTGCGAAGCGCCTGATGGACTACAATTTCCATCCTCCGACGAATTATTTCCCGCTGATCGTACACGAAGCGCTGATGATCGAACCGACGGAAACGGAGAGCAAACAGACCCTGGATGAGTTTGCCGATGCGCTGATCAAAATTGCCGAAGAAGCACACACCCAACCCGAGCTTCTCCAAATGGCTCCTCACGTCACGCCAGTTGGTCGCCTGGACGAAATTAAAACTGCCCGCGAGCTCGTGCTGTGCTGCACGCTGCCATAGGTTTAAGGAATCCATTTAAAAAACGTACTGGCTGGCGAAACCAGCCGGTACGTTTTTTAAATGGATTCCCTCCCCCTTGCAGCAGAATATGAATTCAGATCTTATGATAGTATTGTGTCTACGGGTAATCCTTATTTCTTGAACAAGGGGAAAATCGCCATGGACAATCCTTCCAAACCAACCCAAGATTTGACCAATATTATCGAATCCGCTAAAAGGCTTGGCGTAGAGATGGACGAGGAAGAAGCTTTGCAGTGGCTGGCTTCAATTGCCGCCTGGAAAAATGATTCAGACATCTCTGTGGATGAGAAAAGCGGGGTTTTTGGGCACAAAGTAACCATGCTCGATTTCAGCCCGGCCGAGCTGGCTTATTTCCGCCAGGTCGGCGAGCTGATCGAATTCAAGGACGAGCCCGGCATAGTGGAAACAGCCCTGTCGCTCTCTGGCTCCGCCGCCCAATCCAAGATACAGACTTATCCAGGCGACTGCGATTATTTCGAGCGCATCAACATCATCGCCCCGACGAGGGGCGAAGCCTGTGATATCCTGGCGCGCCTGATGCGCGAAAAGGCTCTCTCTGCACTTAAAGGTGAAAGCTATAAACTGCTGGAGGTGAAATTTGGCTCGTATCCTCACGATATCATCGTGGACGGTGCGAACAAAAAAAAAGGAAGCCCAATTTCATGGACTGGGGAAACCCTCCAAGCCGGCGCTATCCAGGGCAGCCTGCCCGACGGTTCTCCCACACAAGTCCGGTGGGACGACGTAAAAGCGGATCCAGGCTGGTGCAAGCTCGATTGGGTTGTGGCGGACCCATTGCGTGGGCGGGTAGCCTACGCAACCAACATGCTTGATGTGACCTGGGAAGCGCCGGACGGCGAAATAACCCCGCTGGATGGCTACCTGGACCCTTACTTCCAGGAAGTTTACCTGCAGGCTGAATCGATCCCGCTGTTTACAAAACTGGTCAAGCACGTAGCCTCCGATGCGATGGAAAATTACGTAAAACAGCTCGAACACGAGGTCGAGAAATATCTCAAAAAGGATCCGCGCAATTACGGAAAAGTCGCCAAGCGTATGTATAATATCTTCCGGCTGACCGGACGGTACAACGAAGCAGCCTTCCTGCGCGAGCTGTTCGACGAACCGGCAACTGTTCTGTACCAGGTTGGCAGCCTGATCGAGTCGCTGGAAGATGCCGCCTCGCCCGGATCGACGATCACTACTGAAACGCTGCTGGCCCAGGCCGATCAGTTGATCCTGGCGGCGGTCAAATGCCTGGAAGGGGAAGAGGAATACAAGATCGTGCAGGCCTTGCTGCACCTGCGCGACAGTATTTCCAGGCACGATCCGACCAAGATTGCATCCGATGAATTGATTTACGTTCAGACTGTTGTAATAAACGAGGTTAATAAGTTTTTCTATGATAGACTTGCAGCTATCCCGTCCATCTTGAACTACATGAAAGAAATGGCCGGGGATTTTTGAAAGGTGGTTATTAATTGTCGGTGTGGTTAAAGAACGTGATTTTTCAAATTTAAAACGTTTTCCCGGTGAAACCGGAAACCTGTTCGACGTCATCCTTCACCGCTTCGAGATCGTCCAGCGCATCCCTGGGCCGGTGTTTGGCGTTTTTCTTGCCGGCCTGGCGGCCCTGGTCACCTGGCTCGATTGGCCGAAATTCCTCAGCCTTTTGGCATTCTTTCTTTTGGATTGGGCGCTCCTGGCGGCGCTGCCGCGCGCCCACCGCTCCTTCGGGCCGCCAAAACCGCCCGTAATCATCCTGGCAGTAGCGCGTTCGATTTTCGCATTCTTCCCACTTTGGATCTTCCAGGTGTTTCAATTGCTTGGAACAAGCCTGGTTATTTTTGCCTTCTGGCTGGAACCGCAGCGCCTGACGGTGACCCGCCAGGTCCTTTCCTCCCCAAAATACCATTCAAATAAGCCATTACGCTTGCTGCATTTGGGGGATTTGCACATCGAGCGCCTGACGCCGCGTGAGAAACGCCTAAATCAACTGGTTAAGGACCTCAATCCGGACATCATCCTGTTTTCCGGAGATATCCTGAATCTCTCCTACCTCAAAGACCCGGCAGCCTGGGAAGCGGCGCGTGGGGTTATTTCGCAGTGGCAGGCGCCACTCGGCACTTACATCGTTTCTGGCAGCCCTGCGGTCGACTTGCCTGAAATCATGCCGGACTTGATCAAAGACTTGCCTGTAAAATGGCTTCAGGAAGACAAAATTGCTGTAGAATTCACTCAGGGAGGATTTGATCTGATCGGCCTGACCTGTACGCACCACCCTAACCTGGACATTCCACTGCTCGCCGGATTGATGGATGGAAATAACAGCCGCATGACCATCCTGTTGTATCATTCGCCCGACCTGGCCCCAGCGGCCGCCCGCCTCGGTGTAGACCTGCAGCTTTCGGGGCATACCCACGGCGGACAGGTGCGCCTGCCCGGTTTTGGTGCTTTGTTTACCGGATCGCTCTACGGGAAGGCCTTCGAATCTGGTCGCAGGCAGATTGGCGATATGACTCTTTATGTTACGCGTGGAATCGGGTTGGAGGGGGCTGCCGCGCCGCGCGTGCGATTCTTCTGCCCGCCCGAAATTATCTTATGGGAAATCAAAAACACATCTAAGGAGGGATAATGTCGTTCAAGTTTAGCAAGCCTGAATTACCGTTCCACTTGAAAGTTGTTTCCACCAAACAAGCCCCAAGTGAAGTCAACCTGGACCTGGTAGCCGCCCCCGAAAAGCCAACACCGGAGCTGCCCGGTCCCAATGCCGGTGATTTCATCCTTATTCAGGCCGGGGCGGGGTTCAAACTCCTGGTTTCACTCGGAAAGAGTGAGAAGATTATCCAGGATTCGTACCGCCAGGCCGGCGGCGCTGCCGGAAAATGGCTTCGCCAATCCGGTTCGAAAGCCGCAGACTTTGAGGTTTCAAACGCCGATTTCGAAGCCGATCCGGGCTCCTTGCAGGCATTTCTGGAAGGCCTGTTCCTCGGAGCGTATCAATTCGACCGGTACAAGGAAAATACCAAACCTGCAAAGCCGGTAACAGTGGCCTTGCGGGTGGAGAATCCCTCGGCCGCGCTGAAGAGGTTTGCCGAGCGGATCGAGATTCTTGCCACAGCCGTCTACCTCGAGCGCGATTGGGCCCACGAGCCGGCCAATATCATCAACCCTGTTACCCTGGCCGAGCGCGTGAACGGAATGGCCGAGAGTGAAGGGTTGAAATGCACCATTATTGACATGCCGGCCTTGGAGGCAATGGGGGCAGGCGGAATGGTTAATGTAGGCAAAGGCAGCAAGACACCGCCGCAGTTGATCGTCCTCGAATACGCCGGTGAAGAAGCGCCGGACAACGTTAAACCAGTCGTCCTGGTCGGCAAGGCGCTGACGTTCGATTCGGGCGGCTATTCGTTGAAGAACACTGACAGTATCCAGGGCATGAAATACGATAAATGCGGCGGGATCACGGTTGCCGCTACCCTGCTGGCTGCCGCGGAGCTTAAACTGAAAACCCCGGTGATTGGGATCATTGCCGCGGCCGAAAACATGGTTTCCGGTGATGCCTACCGCCCGGACGATATTATCAAGACCTTATCCGGGAAGACGATTGAGATCATCTCGACCGATGCAGAAGGACGATTGGTACTGGCCGACGCCCTTACCTATGCGCAGCAGCATTGGAAATCGTCGCCTGTGATCGACCTGGCAACCCTGACCGGCGGCGTAATGGTCGCCCTTGGCCGGGTCCGAGCTGGGATGATGGCTAACGACGACGAGCTGGCGCAAGCCCTCTTTGCTGCCGGTGAGGCCACCCACGAGCGCCTGTGGCGCCTGCCCCTGGACGAGGATTACCTGAAACAAATCAAAGGCGACGACGCCGATTTGAAGAATTCGGGCGGGCGCGAGGCGCACGCCATCATCGGCGGAATTTTCCTCGAACAATTCATCGAAGAAGGCACGCCCTGGGCGCACCTGGACATTGCCGCGGTTGCGGACCTGCCCAAAGATGCTCTCTATTCGCCGAAGGGAGCCACCGGCTTTGGCATCCGGCTGCTGATCCATTACCTGGAAAACGGTTGAAACCTGAAATAATAAAAAAAATCGGAGTCGAATTGCGACTCCGATTTTTTATAGATTATTTGAGCTTGCTTTCGACCAGCGGTGCAACCTGGTCGATGGCTTCCTGAAGGCGGCTTGCATCCTTACCACCGGCTTGTGCCAGGTTTGGCCGTCCTCCGCCGCTGCCGCCTATGACCTGGGCGATGGATTTGACGATCTCACCTGCCAGGATGCCGCGCTTGATCAGGTCGTCGGTCACCGCGGCGATTAGGACCGGGCGGCCTTCCACAGCGCTGCCCAGCACGACCACGCCGCTGGTGTATTTCTGCCGGAAGCGGTCGCTCATCTGGCGCAGCGTATCCGCGTCCGCATTTTGCAGGACGGCCGCCAGAACGTGAACTCCATAGACCTCAGGCGTTGATTCGAGCGAGTGGGTAAATTCCGCAGCGACCAGCTCTTGACGCAGCCGTGAGGTTTGTTTGCGTTCGCGATCCAATTCGTCCAACAGCCCTTGCGTCTTAGCCGGAACGTCGTCCAGGGGACTGCTCAGCAAGCCAGCCGCTTGCTTCAAGGCACGCATCCGTTTCTGCACCAGTTCGTAGGCGCCGCGCCCGGTAACCGCTTCGATGCGCCGTACGCCGGCCGCAGCGCTGCCTTCGCTTGTAATCAGGAACAGGCCAATATCGCCCGTCTCACGCACGTGCGTGCCGCCGCACAGCTCGTACGAGAACGGCTCCGGCTCGCCGATGGTGATCGTGCGTACCGTTTCGCCATATTTTTCACCGAACAGCGCCATGGCGCCCTCGGAAATGGCCTGTTGGAGGGGCTTGATCACGGTTTTCAGGTTGTAATTGCCCAGCACCGCCCGGTTGACTCCCGCTTCAATCTGTTCGAGCTGTTCGGGGGTCACCGCGTCGGGGTGGGTAAAATCGAAGCGCAGCCGGTCCGGCGCAACCAGCGATCCGGCCTGGCGGGCATGGTCACCAAGTACGGTATGCAGCTCGGCGTGCAGCAGGTGAGTGGCCGTGTGGTTGCGCATGATGTCACGCCGCCGGTCGCCGTCCACCACGGCCAGGATCCGGTCGTCGACCTGGGGCTGGCCGCGCAGCACCTTGCCGATGTGCACGATCACGCCCGCTGCAGGCTTGCGAGTATCCTCCACCTGCACTTCCCAACCCGGTTCTGCCGCAGCGTAAATGGTGCCGGTATCCGATACTTGGCCGCCAGATTCTACGTAGAAACAGGTCTTCGGAAGAATGATCTCGACCCGGTCGCCTTCTTCAGCGTCAAGGATCGAGACGCCATCCTTAATGATGGCCAAAACCTGGCCCTCAATTTCTAACTGATTGTAGGGATCGTAGGCGATCCCAGAGGACGCCAATTTGCCCTGGCGGATCAGGTTATTGACAATGTTGCGGTAGATATCCACGTCTTCGCCGCCCAGGGCGCCAAAGGCTTTTCCGGCGCCCGAGGCGAGCCGGTGTTCGTCCATCGCCTTGCGAAAGCCGGCTTCGTCAACGTCCATTCCCTGCTCGCGGGCAACATCCCGCGCAAGTTCGAACGGCAGGCCCAGGGTGGCGTACAGGTCGAACGCCTGTTTGCCGTCCAAAACACCGGAATTGTTGGATTTCAGATCTGTCAGGAGTTCATCCAAATGATTCAATCCCGCATCGACCGTGCGCTGGAATCGCTTCTCCTCGCGGGTCAAATTGTCCAATATCGTCGCCCGGTTGCGGTTAAGTTCCGGGTAGGCGTTGCCGTACTGATCGATCACCGCCGCGGCAACCTGAGCCAGGAACGGCTCGTTCAACCCCAGTTTCCGTCCGAAGCGTGACGCCCGGCGAATGATCATACGGCAAACGTAATTGCGTCCGATGTTCCCCGGAACAACACCATCGGCGATCAAGAAAGTGCAAGCCCGGGCGTGGTCGGCGACCACCCGGTATGGAGTGAAATTCCTGTCGCGTTCTGCGTCGCTGTCGCCGGTCAGGCGCTGCACGCTTTCGATCAGCGGCATGAGCAGGTCGGTGCGGTAATTCGAATTCACATCCTGTAAAATCGAGACGATGCGCTCGAAACCCATGCCGGTGTCGACGTGGGTTGCGGGCAGGGGCTGCAGGTCACTCGGACTCAGGCGGTTATATTGGATGAAGACAAGGTTCCAAATCTCGAGAAACCGCTGGCAGTCTCCGTTGACCCGGCAAACGTGGCCCGGAATGTCCTGTTTATTGCAGTATTGCGGCCCGCGGTCGACGTGGATTTCGCTACACGGTCCGCAGGGCCCAGTTTCGGCCATCTCCCAGAAATTGTCCTTACGGCCAAAATAGAGCACGTGGGAAGGATCGATACCGGGCTGTCTGCGCCAGTTCTCGGCAGCTTCCTCATCCGTGGGGATCTCCCCTTTTTCGTCTTTAAAACAGGTCGACCAAAGCGCACTTTTTTCAAGGCCCCAGACTTCGGTTAATAATTCCCAGGCCCAAGCAATGGCTTCTTTTTTATAATAATCGCCAAACGACCAGTTGCCCAACATTTCAAAGAAGGTGTGATGGGTATCGTCTCGGCCAACATCCTCCAGATCGTTATGTTTGCCCGCCACGCGCATGCACTTCTGCGAATCTACGGCGCGGGTGTAAGCGCGCACGTCCGTACCCAGGAAAACGTCTTTGAACTGCACCATGCCGGCATTGGTAAACAACAGTGTCTGGTCGCCGCCCGGCACCAGCGAGGAGGAAGGCACAACCGTGTGGCCTCTGGCAACAAAAAAATCGATGAATGACTGCCGGATGTCCGCTCCGGTCCAAACTTTTTTCATTTTCGCTCCTGCATCCTGTAACTTTGAACTTGAATTATATGCGAATAGAAGCTGCTGTGCAATAACAATTTAGACCAGATGGAATTTCTTAGCAGAGGCCATACTGGTCAAACATAATATAATCCCTTTATTCCGGGCGTGGGTTAAGATAAACTAGAAGGGGAGAAACGTTTGATGCAACTGACTGATCGAGCTGTACTTATCACCGGAGCAGCGCGCCGGATCGGGCGCGAGCTGGCCATTGCAGCCGCCCAGGCCGGCGCAGATGTGTTCATCCATCACGGCCATTCGGGCAAGGACGCCGAAAAAACTGCCCGCGACATCGAGATGCTGGGCCGCCGCGCCTGGATCCTTGAAGCTGACCTCGCAGATCCCACCCAGGCGCAGGGTTTGATAGAGCGCGCCTGGGCCATCCACCCACTGTACGCCCTGGTAAACAGCGCCGCGATTTTCGAGCCGCTTAAACTCAAAGATACTACGCTGGAAAACTGGCAACGGCACATTGACATCAATCTGACGGCCCCTTTCTTATTAAGCCAGGCGTTCGGCGCCAGGTTATCCCCAGGATCAGACGGCAGGATCATCAACATTCTGGATTGGCGCGCTCTCCGCCCCGGCGCCGACCACTTTCCCTATACGATCAGCAAAGCGGCGCTGGCGGATATGACCCGTTCGTTAGCCGTTGCCCTCGCCCCGGATGTGTCCGTCAACGGAATTGCCCTGGGCGCCATTTTGCCTCCGAGCACCGGCATGACGGTAGACATCCTAAAAAATGTTCCGATTAAGCGCTGGGCCACCCTGGATGAATTGCGCCAGGTATTTGAATTTCTTCTGGTCGGACCAAGCTATATTACCGGTGAGATCATCCACCTGGATGGCGGCCGGCATTTAATTTAGGAGAACTCCATGGATCAAGTATTGATAAGCGATTTACTGTGCCGCGGCGTGATCGGCATTACCGAAAGAGAACGCGCCCAACCCCAGGATATTTTAATCAACGTAGTCATGTTCACCGATATCACCCGCGCCGGACAGACCGATTCAATCGACGATTGTGTTAATTACCGCACCGTCGCCAAAAAAATCCTGGCGTTCGTTGAAAAAGCCGGACGAAACACGGTTGAAGCGCTTTCGTCCGACCTGGCCGCCCTGTGCCTTGAGGAGCCCGGCGTGCAAATGGTGCGCGTGCGCGTGGAAAAACCCGGCGCGGTGCGCTTTGCCCGGTCCGTCGGGGTCGAGATCGAGCGCTCGAAAACCAGTCAATAAAAATGAATTCGGCTTACCTGCTTGTCGGATCGAATATCGAACCGGTGCAAAATACACAGAAAGCATTGGATCGCTTACGCGCCGAAACCGAGGTCGTCGCAATATCCAGGGCCTGGGAAACTCCATCTTTCGGCAGCCCAGGACCTAATTTCATCAACATGGCAGTCCACGTGTTGACCGAACTAGATCGTAGAATGCTCAAAGAACAGGTCATCGGGGAAATTGAGCGAGGTTTAGGGCGTGTGCGCTCTCCAGATAAAAACGCCCCTCGGACAATCGACATCGACATCTTAATTTTCAACGGTGAGATTATCGACAATTCAATCTGGGATCGCCCTCACGTCCTGCTGCCGCTGGGCGACCTTTTCCCTGATTTAAAACAACCCAAAACAGATCGATGGCTACACGAAATTTGCCAGGAATTAATAGCCAAAAACCAGGCTGTTTTACGAGACGATTTGATTTTCGCCAAAGATTAGATGCCATAAAATAGACCTGACACCTTATTTTTGC
>DBMK01000045.1 GCA_002298885.1 Anaerolineaceae bacterium UBA700
AAAACGCACCTCGCTTTATTTTTTAACTAAACCTGGTAATACTTTTTCTGGCGGATCAGATCATATACGTTGGGATGAAGAAAATAACGATAGGATTGTGCGTGGGCGATGCGCGCCCTGATTTCGTGGGATGCAATATCGACCATGGGCGAATCGATAAACTGTATCTTTTGGCGGATGCCCTTCAGCACACCTTCCAGGCTGTCCAGGTCAATTTCGTCGTCTGGCCTACGCATGACCCCAAAACAGTCAACTTCATCGACCAGCTCATCTGGGTGGTACCACGAAGGCAGGTCGCGCAGCGAGTCGCCGCCGATCAGGTAATAAAGCTCGGCGCCCGGGTATTGGTTCCGCAGCAGCCGGAGCGTATCCACGGCATAATGCGGCCCGGGTCGGTCCAGTTCGACCCGGCTGAGCTCGAAGTTAGGGTTGTCCAGGATCGACGCCTGGACCAGCTCCAGGCGTTGGGCTGCCGGGCTGATATCCTGGTCCAGCTTATGCGGAGGATCGGGCGTTAGCACCCACAGCAGCTTGTCCAGGTTAAGCTGGATGAAGGCTTCGTCAGCCAGGATCAGGTGCCCCAAATGGGGCGGGTCAAAGGTTCCGCCAAAGATTCCGATTTTCATAAGTTCAGTCTTGCCATTCCAGCTCATAATCTTTGATGAAAACGCTGTCGCCTTCTTGAATGCCGGCTTCGCGCAGGGCTTTATCCACGCCCAGGTTCTCCAACAGGCGCTGGAAGCGGCGCACCGAGCCCTCGTATTCCCAATAGGTCATTTCAGCGGCCCGCTCGATGGATGCCCCCGAGACTTTCCAGCCGTCCTGGGTGCGTTCAATGGTGAACGCGCGTGGGTCCTCCTTGGGTCGGTAGACCGGCAGGGCTGTCGCTTCCGGCGGCGGCAGGGGCGATGTTTTAAGCAGCTCGCTCGCCTTCCACAACAGCTCCTTGACGTTGGTATGAGCGACGGCCGAGACTGCCATCGCTTCGTATCCACGTTTGGCCAGCGCCTTCTTAATCTTGGGCCAGCGCTCCTGGACTTCCGGCAGGTCAATCTTGTTCAGCGTGACGATCTGCGGTTTTTTTGCCAGGTCGGGATCGAACAGCGCCATTTCACTATTAATCTGGGATAAATCGGCCAGCGGGTCGTCGGAAAGCCCGTCCAGCAGGTGGATCAGCACGCGTGTGCGCTGGACGTGGCGCAAGAACTCAAAGCCCAATCCCACCCCCATGTGGGCGCCTTCGATCAGGCCTGGGATATCCGCCAGCACCAGGCTGGTATCCAGGTCCAGCTCGGCTACGCCCAGGCTGGGTTCGAGCGTGGTAAAAGGATAATCGCCGATCTTGGGAGTGGCATTGGTCACGCTGGCTAACAGGCTGGATTTGCCTGCGTTGGGTACCCCAACGATGCCAACGTCGGCGATCAGCTTGAGCTCCAGGCGCAGGTTGCGTTCCTGCGAAGGCTCCCCTTTTTCTGCGGTGCGCGGCGCCTGGTTGCGTGCCGTCGCCCAATGGGGATTGCCCTTTCCGCCGCGCCCACCTTTGCACACTGTGAGCTGCTGGCCGGGTTCGACAAGGTCTCCTAGCATTTCGCCGCTGTCATCATCCCAAATCACGGTACCCGGCGGGACCTGTACAATCAAGTTTTCCGCCGATTTGCCCGTCATATTGTTCGGCCCGCCTTTTTGGCCATCCCCGGCGATGTATTTCGACTTGTAGCGGAAACTCGCCAGGGTGTTCAGGGTGGGGACGACTTCAAAAATCACGTCCCCACCCCGACCGCCATCGCCGCCGTCCGGGCCGCCGCGAGGCACGAATTTCTCGCGGTGGAAATGGACCATGCCATCTCCACCGCGGCCAGAACGTACGTAGATACGGGCCTGGTCGATGAACATTATTTGTGGAACTTCTTTTTCAAAATATCTTCCAGCGTCGGCTGGCCGATCTCCTGCAGCTCGTAACGCACGCGCTGCATCGGCTTGTTGACCTTGATGATGCGGGTCAGGTCAATCGGCGTGGCCGAGACCACCAGGTCGACGTCCGAGCGGTTGATCGTTTCCTGCAAGTCGTGGACCATGTCGTCGCCGTAACCCATGGCTGGAAGGATCGCGCCGGTATTGGGATACTTCTGGTAAGTGGCCTGGATCGAGCCGACGGCAAACGGGCGCGGGTCGACGATTTCGGCCGCGCCGAAGCGGCGGGCCGCCACCCATCCTGCTCCATAGGTCATCTCGCCGTGGGTCAGGGTTGGGCCATCTTCAATCACCAGTACGCGCTTACCGTGGATGGCGTTCGCGTCGTCCACGAACAAGGGACTGGCTGCTTCGATGATGGTGGCAGCCGGGTTCATGGATTGCAGGGCATTGCGCACGGACATCACACTTTCCGGGTTGGCCGTATCCACCTTGTTGATCACGAAAACGTCGGCTGCGCGTACATTGGTCTCGCCGGGATGGTACTTGCTCTCGTGCCCCGGGCGGTGCGGGTCGGCCACCACGATGGCCAGGTCGGGTACATAAAACGGAAAATCGTTATTTCCGCCGTCCCACAGCACGATATCCACTTCCTGCTCGGCCTGGCGCAAAATAGCCTCATAGTCCACACCGGCGTAGACGATGACGCCGTTATCCAGGTGGGGTTCGTATTCTTCGCGCTCTTCGATCGTGCATTCGTGCTTATCCAGGTCGGCATAGGTGGCGAAACGCTGCACCTTCTGTGCGACGAGGTCGCCGTAGGGCATCGGGTGGCGGATCGCCGCCACGCGGTAGCCCATCCCACGCAGGATCAAAGAGACCCGGCGGGTGGTCTGGGATTTGCCCGACCCGGTGCGCACAGCGCATATAGAAACAACCGGTTTTACAGATTTAATCTGAGTCGCCTTGGCGCCCATCAAGCGGAAATCCGCGCCCGCCGCAAGCACCGTAGAGGCTTTGTGCATCACGGTCTCGTGAGAAACGTCGCTGTAAGCAAAAATTACCTGGTCGACTTTCAGCTCTTTGATCAGCCTGACCAGGTCGCTTTCGGGGTAAATCGGGATGCCCGCGGGGTAAAGAGATCCCGCCAGGGCCGCCGGATACTTCCGGTCTTCGATGTTGGGGATTTGGGTAGCCGTGAAGGCGACAACTTCGTAATCAGCGTTATTGCGAAAGAATACGTTGAAGTTATGGAAATCGCGCCCAGCGGCGCCCATGATGAGGGTTCGAACAGGTGACATGAACGAGAATCTCCTTTGGGTTGAAATTCGTCTTGTCGACGTGCTCACATCGCTTGTGGGGCTGTGATGCCCAATAAACCCAGGACGTTTCCGATGGCACAGCGCGCGGCTGCCACCAGGCGTAAACGCACGGCACGCACGGGCTCCTCAGCTTGCAGCACCGGGCATTGGTTGTAAAAATCGTTGAACACCCGCGCCAGGTCGTAGGCCAGGTTGGCCAGGTTCAACGGGCGCAGATCTTGGGCCGCCTTAACCACTTCATTGGGAAAACGTGAGATGGTGTCAATCAGCTCGATCTCCACCGGGCTCAATTCATACCCTGGCAGGAGTGAGTCGGGAATTGTCGCGCCCGCTTTTCGCAGAATACTGCCGGCCCTTACATAGGCGTATTGGATGTACGGAGAGGCCTGCCCATTGAAATCGAGAGCGGCCTGCCAATCGAAGGTAACTGTCTTGGTATTATCCCGAGAAAGCATCGGATATTTGATCGCCCCGATGCCCACCGCGCGGGCGATCGCCAGTTTCTGCTCGCCGGACAGCTCCGGATTCTTCTGCTCGACCACCTCTAGTGCGCGTTGAGTCGCCTCACGGATCAGGTCCTCCAGCAGCACCACCGTGCCCTCGCGCGAGGCCATTACCACGTTACCGGGCAGGTTGACGAGCTCGTAGGGCACGTGCTGGCAGCGGCTGGCCCATTCGTAGCCGGCAATCTCGAGGGTCTTGAATACCTGCTGGAAGTGGAGAGACTGACGCACGTCGACCACGTAATAACTTTTCACCAGGTCGGGGTAATCTTCGAACTTGCGCTTGGCCAGCGCCAGGTCCTCGGTGGCGTACAATGCAGTGTTATCCGAACGCAGCACCACCAGAACCCGGTATTTTTCCTGTGTGAGGCCCAACAGCTCGTCGATCTTGACGATGACCGGTTCTTGAGGCCGGCCGTCGCTGGCGATGCCGCGCTCGATCAGCTCGTCGACGACCTGCTTGCCCGGGTGTTCGACCATGCTGTTGAAGTAATAGCGGTCGAAATGGATATCCAGCAGGTCGTACATGGCGTTGAAACCATCGAGCGACCACTGGCGGGTCTCCTGCCACAAGGCTACCACTTCCGGATCGCGCTGGTCCCAGCGCGAATAAAGGGCGCGCACTTCGGCTTCGGCCTCAGGCCGTTCTTCGAGGCGGCGACTGGCCTCAGCATAAATATCCCCCATCCAATGGGTGATATCCTTCTCGGGGCGCTCACCTTTGTGGTATTTCATATAGTTCCACAGCCATTTGATCACGTGCAGGCCGATATCGCCGGGATAATTGGTGCGTACCACGTCGTAGCCGGCGGAATCCAGTATGCGGCAGAGCACATCCCCCAATATAGCGCTGCGCAGGTGGCCAACGTGGAAGGCTTTGTGCGTATTCGGCTGCGAAAACTCGACCATCACTCTCTGATTCTTGCGCGCTGCCCGGCCAAAACTGTTCTTTTCGTCCAAAACGGCATCGATCACCCGGCGGGTGTATTCGGCAGTGGAAAAATACAAGTTGAGGTAACCGCGCACCGCCTCGATGCGCGCAAAACCGGCGGGCGTGCCGAGATAAGCCGAAACCGAGCTGGCCAATTCCTGGGCGCGCTCGGCGACATTTACTTTCTTCCCGGCCCGGCGGGCTTCTTCGGCCGCCAGTTGAAAAAACGAAGTCGAAATGCCCCACTGCCCGCTGAATGGGATCCAGCTCCACTGTACGGTAGGCTCAGGCAGGCCATCTTGGGCACAGTAAGCTGTAATCTTGTCGGCGATGAGTTTTTGTTCGGCTTCAAACATCGACTAAGCCACTCTCTTTTTCGTGCAGGCGCTAAAACCAAAAGCGGGAGTATTCAACTCCCGCTGACGGTCAGGGTCTAGGTCCCGGAATGAACCGGGTGTGCATGCTTCCCTCAGGCCAGGGTGGCCAGGTGTTTCATCAGGCGGCTCTTGCGGCGGGCGGCGTTGTTGCGGTGGATGACGCCTTTCTCCGCAGCCTTGTCCAGGGCGCTGATCGCCAGGCGGACAGCTTCCGCAGAAGTCTTTTCGTCGCCGGCTTCGACAACGGTGAGCGCCTTCGCCACCAGCGTGCGGGCCTTACCACGATAAACACGGTTGTGAACCCGGCGTTTCTCGTTCTGCCGGTTTCGTTTGATCTGAGACTTAATATTAGCCAACTCAATCCTCCGAATAATCTTATAACAACGCGACGGGGAATTTTAACCGAAGCCCCGTATTTTGTCTATAGTAAGCGGTGATTAAAACACCAAAACGCCAATTTGCGCCGGTCAATTGCTGCTTGCGAGGATCGATTGCAGACCGAGGATCAATTGGTCCTTTTCGGTCGTCGTCAGTCCGGCATCGGCGTGGATAAGCACGTAATAGAAAGGCGGCATCGAATTACGCAGAATCACCTCTGACACTTCATTCAAACGTGAAAAGCCCCGTGAATTCGTCGTTCTGGTGTTCCATTCCGAGAAGTTAACCACCTGCCTGCCTTCTTGTACATCGTGCTGGATCAGCCAGGAGATCGGCGCAATGTTCGAATACCAGGGCCATACTGTTTCGTTGCTGTGGCAGTCAAAACAGGCGCGTTTCGCCAGGGCACGTGTCTGTGGGTTTGTCCAGGCCGGTTCATTCGCAAACGGAGGGTTGGCGTGGTCTTTACCGTAAGGGATCAATTGTATGAGGATAAATAAGCCGACCAGGATAGCAACGCCTTTGAAGATTGAACTCATTTTCATTGAAGACACTCCCTACAATAAAAGTCAGGAGTTATTTGCGACGAAAACTGTCGCAAATAACTCCGAACCTTCTCCGATATAGAGAAATTAGATTCTCAGCAGGTATCCTGATTACTTATCCTGCAATGCTGCCACCCCTGGCAAAACCAGTCCTTCGAGCATTTCGAGAGATGCCCCACCCCCGGTCGAAATGTGAGTAATCTTGTCTGCCAGACCCGATTCCTGAACCGCGGCCACCGAATCGCCGCCGCCAATCACGCTGACTGCGCTGCTTTCGGCAACCGCCTTGGCCACACCAAACGTTCCTACCGCAAACATCGGAAATTCAAATACACCCATGGGGCCATTCCAGACGACCGTTCCGGCGCCCTTGACCACTTTAGCGTAAGCCTTAACCGTTTCGGGGCCAATATCCAGCACCCGCCATCCGTCTGGCACCGCGCCGGTAGGGATGACCTGGAAGTTAGCGCCGGCTTCGAACTTATCGCCCAGCATCAGGTCCACCGGAAGGCGCAGCTTGCTGCTGCCTTCTTTGAGCAGCTCGCTGGCCGTTTCGAGGACTTCATTTTCCACCAGCGAATCACCCATCGGGTAGCCCTGGGCTTTCAAGAAGGTGTTTGCCATGCCACCGCCGATTAAAATGGTGTCCGCTTTAGCAAGCAAATTCTTGATCACGCCGATCTTATCGCTGATCTTGGCTCCGCCCAGGATGGCGACAAACGGCCGTTTGGGATCATCGATGGCCTGGCCCAGATACTTGATCTCCTTTTCCAGCAGGAACCCGGCCACACCTGGTTTGAAATGGGTCACGCCCTCGGTGGACGAATGAGCTCGATGGGCGGTCCCAAAGGCGTCGTTCACGTACAGGTCAGCCAGTGAAGCGAGCTGCTCGGCCAGTTTCAAGTCGTTCTTTTCCTCTTCGGGATGGAAACGGGTATTTTCCAACACCAGCACTTCGCCCGGCTTGAGCGCTTTGGCGGCAGCCTCGGCAGTCGGCCCAACACAGTCCTCGGCGAACGCGACCGGTTTGCCCATCAATTCGCTCAGGTGGGCAGCGACCGGTTTCAGCGAGAATTTCGGATCGGGCCCGCCCTTGGGGCGGCCCAGGTGAGAGCAAAGAATGACCGCCGCGCCGTGATCCAACAGGTATTCGATGGTCGGCAGGGCAGCGCGCACACGGGTATCGTCTCCAACGCCGCCATCTTTCAACGGGACGTTGAAATCAACCCGTACGAGGACCTTTTTCCCCTTTACGTCGATGTCGCGAATTGTCTTTTTGTTGAACATGCAATCCTCCCATTCCTTCAGTCGGCCTTTCGGCAATCAGCCGCCAGGAAGTTGATCCCGGCGGCTGATACCTTGGCTGTCCGATGATTACAGTTGCTTTGCCAACAGCGCCGCAAGGTCTGCAGTGCGGCAGGAATACCCCCACTCGTTATCGTACCAGGCCACAACCTTGACCATCGTTCCGCCCATCACCATGTTGGTTGGCAGGTCGACGATCGAGGAGCGCGAATCGCCCTTGAAATCCATCGAGGTCAAGGGGTCGCCGTACTCGCCGTGGGTCACGCCCAGGATTCCCTTCATTTCGCCGTTGGCGGCTTCTTCGAAGGCGGCGTTCAATTCTTCCTTGGTGGTGGCCTTTTCCACAACGGCCGTGAAATCGACGACCGAAACGGTCGGGGTCGGCACGCGCAAGCTGTAGCCATCGAATTTCCCCTTCAGCTCGGGGATCACCAGGGCCAATGCTTTTGCGGCGCCGGTAGTGGTCGGGATAATGTTCAGGCCAGCCGCCCGCGAGCGACGCATTTCCTTCTTATGGCCCTGGTCAAGGATGACCTGGTCGTTTGTATAAGAATGGATCGTGGTCATTACGCCGTGCACGATGCCGAATTTCTGGTGGACGACCTTGGCAGCCGGCGCCAGGCAGTTGGTGGTGCACGAGGCATTTGACAGGACGTGGTGCAACTTTGGATCGTACTTATCGAAATTGACACCCAAGACGACCGTGATGTCCTCATTCTTGGCAGGGGCGCTGATGATCACTTTCTTGGCGCCGCCTTTTTCGATGTGGACGTTGGCGCCGGCTTTACCCTTGGCCGGGTCGCCCTTGGCATCGGTGAAAATGCCCGTCGATTCGATCACGATGTCAACTCCCAGGTCCCGCCAAGGGAGGGCAGCCGGGTCTTTTTCGGCGAAAACTTTGACACAGTTGCCATCAACGTACAGGTCGTTCCCCTTGACTTCGACGCTGCCCGGGTAAATCCCGTAATTCGAATCATATTTGAAAAGATGCGCGTTCTGCTTGCTGTCGAACAGGTCGTTAATGGCCACCACTTCCAGCGTGTCCCCAGCGCGCTCGATGATAGCCTTGAGTACCTGCCGTCCAATCCGGCCAAAACCATTGATCCCAACTTTCACTGTCATGCCAAACCTCCTCTGTATGGATTCAAAAAAATTTTACCACGCTTTATGACGTGGACTGTACAACTAGCCTTCGTCCCGCCCCATCAAAGGGCCGGTCCGTTCGTAAAACAGGTCGATGATGACCTGGCCCAGCTTCTTCGAATCATGACGCCACGGGCTTACTTCGTCGACCAGGTTGGCGGCGTAGATGGCGTAATTTTGATCCATGTCATCATCCAGGACAACCCAGTCGATATTGCTCGACGCACCTTTCGCCTGCACCTTATTGCATACGACCAGGTCGAATATCGGCCCGCCCAGGTATTTTTCGACCGTATGCACATGGTCGGCGCAGGTATAACCATCCGTCTCCCCCTTTTGGGTGGCGACATTGACGACATAAATCTTTAAGGCCCGGCTGGCCTTAAAGGCAGCCGCGATATCCGGAACGAGCAGGTTCGGAATGAGACTGGTGTAAAGGCTGCCCGGGCCAACGACGATCAGGTCCGCCGAAAGCAGGGCCTGTACCGAGGGCGGATATGCTGCCGGGTTATCCGGCTCCATCCACACCCGGCGTATCTTGCCGGCCGCCTTGGGGATCTGGCTTTCACCGCGCACCTGGACCTCGACCTCGGGCTGGTCCAACTGCACGTCGGCCGCCAGACGTACGTCGTGCAGCGTAGCCGGCAGCACTCTTCCTTTTACTGCCAACACTCGTCCCGATTCAGCAACGCCTTCCTCAAAACTACCCGTAATATCGGCCATGGCGGTGATAAAAAGATTGCCCAGCGTGTGCCCGTTCAGTCCGGCGCCGGACACAAAGCGGTACTGGAAGATCTGGCTCATCAAAGCCTCGTCGTCAGACAGGGCTGCCAGGCAGTTGCGGATATCGCCGGGGGGCAGGACGCCGATCGAACGCCTCAACTCTCCGGAAGAACCGCCATCGTCTGCTACGGTGACGATTGCCGTCAGGTTACTGGTGTACGTTTTCAGACCGCGCAGCAGCGAAGAAAGTCCATTGCCGCCGCCGATGGTAACGATGCGAGGACCGCGCTCTTTTCGACGGTAATCCGAGACGGCCTGCACGATCGGCTTGCCGCCGGGCTTAACAAATGGCTTCAACAGGCTGCGGTTAAGCCCCCAGATACCCGTCAGCACCAGGCCGATCCCAATTGTTCCAAACACAATCACCCGCAGCTCGCGCGAGAGGAAATTGAGATATAACGCAGAGGTAATTGGAAGCCACCAGGTATCCGGCGCGGTGCGGTAAATATCCAGCAGGCCCATGCCGATTCCAACCCCCAGGAGTGTCGTGCCGAGAATAATTACGAAAACCCACCGCTTGATGCCAATACCGGGCGTCAACCACCGCAACTGCTGAAGGAAACGCCGCGTCAGTTGTATATACCAGTCGGGTCTTTTTGGCCCCATATCAATCCTATGATAACACAAGTTCCTGATTCGACACAATATATTATGTTTCCTCATGCTATAATTTAATCCATGGACGTCATCATTACAGCCGATATTGGCGGGACTCAGATTCGGGTGGCGGTTTATCCATCCAATGGGATTAAGCCAGTGCGCCACAAACGCATTCCGACCAAGGGCAAGGATCCAGCCCACGTTCGCATCAACGCATTAATTGCCGAGTTGATGCACCCAGATGAGACTGTTCTGGCCATTGCCGCCGCGGCGCCGGGGCCGACCGATCCCAAATTGGGCATCGTGCTAAACGCCCCGAACATCCCCGGCTGGGTGAACCTGCCGCTGGCGCAGATCATCCACGACCAGTTCAGCCTGCCCGTCTACCTTGGAAACGACGCCAACGTGGCGGCGCTGGGCGAGTGGCGCTTCGGCGCCGGCAAGGGGCACCACGACCTGGTGTACCTCACCATCAGCACAGGTATCGGCGGCGGGGTAATCCTCGACGACCGGCTGTTGCTGGGCGAACGCGGTCTGGCGACCGAGCTCGGGCACGTCACTGTCGATCCATCCGGGCCGGTGTGCGGTTGCGGTCACCGCGGCCATGTCGAGGCGTTCGCCTCGGGCACGGCCATTGCCCGCTACGTGGCTGCGCAGTTAGCGCAAGGCCGGGCATCCTCGCTCACTGCCATCCCCCAACCCAGCGCCCACGATGTCAGCGCGGCCGCCGACGCCGGCGACGACCTGGCGATCGAAGCGTTGGAGCGCGCCGGCAAATACATGGGAATCGCCATTGCCAATTACCTGCACATATTCAACCCTTCCATCGTTGTGCTGGGCGGCGGCGTATCCCGCAGCGGCGGGCATTTCTTTATTCCCATGCGCCAGAGCCTGAAAGAAAATGTCTTTGCTCCCGGCTACCTGGATAACCTGACCGTCACTACCGCCGAGCTCGGCGACGACGTCGGCCTTCTCGGCGCCCTCGCCCTGGCTCAAACTTACCTGAAGAATAATTAATTGTGGATTTTATNNATAAAATCCACAATTAATTATTCAGGCTGGCGGTCGTGGATTCGAACCACGCTTTCGAAGTCCAGAGCCTCGCGTCCTGCCGCTAGACCAACCGCCAAAATGAAACGGGATGCCTGTTGGGCATCCCGCTGTGTCTGTTTTTGCGAATTCGCTCGTCTACACTGCCTGCATCTTCATTCCAGACAACGCAAAATGCCCAAAGCTTGCGCCTGGGTTTGCTGCGACTGCCACTGCTGGAAGAAATGTGTATTCATAGTGTCAAAATTATACCCCATAAATCCAGCCTTCAAGGTCCAACTTCCGCTCCTCCTGCTTCCGGTGCTATAATTTAAGGATTGAAATACTGGGCGGGAAAAAGTTCCCGTTCTGTTGTTGTCTCACCTGCACCTTTTCATTAAAACTACCCGGTTTTCAGGTGGATTATCCGATTTTTTCAATAAGGAGGAAAAAAATGGAACCGCTCAAGTTACCAGGGCCAAACGCCAGGAAGATTATCGAACGCGATCACGCCGTCATTTCGCCATCGTACCCGCGCAGTTATCCGTTCGTGATGGATCATGGTCTGGGTTCTGAGGTTTGGGATGTAGACGGCAACCGTTTCCTGGATTTTGCGGCCGGAATTGCGGTCAACTCCACCGGCCACAGCCATCCAAAAGTAGTGCAGGCCATCCAGGAACAGGCCGCAAAATTCATTCACATCTCGTCTGATTTCTACCACCCCAAATGGGTGGAGCTGGGGGAATACCTAAGCCGGATCGCTCCGTTTGGCGAGCCATCCATTTCGTTCATGACCAATTCTGGCACCGAAAGCGTCGAAGCCGCCATCAAGCTGGCCCGCTATTACACCGGACGCAGCAACATTATTGCCTTCTTGGGCGGTTTCCACGGGCGCACGCTCGGGTCGGTCAGCCTGACTGCCAGCAAGCCCGCCTACCACAAGGGCTTCTATCCGCTCATGAACGGCGTCGTACACGCACCTTATCCGGACCCATACCACAGGCTGCTGCAAAGCCGGGACAGCGAAGATTACGGCGAGACTGTCATCCGCTATATCGAAGAAGAGCTGTTGTATAAAGTGGTCCCCCCCGACGAAGTGGCGGCCTTTGTGGTCGAGCCGATCCAGGGAGAGGGCGGTTACATCCTTCCGGCCGGCGGATTTTTCCCGGCGCTACGGAAATTATGCGATAAATATGGCATATTATTGATTGCCGACGAAGTCCAGGCCGGCATGGGGCGGACCGGCAAGTGGTGGGCGATCCAAAATTTTGGCGCCGAGCCGGATATTATTTGCGCCGCCAAAGGCATTGCCTCCGGCATGCCCCTGGGAGCGATGATCGCCCGCAAGCGCCTGGTAACCTGGCCGCGCGGCGCCCACGGCAACACATTCGGCGGCAATCCCATTTCCTGCGTGGCCGCCCTGGCCACCCTGGAACTGATCGAGACAGAGTACCTGGCTAACGCCGCATCCGTCGGCGCGTACACCCTGGACGCACTTTGCGAGATCCAGACTCGCCACCCCACCATCGGCGACGTGCGCGGTATTGGCTTGATGATCGGGGTAGAGTTCGTCAAAGACCGCAAGACTCACGAGGGCGACGATACCCTGCGCGACCGGGTGGTTGACCTGGCGTTCGAACGCGGCCTGCTCACCCTTGGCTGCGGCAAGAGCGTTATCCGCATTTCGCCGCCGCTGTGCATCCGCAAAAGCCAGGTCGACCAGGGACTGGAAATCCTGGAAGACGCCATCAGCGCAGCAGAAAAAGGCCTCTAAATCCAATGTTAGCCGACTTTCGCGCCCGCCAGCGAGATTATTTACTCGAAATTTCACGCGCCCTAACCCAGGAGCTGGATGCGAACAAGCTCCTCGGGCGTATTTTAAATATCTCGGTCGAAATGCTGGCGGGGCAGGCCGGCCTGATTGCCTTGCGCTCGGAATTCGGCGATTGGAAGATAACCCACGCCCACAACATTCCCACACCTTTCCTAAAATACCTGGAACCCTTCCTGGCGGATATCCCCAGCAATCCAAAGGACCCTGAAAGCAACGAGCTGCCGGAACTTAACCGCATCATGGTCGAACTGACCCAGATGGCCAGCCTGGGCCTGCTGACCGGTGTCGGATTGCCGCTGATCGCCCGCAAGAAAGTGGTTGGGGTGATCTTTATTTTCCGCAGCTACGCCGACCTGTTTTCTCAGAACGATCGCAGCCTGCTGCGCAGTTTCGCCGACCAGGCGGCGATCGCCGTGCAGAATGCCCAGCTCTATACCCAGATTAGCGAGGAGAAACAGCGCCTCGACGCCCTTCTGGATACGGCCGCCGATGGAATCATGATCCTTTCCCCCGGCCAACAGGTCGAACGGGGAAATCCTGCCCTGGCGCGCATCCTGGGAGTCAAAATCGAAGATATCCAGGGCAAGCAACATGACCAGATCGTGCGTTGGGCCAAACCTCCCCAGGGTTTAACCCTGGAATCAGCCGAGGCCGGAGGTTGGCCGCTCACGGCTCACGCCCAGCTTTACGTGGAGGGAGATCTGGCCCGGCCAAAAGGCATGGCGACCCTGCCGGTTGGCATCACCTACGCGCCATTGCAGTCCGAAAGCGGCATCCTGCTGAACATCATCGCTACCGTACGCGACATTACCCGTTTCCGCCAGGCTGAAGAAATGAAGAGCACTTTCATTTCGGTCATCAGTCACGAGCTGAAAACTCCGGTGGCGTTGATCAAAGGCTATGTCAGCACGCTGCGCCGCGAGGATGCCCGCTGGAACAAGGCTGTCGTCGAAGACAGCCTGGCTGTGATCGAGGAAGAGGCCGACCGGTTGACCCTGATGATTGAAAACTTGCTCGACGCCTCGCGCTTGCAAGCCGGCGGTATGTCGATCAAGCGCTCCGACGTCCTATTGCCCGAGATCGCGCGGCGCCTTGCCAAGCGATTCGAGACGCAGACATCGCGGCACCAATTTAGCGTGGATTTTCCCGAAGATTTCCCCATCATTCTGGGAGATGAGACGCGGTTGGAGCAGGTCATCTCAAACTTGATTTCGAATGCCATCAAATACTCGCCCGAAGGTGAGATCCGCATCGGCGGACAGGTGCGCCCGGACGTGGTGATCGTGTGTGTTAGCGACCAGGGACCTGGAATATCTCCTGAAGATGCGCCGCACATCTTCGACCGTTTTTACCGCGCCCCCGATACGGCGCGCCAGACCAAAGGGGCCGGATTGGGCCTGTACCTGGCGCGCTCGATCGTCGAGGCGCATGGGGGAAGGATTTGGGTAGATACTGAGGCCGGCAAAGGAGCCCGCATCTGCTTCTCGCTACCGCGGGAATAGGATGATATAATCCTCCTGTTATCTTAAAATAAGAAAGAACTCAATCATGCCTCAAACCCGCACGAACTGCCCGCGCTGTAAAACGCCTCTGGTGGTTGATGTAGAACAACTCTTCGACCTGAGCACAGATCCCCAGGCGAAGAATAAACTGCTGAGTGGGACCGCAAACCTCATCTCATGCAAGAACTGTGGATACCAGGGGATGATGAGTACCCCATTGGTGTACCATGACCCTGGCAAAGAACTGCTTTTAACCTATTTTCCCCCCGAACTTGGCCTGCCGGTCAACGAGCAGGAACGCCTGATTGGCCCGTTGATCACCCAGGTTGTCAACCGTCTGCCGGCGGAAAAACGCAAAGCCTACCTGCTGCGCCCGCAGAGCATGTTCACCATGCAGACCATGATCGAAAAGGTCCTGGAGGCCGATGGCATTACCAAAGAAATGCTGGACGCCCAGCAAAAACGCCTTGCACTGCTCCAACGCTTGCTTTCCACCCGCGAAGCCGCCGACCGGAGCACGATCATCCAGCAGGAAGAAGCCATCATCGACGAGTCGATGTTCACGATTCTTTCCAGGCTGGGTGAATCGGCGCTGGCGCAGGGTGATCAACAGCTTGCCCGCGGCCTGGCAGCGCTCCAACAGGAGCTTCTGAATCAGACCAAGATCGGCCAGGAGCTGAAGAATCAATCCAAAGAAGCTGAAGCCGCGCTCAAATCCTTGCAGGAGGCCAGTGAAAGCGGCCTGACTCGCGAGAAACTGCTCGAGCTGCTGATCGAAGCGCCCAGCGAGACGCGTCTGTCTACCCTCGTTAGCCTGGCCCGCTCGGGTTTGGATTACACTTTCTTCCAGATTCTATCCGACCGGATTAACGCCGCCCCGGATGATAGCAAGCCAAAGTTGGTCGAGCTGCGCGATAAATTGCTCAAGCTAACCGGGGAGATCGACAAGGCCACCCAGCGCCAGCAGGCAGAAGCCCGCCAGTTGCTGGAGAAAATCCTGGCCGCGCCGGATATCAGCCAGGCGGCTATGGAAAACATGGAATCGTTCAACGACTTTTTCATGGATATTCTGCAAAGCGAAGTGCAGGCCGCGCGCCAGAAAGGCGACCTGGAACGGATCGGCAAGCTTCAGAAGATCGTCAGCGTGGTCGAAGAAGCCAGCGCCCCGCCGCCCGAGCTCGAGCTGGTGGACAAGCTGGTCGCTGCGGCAGACGATTCTGCCCGGCGCAAGCTGCTCGAAGAAAACGCGGCCATGGTCACGCCGGAGTTTATCGATCTGCTGAATAATTTGATGGTGCAAAGTGAGACGCAGGCGCAGCTCAAAGACGCCAAGGAACAGATCCAGCAGGCTTACAGCTCGGCCCTGCGCTACTCGATGGAAGCAAACCTTAAGAAATAGGGATTTTCCCGTATAAAAAA
>DBMK01000355.1 GCA_002298885.1 Anaerolineaceae bacterium UBA700
CCCCAAGAAACGAAAAATCCTCTTTTGATTTAAATGACACGCCTCCGCCGGGGGGCAACGAGGGAGAGAGTAACCCGGCGGAGGCATTCGCCAAAGGAGGAGACAGCATCTGCAATGTTCTGGAGGTGTCCTGTGATGTTCCCGTCTCCAGCAATATGATACCAAATGCATGCAGATACAAGTATGGTTGAAAGTCACAGCTTGAAATGATGATGGTCACCGAAAATGTTTGACAATTCACTGCAGACGCACTGCAAATGTTGTGGCGGCGTTTTGCTTGACGCTGGATTCAGGTTATGCTACTATGAAGACAAAGAAGAGAATGATTCCTGCCCTGATGGGGGCGGAAAATGTCAAATGAAGGAGCTCGTACCATGAAACCAAAGCTATATTTCGTTGTTTTGGTACTCGTAATTGCCGGTCTATTGGTTTCCGGCTGTGATCGCCCTGCCCCGCTGCCACCCACCGTCGCAACCTCGACGCCGTCGATCCAATTCCCGATCCCGGACAGGCAGACCGTCATTCCGCAAATTGGCACCCAAACCGCGATTGCTCAAACGCCGCAGGCGATAGGGGTTACAGCCACCCCGAAGACGGGCACTCAGAATACCCCCGGCTCACAGACGCAGCCGACGAAAGCTCCCACGAAGGCCCCTGTCGTGGCGGCGTCTGCCACGCCGCGGCCGGTTGTGAACGTCCCCAGCGCCACGCCGGGCCGCCCCAGCACCTACACGATCCAGGCAGGAGACACCTTCTACTGCATCGCCCGCCGCTACAACCTGAAGGTCGGCGACTTCCTCAACTTGAACGGGCTGGGCAACAACAGCTTCGCGGTGATCGGCCAGGTGGTAAAGATACCGTCCAGCGGCACATGGGATGATGGGCCGCGGGCATTGAAGGATCACCCGACTTCCTACACGGTCCAGGCAAATGATACGTTGAATAAAATTGCCTGCTCCTTCGGGGACGTCGACCCGAACGCCATCCTTTATGCCAACGGTATGAGCAGCGCCAACGACATCCAGGCTGGGAATACGATCCAAATTCCGTAAGAACTGGTATCCTCCTTACAAAGTATATGTAGGACAAACTCAAAGTTTGTCCTACAATTATTTTTAACCCTGAATATCCACATTTTCGCAAACAGGTAAGAGATAAAAATGGCTGACTTTGAAGAATTGAAACGAACGGTAGAATTCCAGGGGCGGGCCTACGAAGTGCACCGCTTAAAGCTAAAGTTGCCGGACGGGCGCACCCACGACTTCGAGCTGGTCGAACACAACGATTCGGTGTCCATCCTGCCGGTCGACGACCAAGGCAACATGCTCTTCGTGCGCCAGTACCGCATTGGGGCCAAGGAAGACCTGCTGGAACTACCGGCAGGCGTGCTAGAGAAAGGCGAAGACCCCCTGGAGGGGGCCGCACGCGAGGTGCGCGAGGAAACGGGGATGGGCGCCCAAAAGATGGTACTGATCGGCCAGGCTTACCTGGCGCCCGGCTATTCGAGCGAGCTGATGTACTTCTACCTGGCGACCGGGCTTTACCCTGCCCCGCTGGAGCAGGACGCCGACGAGTTCCTCGAGTTGGTCAAACTGCCTGTGGCAGAGGCTCTGCGTATGGCGCGAGCTGGCGAGTTCCGCGACAGCAAGACGCTAGCAGCGTTGCTGCTAGCCGAAAAATATTTGGAGCCTTGATGCAGGCAGCCACCGGCAGCTTAGAGCAAACATACGTCTGGCTTCTCGAACCCGAGAATCCGGCGGTGCGCTATCGCTGCCTGGTAGACCTGATCGGAAAAGGCGCGGACGACCCCGAGGTTCGGGCTGCCCTAAAGATGAACATGGAAAGCGGGCCGGTGGCAAAAATCCTGGCCGGGCAGGACCTCGGCGGATACTGGGGCAAGCCAGAGGACTTTTACATTCGTTCCAAGTACAAGGGCACGGTGTGGAACCTGATCTTGCTGTCCGAGCTGGGGGCCGATCCGCAGGACGAGCGCGTTCAGAAGGCGGCGGATTTCATTATAGAATGGTCGCAGGACAGGCAGAGCGGCGGATTTGCCTACGCAACCAGCGCTGGAGGTGGCGGTGACCGGGAGAAAACCATCCCGTGCCTGACGGGAAATATGCTCTGGGCGCTGCTGCGTTTTGGACGGCTGGACGATGAACGGGTGCAGCGGGGAATCGAGTGGATATGCTCTTACCAGCGCTTCGACGACGGGGCCCAAAAAGCGCCTGCGGGCTGGCCTTTTGAGCGATACCCACAATGTTGGGGCAAACACACCTGCCTCATGGGCGTGGTCAAGGCGCTCAAAGCGCTGGCCGAAATCCCGGCCGGCCTCCGCACGCCGCCGGTGCAGACCACGATCGAGAACGCGGCTGAGTTCCTGCTGCGCCACCACATCTACCGCAGCAGCCACGACCTGAGCCGGGTGAGCCTGCCGGAATGGCAGCTTCTGGGCTTCCCCCGCTTCTGGGACAGCGACGCCCTTGAAATATTGGAAATCCTTACTCGCCTGGGAATCCACGATGAGCGCATGGGCGAGGCAATCGATCTGGTACGCTCGAAGCAGGACGAGAATGGGCGCTGGAAGCTGGAAAGCAGTTGGAACGGGCGAATGCTAGCGAGGATCGAGCAGGAGGGGAAAACCAGCAAATGGATAACCCTTAAGGCTTTAAAAGTCCTCTCCGACTACGACGGCGGTCAATATTTGTGCTAGATTGTCAATAAGACGATATAGTCAACGCATCAAAGAACTTTTAAAATAACTCAACGATAATAAAGTCAATTTTCCTTTGAACCTCGTAGGTGCGAAGC
>DBMK01000096.1 GCA_002298885.1 Anaerolineaceae bacterium UBA700
CGCACACCAGCCATAAACTAATTCCCGGTTTGGGATTTGGCGCAGATCTGCTCGCTGGGTTTGATGATGCTCATGATTGTGTCGTCGTTGGCAAAACCCTGGCGGATTTGCTGCATGATTGGGATGGCATCCTGGCATCTGGGGGCAGATGGCTGATCCATAGCAGCCAGGACGGAGGCATAGGTGTAGTAATAAACGACCGTGTTGGCGCTCAAGGGCAGGCCGGTGATGACGTGCGCCGGGCTGGTTGCGCTATCCTTGCAGACGTCGCCGGCGCGCACCTCGCACGAAGTTTGCGCGTCGCAGCCGGTGACGGCGCATTTTAGAGCCGGGATGGAGCCCTCGTAGTTGCGCGATTTGAAGTAAACCAGGCCCAGCGAGCCATAGACATCCGGATTGTCTGGATTGCGGTTCAGGGCGGCGCGCACATTAAGCGCTGCGGCGAAAAATTCGCCTTTGTCGACGTAGGTTTTTCCGATAGCCATGTAAGGAATCGGGTCGGCCAGATTCAGGCGGTTGTTGATGACCACGGCTTTAGTGAAATAATCCAGGGCCACGTCGAGCTGTCGCAGGACGCGATAGTTATAGCCGATGTATACGTAAAGAAAGGTAAGGTTCGGAGTAATATCTACCGCTTTCTGGTACTGCTTGATGGCTTCGTTATAATTACCCAGGCTCTCCTGGACTACGGCGTTTACCCGGTACACATCCATCAACGGCTCGTTTTTATCGAGGGCGATCTGGATCTCCTTCTCGGCCTGGTCCCATTTCTGCTGGTCGACCAGGATTTCGGCGTAATAAGCGTAAGCCAGCGTGTTATTTGCGTCGAGTTGAAGGGCACGCAGCGCCTCCTGCTCGCCCTGGGTGAACAACTGCTGCGATTGGTCGCCAGCCAGGACCGGGTTTGCAGACCAATCCAGCACAAAGGATTTGATGGCGTGAGCCATGCTGTCGTCGTCGGCCAGTCCGACTGCTGTATTGATGGAAGTCAGCGCCTCCTGCAGTCGGTTTCGCCGGTCGGCGTCGGTCGACAGGGTGGCTGAGGAATAAGCCTGGATGCGAGCCAGCTCGGACCACAACTGGACGTTCTTGGGGTCGTCGAGGGTAGCCTTTTTGTAGGCATCGATGGCCGCGATCATGTTACCAGCGTTGAACTGGGTTTCCCCTTCCAACGCGTAGGAGGACGAAGTGCGCGTTGGGATGGGGGTGTCTTCGAACGGCGACTTGATCTCTTTGGAGAACACGCCGCGCAGGACGAAGACGCTGCCGGTCACCAGGATCAGCAGAACGAGCAGGATAATTGAATTTGAGCTACGTGGCCGCCGGAAGTTGGGCTGGCGGCCGGTGAGCTGGAAGGATTCTTTCATGGCTTTTTGGTAGGGGCTGGCTGTGTACCATTAACCGCCGGCTTGGTGGGGGTAGACGTCCCATTGATCAACTGCTGGCAGATTTTGGGCATTTCCTGGGCGTTGTAGACTGAGGTTTCGTCGTTGGGGACCACCTGTTGGATCATTTGGGAAATCTGGAGCGCCTCTCCGCAGGTGCCGGGCAGGCCGGACCGGGCGAGCGCCAGGCCGTATTTATAATAATATTCCATAACGCGGTTATTGTAATCCAGCGGGATACCCTGGATGGCGGCGCCGTCGGGAGTAGCGCCGCCTTTGATGGCCAGTTTGAGGGCATCGATGGCTTGACTGTACTGCTTGTTTCCGTAATAAGCGACGCCCAGGTTGCCGTACAGGTAGGGATCGTTGCCAGATACTTTAATGGCCGCGGCGGCGTACTGGATTGCCTTCGCATAGTCACCACTTTGCAGATAGGTGCGCGAGATGTATGTGTTGGCGAGCGGATCGAAGGGGTTCAGCGCATTGGCCCGGTTAAATTCTTCGATGGCCTTCGGGAGCTGCTGTAAAAAGCGGTAATCTAATCCCAAGGCCAGGTGCAGGTCGGAGATATTCGGGTTGATTGCAATTGCTGCCACGTATTCGTTGGCTGCTTCTTCATAATTGGCGGTTGCGTCCAGGATTACGCCGCGCGCCTTGTGTGTCTCCATCACATTCGGGTTGAGGTCCAGCGCTTTGCGGGAGTAGGAGGTGGCCTTATCCAGGGCGCCGAGATCGTTCTTCCCGTCGTTAATTTCCATAGCCAGGACTTCGGTGTAATAGGCGTAAGCGATGGCATTATTCGCATCCAGGGTGAGCGCTTTGTCCAGTGCGCCCTCAGCACCCAGGTAATCGGCCTGGTTGCCAAGGATGTAGCCGCGCATGGCTTCGGCCAGTGAATTATTGGCGTTGAGCATCAAGGCGGTTTCGATATTGGTCTTGGCATCCTTAAAGTTGCCGGTGTAGATTTGCAGGCGGGCAAGGTTGACGTAAATGGCCGGGTTCTTCGGGTCGGCGATGACAGCCTGCCCGTAGACCTGGATGGCCTGGGTAAATTTGCCCTGGCTGGCCAGGGATTCGGCGTTGGCTACATAAGATTGCGGGGCGGTGGTTGCGGTGTTGGTGGGGATGAAGAGCGGGGGGGTGGTTGGTACGACGACCAGGCTGAAATACGCGCCGGCGCCGGCCAGGACGAGCAAAATCAGAAGCCGCATTGGATTGGCTCCTTTTTTGCGCCTTGTCATGTTAAATTTACTACCACGGAGATACATAAATTTATATTACCAAAGTCTTTCAACCCCCGCAAGGATCGGTAGTAGAATTTTAACATGCGTTTCGATGTCTTTTCCCTGTTCCCGGCGGCGCTCAGACCCTACCTCGAAGTCAGCATTTTACAGCGGGCGATCGAAAACGGCCTGGTCCAGGTAGAACTGCACGACATCCGGGCATGGACGACGGACCGGCATCACGTGACCGACGATACGCCATACGGCGGCGGGGGCGGCATGGTGATGAAAACTGGACCGGTATTCAAGGCGGTTGAAGAGGTGCTCGGCGCACCTCCTGCGTGCCCGCTGGTCCTGCTGACACCGCAAGGCAGGGTGTTCAACCAGCAGATTGCCCGCGAGCTGGCGGAATACCCTAGGTTGGGGCTTCTCTGCGGGCGATACGAGGGCGTCGACGAGCGCATCCGCCAGCACCTGGTGACGGACGAGCTTTCGATTGGAGATTACGTTCTTACCGGAGGCGAGCTGCCGGCGCTGGTGGTGATCGACGCTGTGGCGCGTTTCATCCCGGGGGTGCTTGGGGATCCGGATGGGGCTATGGATGATTCGCACGCCAGCGGGCTGTTGGAATATCCGCATTACACCCGCCCGGTTGAGTTCCGCAACTGGCGCGTGCCCGACGTGCTGCTTTCGGGCAACCATGCCGAAATCAATAAGTGGCGCCGCCGGCAGGCGCTCCTGCGCACCCTGGCTCGCCGCCCCGACATGCTCGCAAAAGCCGACCTCAGCGATGAGGACCGCAAGTTTCTTTCAAAGAACAAGAACGAAACCACGAATTACACGAATGGGAACGAATAAGCACTAATAATATAAAGAAATATATTTAATCTGGCTACCTGACAGTTTCAAAACAAGGTTGAATTGGTCATCGTTCTTATGCCATTTGAGATTTCGCCTGAGGCTCAAGCCATCAGGCTAGGTGAATCAAGCCCGATAAATCGGGCTTGATTAGGCCAAAAGTCGAATAATAACCTGCTTCAGCAGGTTTGAGCTTGTTAGCCTGGCGGCTTTAGCCCCAGGCGGGGTGTGAAATTGTCAAACTGTCAGATAGCTAGAATTTAATAAATTGATTTTTCGTGGCAATTCGTTCCAATTCGTGAAATTTGTGGAAAAATTCTTCTGGGAGGGATAGATTATGAAGTTTAACTACGGCAAGATCTTCCTGCTTGGGTTCGGTTTCTTCGGGGTGAGCGTGATTTGGGGGGTGTACAACGGATTTGTGCCCATCTTTCTGGCCAACAAATTCAACCTCGATCCGGTGTTCATTGGCTTCTTCATGACCCTGGACAACATTGCGGCCTTGTTCATCCAACCGCCGGTGGGCGCCTGGTCGGACCGGCTGCGTACCCCCATCGGTCGGCGCATTCCATTCATCTTGATCGGAGCGCCCATCGGGGCGTTGGCCTTCGGCTTGATCCCCATCGCCAGCGTCCTGCCTCTGTTCGTGGCCTGCACCAGCACGCTGTTGCTTTCGATGGCCTTCTGGCGCACGCCAGTGGTGGCCTTGATGCCGGACATTACTCCTTCGCAATATCGCTCGCAGGCCAACGGCATCATCAATTTCATGGGCGGAGTGGGCGCCATTATCGCCTTCCTGGGCGGTTCAAAGTTGTATGACATCAACCACGCTTACCCTTTCTGGCTCGGCTCGGTGCTGGTCATCCTGGCGAGCCTGTTGGTCTTTGCTTTTATTAAAGAGCCCAAGGTTTACGTCGACGAGAACGAAGAAAAGCCCTCGATGTTAAAAAGCCTGCGCGAAGTGATTTCGGACAAAGATAAAAGCGCCTTATCAATTCTCCTGGCTATTTTCTTCTGGTTTGTTGCCTATTCGGCCGTGGAAGCGTTCTTTTCCCTGTATGCGATCAACCGGCTGGGACTGGCTGAATCGGAGGGGCCGCGCCTCTTGGGCCAGCTTTCGTTCATATTCGTGATCTTTGCCCTTCCGGCTGGCTACATCGGCTCGCGCATCGGGCGGCGGGTGACCATTTCGATCGGCATCCTGCTCATGTCTGCTGCTATGGTCAGCATGTACCTGCTGCCACCGGAAACGCTCAACCAGGTGTTATTGAAACTGCCGGCCTTGGGAAACGTGCCGGTGATGGGGCTGCTGCTGATGCTGGCCGGCGCAGCCTGGGCGCTGATCAACATCAATTCGCTGCCAATGGTGGTGGACATGACCGACGTCAGCCGGGTTGGGACGTATACCGGGCTTTATTACCTGTTTTCAACCCTATCCGCCATCGTTGGGCCCAATCTGAACGGTTTGATCATCGATCTCTCTGGGAAGAATTACAACAGCATTATGCTTGCGGCTCCTATTTTCATGCTGATTGCCCTGGTTTTAATGGTCCAGGTAAAGAAGGGCGAAGCCGCGCCCACAACGACGCCAGTATTGGAGACCTGAAAGAAAATTTTCAAGAGGAATCGTAGTGACGACTTTAG
>DBMK01000187.1 GCA_002298885.1 Anaerolineaceae bacterium UBA700
TTTTAGAATGCGATTGCCCTGAATATCCAATTTTTCCCTCTTGACATTGTTGATAAGATTATGTTATAAATATCCGGTAAGATTAATTCTAACTGAGAGGATTGTATAGATGATTCAGGCGCTCAAAACCTTCATTGAAGTCGTGATCGCCGCCGGCGTCGGCGGAGGATCGACCGTCCCTATGCGGAGCGCGCCTTTTCGCGGGTAGACCTGATTAGCTAAGGTTGACCACGGGCGCTCTCCAGGCCCGTGGTCTTTTTTTTCCTCACTGGAGCGATTCTTTCCAGGCCACGGGCAGTAATGTGGCCTGTTTTGTTTAAGTTTGCAGTAGGAAACGTCCCTCGTGGGAGTCGAGGGTGAAGAGGAGGAGCTATGATGAACAAACAGCTATTCAAAGGGCCAATGATTCACCTGGCAGCCATCGACCCGGTCAAGGATGGGGCGGTGGAGGCTGGCTGGACCTACGACTTCGATTACGCCCGCGATTTGCGCTCCGGTCCGGTGCGCCCGTTAGGCGCCCTGGAGCTCAAGAAGCGTTACGATGACCTGGCAAAGAAGTCCGACCAGGGCAACCAGTTTTACTTCAGCGTGCGGCGCAACGATGACGATCGCCTGATCGGCTTCGTGCGCTTCCCAAGTATCTTCTGGACCCACTCGGCGGCAATCTTCGCCCTGAGCTTCGCCGATAACGATCTGCTGATCTGCTTCGGCGCTGAGGTGATCGAGCTGGCCTTGTGCTACGCATTCCGCGAGCTGAACCTGTACCGGGTCGAGACGGTCCTGCCATCTTACAAAGTCGAAGCCATCGCCCTCTTCGAACAGGAGGGATTCCTGATGGAAGTCCGGCGTCGCGCCGCCATCTACCGTGATGGGCGCGCCTGGGATGAGCTTCACTTCGGCATCTTGCAAGAAGAGTGGAAAATCCGCGAAGAGGAGGCGCTTGCGTTATGAACAAGAACGCCTTCTGTGGAAAGCTGGTGCGTTTGGTCACGTATGACCCCGAAAAGCACGCCTCTCTCTTCGCCGATTGGAGCCGCGACAGTGAATACAGTCGCCTGTTGGATTCAGACCCCTCGGTCATCTTGTCTCCCGAGCAGGTCAAACAGGATTTCGAAAAAGAGGAGGACCTCTATGTGTTCATGATCGAGAGCCTGGCCGACGGCAAGGCCCTCGGCGTGATCGGGCTTAATTCCATCAAATGGCCCATCGGCGACTCGTTCGTCGGTATCGGCATCGGTGAGCGGGAGGACTGGGGCAAAGGCTACGGTCTGGACGCTATGAACATTATCCTGGGATACGCGTTCAACCAGGTTGGGTTGACACGCGTATCCCTGACCGTTTTTGAATACAACCCGCGCGCCATCCGCTGCTACGAAAAAGCCGGATTCCAGCACGAGGGCCGCCTGCGCAAGGCGATGAACCGGGACGGCCGCCGTTGGGATATCCTGTTCATGGGCATATTGCGCGAAGAATGGCAGCAAAAACAGGGAGAAGTGAAACGTGAAGCGTGAAACGTGTACTAATCACATGTAAGAAATGTGAAACCGTAGGTTGGGTTGAGCGGAGCGAAACCCAACATTGTCACGCCAATTGTAAAAAAAGAAACGTGAAGCGTAAAACGTGAATGGAAAATGGAGATTAAAATGGCATTCAACACGATGGTAAAAGAGCTTACATTACCGGAAGCGCCGGCGATCAGCGGCTTGAAATTCCGCCGGTTCCTCGGCGACGAGGATTTTCCGGGCATGGTGGCCGTTATCGCCGCGGCCAAGGTGGCCGATAAGGTCGAACGGTCGGAGACAGTCGAGGACATTCGCAAGAATTACCAGCACCTGCGCAACAGCGATCCTTTCCGCGACGTACTGATCGCCGAGATCGACGCCGAAATGGTCGCCTACAGCCGGGTGGACTGGTACGTCGACGAATTGAGCAAGCAGCGCATATACCGCTTGTTTGGCTTTGTGCGTCCCGAATGGCGGCGCAAGGGCATCGGGCGGGCCATGCTGCGCTTTAACGAGGCGGCCTTGCGCCAGACAGCAGCCAGCCATCCCGCGGATTTGCCCCGCTTTTACGAATCCCAGGGAAACGATACGGAGCTGGAAAATGACACCTTGCTGAAATCCGAGGGCTACGCCCCCGTGCGCCACGGCTATACCATGGTGCGCCCGGACCTGGAGAACATCCCCGACCTGCCCTTGCCCGAGGGACTCGAGGTCCGCCCGGTGCGCCCGGACGAGTACCGCAAGGTCTGGGACGCCTGCCAGGTGGCTTTCCAGGACCATTGGGGCTACACACCGCCGACCGAGGAGGATTACCAGAGCTATCTTGCCAGCCGCCAATTCCAGCCGGAGCTGTGGCAGGTGGCCTGGGATGGCGACCGTGTCGCCGGCACGGTGCTCAACTTCATTGATGAAGAGGAGAACCGCGAATATCACCGGCTGCGCGGCTGGACAGAGGAGATCACCACCGGACGTGCGTGGCGCCGCCATGGGCTGGCGCACGCTTTGATTGCGCGTAGCTTAAAAATGCTGAAGGAAATGGGTCTGCAAGAGGCGGCCCTGGGGGTGGATACGGAAAACCTGAGCGGCGCCCTGCACCTGTACGAGAGCATGGGCTACCGACCGATAACCCGCGTGACCATCTATCGCAAGCCTATGGCTTGATCCGAGCCAAATCTACCTGGGATTCAATCCTGGTTTTGCCCTCCACGGCGCAGCCGTGCAGCGCAAAACCAGGATTGAATCCCGTTTTCATTTAAAACAAGGTATACTTCACGGGTTATTTGCGTAAAGGAGAACGTCAGTTAATGCATGCCAACCATTCAATCCGCGCCGTAATTTGGGACATGGGCGGAGTCCTCGTCCGTAATACCGTTCCGGGACCGCGGCAGCGCCTGGCCGAAAGCCATGGCCTGACCAACAACCAGCTCGAAGATCTGGTGTTCAACAGTCCCCTTTCGGAAAAAGCCAGCCTGGGCCAGGTCGACGTTGCCGAGCTGTGGAATTTCGTGGGCCAGGCGCTGCACGTCAGCCCGCAGGAGATGCCGGCCTTCATCGCCGACTTCTGGGCCTCGGATCGCACCGACGAGGAACTGATCGAATTTATCCGTTCACTGCATTCCAATTACAAGTGCGGCCTGCTCAGCAACGCCTATTCAGACGCTCGCCAGTCGCTCAACGAGCGTTTCCCGGGTTTGCTGTCCGTCTTCGACGTGAGCGTCTTTTCAGCCGAGGTCGGAATGGCCAAGCCCGACCCACGCTTTTACAACTGGATGCTGAACAAGCTGGGCATCGAACCCGCCGCGGCCATCTTCGTGGACGACTTCGTGGAAAACGTGGCCGCCGCCCAGGCGCTGGGCCTCTACGCCATCCATTTCCGCAATTCTTCCCAGGCCCGCCAGGCCGTCCTCGAACGCCTCTCTCTCAACGGGGCGGAGTAATTTCAAATCGATGAATAGTTTTTCACCGCCCGCCAGGGCAGGTGTGCGGTGAATCTTTCTCTAATATGCACGAACCCATTCTAACTGTAGGAGTCATCGCCGATACGCACATACCGGATAGGGTAAAAACCTTGCATCCGGGGGTGCTGCCTGCGCTGCGAGCGGCGGGGGTGGGGATGATCCTGCACGCCGGGGATATCTCGCGGCCGGACGTGCTGGAGGAATTGGCCACCGTCGCGCCGGTGAAGGCGGTGCGCGGCAACCGGGATTGGCTCTTCATGGACACGCTGCCGCTGGTTCAGAACCTGACCCTGGCCGGCGTGCCGGTGACCTTGATGCACGGCCACGGCGGTTGGGTGAACTACCTGCGGGATAAACTTTACTACATGCGCGATGGTTACCAGTTCGAGCGCTACCGTCAAAAAGTGGTACAATTAGCCGCCGAGGCCCGGGTGATCGTCTTCGGACACACCCACCACGCCGAGAACCTGGAAGTCGACGGCCATCTGTTCTTCAACCCGGGTTCGCCTCACTTCGGTTTTTCACCCGAACGGCAGCCCACGATGGGCTTTTTAAGATTTTACGAAGGAGGGATTGTGAGGGGGGAAATACTGGCCCTGACCGGGTACCGCTTGAAGCAGGGCGCCTGGGAATCGGGGGTCTTTTCTTAATAAGTTCTTAAATTAGAAATCTTAAAAATACTTGACTTAGATGCTGATAAGTTGTATACTTCAAAATTGCTTTTTTCAGCCTTTACCGCGGTATTGAAAGAAATTTTCGTAATTCCTTTCAGCCAGGTGTATATACCAGGAGAAACCTATGGCGTCTGTTTTGCCGACGAAATCCTACGCCCGCATTCCCGTAATTTTTAATCTCCCCGATTTAATTGAAGTCCAACTGGACTCGTTCCAACGCCTGAAACGCGAAGGTCTTTCCGATCTCTTCGATGAGATCTCACCCATCGAATCCTACAATAAAGGTATGAAGTTATTCTTCCCCAGCCGCACGCCCGAATCGCAGCAGTGGGGATTGAAGTATTGGTTTGGAGAGCCTAAACACTCCATCGAAGAATGCGTCGAGCGCGACCTGACCTACGCCTGCCCGCTGTATGTTTCCGTGCTGCTGGCCGGCTCCGAAGTGCCCGACCCGATGAAGCAGGACATCTTCCTCGGCGATTTCCCCGAAATGACCGAGAAAGGCACCTTCATTATCAACGGTTCCGAGCGCGTGGTCGTCTCGCAGCTCATCCGCTCCCCAGGCGTCTATTTTGAAGCCCCGGTCGACCGCGCCTCCGGCCGCCGCCTGGCGATGGCCAAGCTCATCCCCGACCGCGGCGCCTGGATGGAGTTCGAGACCCGCAAGAACGACTACATTATCCTCAAGTTCAACCGCAAGCGCACCGTTCCCATCACCATTTTCCTGCGCGCCCTGGCCTGCGTTGAAGACGGCCTGCCCGAATCGCCTATTAAAGAGGGCACCGACGAAGAATTGATGGCCCTCTTCCAGGACGTGGATAACAATCCGGATCGCCTCTTCATCGCCTCCACCCTGCGCCAGGAGCCCGTATGGGACCTTTCCGGCGGCATTACCCTGGCCCAGGCGGCGCTGTTGGAGTTCTTCAAGCGCATGCGCCCCGGCGATCCGGCAACCCTGGATAACGCCAAGGCCTTCATGGTGGAACAGCTCTTCGACCAGCGCCATTACGACCTGGAAAAGGTTGGTCGGTATAAGCTCAACCAGAAGCTGGACCTTTCCGATCACATCCCGGTGTCGCACCGCAACGTAACCAAGTACGACGTGGTCCACCTGGTGCGGCGCATGATCATGATCAACAACGAGATGGAAGATAAGGACGACATCGACCACCTCGGCAACCGCCGGGTCAAGACGGTCGGCGAGCTGGTGCAGAACAAGCTGCGTATCGGCCTGCGCCGCATGGAGCGCGTCATCAAAGAGCGCATGTCCATCCGCGACCAGGACCAGCTTTCGCCGGTCAGCCTGGTGAATATCCGCCCGGTTGTGGCCGCACTGCGTGAATTCTTCGGTTCCAGCCAGCTCTCACACTTCATGGACCAGACGAACCCGCTGGCCGAGCTGCGACACAAGCGCACGCTTTCGGCCCTGGGCCCCGGCGGCCTGCGCCGCGAGCGCGCTGGCTTCGACGTGCGCGACGTGCACCATTCGCACTACGGACGCATCTGCCCCATTGAAACCCCTGAAGGCCCGAACATCGGCCTGATCGGCCGCCTGGCTTGCTTTGCCCGCGTCAACGAGTACGGGTTCATCGAGACCCCCTACCGGCGCGTGCTCAAGGTGCTCTCTTCCGACGACGCTCGCCTGGAAGGGCGCATGCTGCGCGAGACCCTGGCCGACCCGGCTACCGGTGAAGTGATCGCCAAGCAGGGCGAACGGGTGACCAAGGCCATGCTGCCTGCCATCAAGAACCTGAACAAATCCTCGATCTTCGTCGCCCCCTTCCTCTCGGAAGAGGTGGAATACCTTTCGGCCGATGCCGAGGACAAGTTCGTAATCGCCCAGGCGAACACGCTGATTAACAACCACATGGAGTTCGACCAGGAGCGCATCTCCTGCCGGCACCACTCCGATTTCACCATCTCCGGCCCGGACAGCGTCAATTACATGGACGTCGCACCGCACCAGGTCGTCGGCGTCAGCGCCTCGCTGATCCCCTTCCTGGAGCACGACGACGCCAACCGCGCCCTGATGGGCTCGAACATGCAGACCCAGGCCGTGCCCCTCATCATGCCCGACATCCCGATCATTTCCACCGGTATGGAGGCCTTTGCTGCCTCCGATTCCGGCCAGGTGGTCATTGCCGAAGAAGAGGGCCAGATCGTTTCCGTCAGCGGGCGCCAGGTCAACATGCGCACCAACGACGGCAAAGTGCACACCTACAACCTGCGCAAATACCAGCGCTCCAACCAGAGCACGTGCATCGACCAGCGCCCGGCCGTAACCAAGGGCCAGCGCGTCCACCGCGGCGACATCCTGGCGGATTCTTCCTCCACCGTCAACGGCGACCTGGCCCTGGGCCAGAACGTGGTGGTGGCCTTCGTCTCCTGGGAGGGCGGCAACTTTGAAGACGCCATCCTCATCTCCGAGAAACTGGTCCAGGACGATAAGTTCACCTCGGTGCACATCGAGAAATACGAGGTCGAAGCGCGCGACACCAAGCTCGGCCCCGAGGAAATCACCCGCGACATCCCCAACGTCGGCGAAGAAGCCATCAAGGACCTCGACGAGCACGGCATCATCCGCATCGGCGCCGAAGTTGGACCAAACGATATCCTGGTCGGCAAGATTACACCTAAAGGTGAAAAAGAGCTAACTCCGGAAGAGCGCCTGCTGCGCGCCATCTTCGGCGAGAAATCCCGCGACGTGAAAGACACCTCCCTGCGCATGCCTCACGGCGAACGCGGCAAGGTGGTGGACGTCAAAGTGTTCACCCGCGAGGATAACGCCGACCTGGCCGCCGGTGTGGACATGATGGTGCGCATCTCGGTTGCCCAGCGGCGCAAGATCACCGCCGGCGACAAAATGGCCGGGCGTCACGGCAACAAGGGCGTCGTCTCGCGCGTCGTCCCTGTAGAAGATATGCCCTTCCTGGAAGACGGTCAGCAGGTGGATATCATTCTTAACCCGCTGGGCGTGCCTGCCCGTATGAACATCGGCCAGATGCTCGAAACGCACCTGGGCTGGGCTGCCCGCCGCCTCGGTTTCAGGGCCATTACCCCCGTGTTCGACGGCGCTACTGAAGCCCAGATCGAAGCTGAGCTGGGCCGGTCCTGGATGTCTGACCAGGCCTGGAAGGAAGCCGCCGAAAAGGCCTGGGAATGGATCCAGGAACAGGAAGACTACGATCCTGTCTCCATTCGCGACGACGACGAAGTGCGCGCCCTGTACCTGGAACAATGGCTGGGTGATAAAGGCTACGACATCGACCGCATGACCCAGGACCCGCGCTACGCCCGCCAGATCACCCTGCAGGAATGGCTGCGCGACCAGGGCTACAACCCGGACGAGGTGATGCTTTTCGAGGTTTCACCTGATCTCAAGCCCGAATCCGAGCAGATGGATGAACGATCCATCACTACCTGTCTGCGCCTTTGGCTGGAACGCATGGGTCGAGAGGTGAAGGACGCTACCGATGTCGAGATCCGCGATCAGGCTGAAAAATGCACCGATGAAACCGGCTATCCGATGCCGATCCTTGGCAAGCAGATCCTGCGCGATGGCAAGACCGGCAACCAATACGACCAGGCCGTTACCGTAGGTGTGATGACCATGCTCAAGCTGCACCACCTGGTCGAAGATAAGGTGCACGCGCGCTCAACCGGCCCGTACAGCCTGGTAACCCAGCAGCCGCTGGGCGGCAAGGCTCAGTTTGGCGGTCAGCGTTTCGGCGAAATGGAAGTTTGGGCGCTGGAAGCTTACGGCGCTGCCTACACCCTGCAGGAAATGCTCACCGTCAAATCCGACGACGTGCAGGGCCGGGTGAACACCTACGAGGCTATCGTCAAGGGCGATCAGATCGAAGAGCCCAGCCTGCCGGCATCCTTCCGGGTGCTGGTCAAAGAGCTGCAAAGCCTTGGGCTGGCCGTAGAGGCGGTAATGGACAGCGGCGAGGTGATACGCTTTGGCAAAGACGAAGAACGCGTCCGCCCGCCAAAGCTTGAAACCGGCCTGCTTGGTCTTGGCGAAGAGCTGGATGATATTGGTTAAGCAATAGAACACACCGGGATGGGGTAGAAAAACCCCATCCCGGTGTGAAAAGAGCTGTCTGATAATTGACGCGCGCGGGGACCTGTGATATACTCTTCCCCCGTTGTGCCCTGTCTGGGAGGGATTAATATGCCCAGGTGCGGAATACTTCCGGCATTGTAATAACGACTTCGCGCAGTACCCCCAAGGGTTAGTCGTTACTTTGAATGAAAGAGAATGCGTAATTTTTTTTGGAGGCTAGAAAGTGCCCACAATTAACCAACTGATCCGAAAGGGACGCGTGTCCAAAAAGATCAAAAGCAAGGCTCCGGCTTTGCTGTACACCCTGAACACTATGAAGCAGCGCCGGGTGCGCCAGATCGCGGGTTCTCCCCAGAAGCGCGGTGTGTGCACCATTGTCCGCACCATGACCCCCAAGAAACCGAACTCAGCCCTGCGCAAGATCGCCCGCGTTCGTCTGACCAACGGTATCGAGGTCACGGCTTACATCCCGGGTGAGGGCCATTCCTTGCAGGAGCACTCTGTGGTGCTCGTGCGCGGCGGCCGCGTTAAAGACCTGCCCGGTGTGCGCTATCATATCGTGCGCGGCACCCTCGATACTGCCGGTGTTGCCAAACGTGGCCAGAGTCGTTCGAAGTATGGCGCCAAGCGCCCGAAGGCCTGATTTTTTCGATTTTATTTTTGATGGAGTAGTCGCATGCGACGTACGAGACCTGAAAAGCGGGAAGTCCTCCCCGACGTTCGTTACCAGAACGTTGTAATTTCTTCATTCATCAACCGCATTATGCGGCGTGGCAAGCGCAGCGTAGCCACTACCCTGGTCTACAACGCCCTGGAAATCATGGGCGAGCGCACCGGCAAGAACCCGGTCGACGTTTTCGAGCAGGCATTGAAGAACGTCGGTCCGGTCATGGAAGTCCGCCCCCGCCGCGTTGGCGGCGCGACCTACCAGGTTCCTATGGAGGTTCCGCAGTCTCGCCGCATGACCCTGGCCATGCGCTGGGTCATCGACGGTTCCAAGAGCCGCACGGGCAAATCCTTCGCCGAAAAACTGTCCGCCGAGCTGTTGGACGCCTACAACAACCAGGGCTCCGCAGTCCGCAAGCGCGAAGAGACGCACAAGATGGCCGAAGCCAACCGCGCCTTCTCTCATTATCGTCTGTAATTTCTAGAGAGGGTTAAGTAAAGCTTCCATGGCCAGGACTGTCCCGTTAGACAAATACCGCAATATCGGCATTATTGCCCATATTGACGCCGGTAAAACCACTACCACCGAGCGTATCTTATACTATACCGGCAAGACTTACCGTTTGGGTTCGGTGGATGACGGGACGACGGTTACAGATTGGATGGTACAGGAACGAGAACGAGGTATCACCATTGTTTCTGCCGCGGTTACGGCCGAATGGAAGGGCTACCGGATCAACCTGATCGACACCCCTGGACACATCGACTTCACCGCCGAAGTACAGCGCTCGCTGCGCGTGCTTGACGGCGGTGTTGTTGTTTTTGACGCCGTCCAGGGCGTGGAGCCGCAGAGCGAAACCGTCTGGCGCCAGGCTGACCGCTACGACGTCCCCCGAATTTGCTTTGCCAACAAGATGGACCGGACCGGCGCCTCGTTTGAGGATACGATCCAATCCATCATTTCTCGCCTGGGCGCCAACCCGATTCCCATGCAGCTTCCCATCGGGCGAGAACAGAGCTTCCGTGGAATAATCGACCTGCTGACCATGCAGGCGATTTTTTGGCAGGACGAAACCGGCAAAGAAATGACCGTTGCCGCCATCCCGCCGGAAATGCAGAAAGAAGCCGAAGAAGCGCGGGCGCGCATGGTCGAGAAGATCGCCGAGCTGGACGACGAATTGACGGTTAAATTCCTCGAAGGCGACGAGATCACGGTCGATGAATTGAAAGCTGGCCTGCGCAAAGCGGTTATCGCCAACAAGGCCGCCCCCATCTTCTGCGGCTCGGCCCTGCGCAACAAGGGTGTGCAGCCCCTGTTAGATGCCGTCATCGATTACCTGCCCTCACCGGCGGAAGTCCCGCCGGTAAAAGGCACCGACCCAGACAAAGGCACCGAGCTTGTGCGCCTGCCGGATGACGATGCTCCCATGTCGGCCCTGGTCTTCAAGATCGTAACCGATCCCTACGTCGGCCGCCTGGCCTATTTCCGAGTCTATTCCGGAACGCTGACCCAGGGCATGATGGCCGCCAACCCGGTCAAGGGCAAGCGCGAGCGCATCGGCCGCCTGCTGCGCATGTACGCCGACCGCCGCGAGGATATCACCGAAGTCCAGGCCGGCGACATTGCCGCCGTGCTGGGCTTGAAGGAATCCTTCACCGGCGATACCCTTTGCGACCAGCACCATCCGGTGGTGTTGGAGAGTATTTCCTTCCCCGAACCGGTCATCTCCATCGCCATCGAGCCCAAAACCACCTCCGACCAGGAGAAGATGGGCGAGGCGCTGCGCAAACTTTCCGAGGAAGACCCCACTTTCCGGGTCCACACTGACGAAAACACTGGCCAGACCGTAATTTCGGGCATGGGCGAGCTTCACCTCGACGTGCTTGTCGACCGCATGCTGCGCGAGTTCCGCGTCCAGGCCAACGTCGGCCGGGTGCGCGTTTCGTACCGCGAGACCATCACTCGCCCGGTGCAGAAAGTCAGCTACCGCTACGTCAAGCAGACAGGTGGGCGGGGTATGTATGGGCACGTGGTCTTCAACCTGGAGCCGCTGGACCGCGGCAGCGGTGTGGTTTTCGAGAATAAGGTCTTCGGCGGCGCTATCCCCAACGAGTACATCTCGGCGGTCGAAAAAGGCGCCCGCGAGGCAGCCGAGGGAGGCGTTTTGGCCGGCTACCCGGCTACGGATCTGAAGATCCAGCTCATCGACGGCTCGTACCATGAAGTCGATTCGAACGAAATGGCCTTCAAAATGGCCGCCAGCCTGGGTTTCAAGGAAGCCTTCGAAAAAGGCGCCCCGGTCCTGCTGGAACCGATCATGAAGGTGGAAGTGATTATCCCGGAGGAATTCCTGGGCGATGTCCTGGGGCAGTTGAACTCCCGCCGGGCGTCGATTATGGGTATGGACCAGCGCCATAACGCCCATGCGGTGCGCGCACTGGTGCCGCTGGCGGAAATGTTCGGTTATGCAACCGAGCTGCGCTCGGCCAGTCAGGGCCGCGGTGTGTTCTCGATGGAATTCGACCACTACGCCCCCGTTTCGGCCTCTGTTGCCGAAAAGATATTAAATTCATAATCCAACTCATTTTCAGGACTTATTGAAAAGGAGCGTTCTAACACATGGCAAAGCAGAAATACGAAC
>DBMK01000074.1 GCA_002298885.1 Anaerolineaceae bacterium UBA700
TGCCGTCGCTGATCCAGGGGGTGGCTCCGCCGTGGAGGTGGAGGGTGGCCCGGTTCTGGGTGTAATCAGCCCGCACGCAGGTGGAGGTTGGGGTAGCCGGCGTGCCATCGACGCAGACGGGGCCTTCCCCTGCACCCATGTAGGTGGTGTCATAGGGGATGAATAAATCGCCAGCGGGGCCGGTAGGCAGCAGGTTGGTGAACTTGACCCTCACGGGCGTGGGGGTGCAGCCGGTCACTTTCGGGTCGCAGCCGTGGGCCAGTATCGTGGGACCAAGGTACTGCGGCTTGAAGTAAGCCAGGCGGGCCTGACCGGGCACGGTTGGATCCATGATGTCCGAGGTCACGCCATTGGCCCGGGTGAGGGGAATGGCGGTCGGGACGGCGGATTGGAGCGTGCCCAGCGGGTAAAGCTGCACATAGCCGCGCAGCCTGGTGCCGCCGATGACGTTGCCGTTGGCATCCAGGGATACAGGCGGCAGGTCCGCATGGAGCTGCTCGCGATATTCAACCACCGCGATCTCATAGTAATCCGAGTTCGCGAAAGTTGTGGTATCGGGAACGCCGAGTGGGATGCACTGCCCGAGATCATTTACGCCGGAGACCTGGCATAAACCGGCCAGGCTATCCACGAACTTGCGCATGCCCGTACCGGGGGTGATGGCGCCGGTCGGATCTAGGGTGGGCAGGGGGCTGTTGGCCCAGTTCGCCATACCGAAGTAATCCGGGGCTGAGTTGGGCGCGGCCATCGTGGCCAGCGGGTTGGAATTGGCAGCCAGGGGGCTCACCAGCTTGTTGGTTTTATCCACCCCGGCGTAATTTGCGCTGACACTCTTCTGGGCCACTTTCAAGCGGGCCGCAGCAGCCTCGCGCATGGCCTGGGTGGTTGTGCGCATCTGGCCGGTGCCGGTGTCAGCCGGGTTGACGGCCCCGCCGGTTTGGGCAGCCTGGCTCTTCTCTGCCGGCTTTGCCGCTGCCTGGGGGGCAGTCTTGACGCTGCCGCCGATCAGCATGGAGGCAGCCAACGAAACTAATACAGTAAAATTCATAAACGTATGCTTTGTTTGCATTCCTATCCTCCTAAATTTGCCCTGAAAACAGGTACGGTAAACATTCATTCGTTAATTGCCCTCTGGTTGCTGTTTGTTCCTATTCACCTCCTCTTTTGGTAAACAAAGCCGAATGCTTCATCGATTTATTTCCATCATAAAACTGCTAAAAAATCTTCCATTCGCTCGACTTCAACCCGCTGGGTGTCATACACCTGAACGCGGTTCGAATCGGCGCAAATGACCAAGACGCGCAAGTTTGGAAATCGCATGGAGAGAAGCAATATTGCCTTGAGGACTTCGTCAGGAGAGGTGTCGTCCACCATTACAATATCCGGGAAAAAATCGACAATGATGCGGTTAATGTCCGTCACACTGGGTTGGATAGCCGAGCGCACTTCCAGATCGCCGCAACGAGTCTTGAGCATGTCGTTGATGATTTCGCCGATAAACAGGCCCGATTCGATGATGAGCAGACGTTTCATTATCTGGAATACACCTCGTACATGATCACTGGCGCCGGTGGAGGGTCTTCCGGGCGATATCCCCAATTTCCAGGTTAAAAGCAAAGCTGGCCTGTGTGCTGAAAAAGCAGGTTGAGCTCAGCGCTGCTTGCTGGCGGGGTCCGATCTAATCAATGGTGCGGATAAAACCGCGGATGGTGATGGCTCTTTTTAATTACGGCCCAAATGGGAATTGCACGTTTTGCAACAGCCACCGAGAAACCACAAATTACTAAGTTGTCTAATTATATGATTAAGGTCTTGTTAAACATATCACTCAAAGGTTGAAAACAACACCATTTAACTACTATCTTATTACGGGAAAATACCAGACAAAAATAGTCCAAAACTGTTAAAAAGACTAGTAAGGACTAGATCAGACCAAGAATCATAGTAACGACTTTAGTCGTTGCCCCTTGCCTGAAACGACTGAAGTCGTTACTACGATGGGTGTTAGTTAAAGTTAAACAGAGGTGCTTTTGAGCTGAGAATTGCTTTTAATTTCTTCGGCAGTAACTTCGCGCCCGTGCTCCTGGGACAGGTAGATGCCCTCCGAGATGAGCATAGCATTAAGGGTGATTTCGGCGATGGGGAGCAGCTCTACCTGACCCAGCAGGGCGGCGATCCAGTGTTTCTGGGGGCTGTCGTAAGCCTGCGCATTGGCGTGGGTGTTGTGGAGCAGGAAATCGTAGGTCTTCATGTCCGGCGTTGCGCTCAGGTCCAGGTCGCCGGCTGGGAAGGTAAAGCTGAACGGCTCCAGACAAATGCCTCCATGGCTGCCGAGGATCATCGAGCCGGTCATGGTTTCGATATTGGCAGCCCAGGCTTCGAAGAAATCGAGCGAGAGGTTGTTCTGCAGGCGGATAAAACCCACGCCGAGCTCTTCGACGTCGTAGCTGCTGGCCTGGCGCCGGGTTTCGTCCATGGGGATTTCCTGGTAGGTTTTGCCACTGACCGTCAGTACTTCTGGATTGCCGACCAGGTGCAGTACCAGGCCGAGATTGTAGACGCCGGTGTCAAACACTGCGCCGCCCCCGCTGGAGGCTTTCTGCACGAATTGGGCGGTGCCGTAGCCATCGACGTAAGGGCGCCCACGCCGCCGGTATCCGACCGAGCGGGCGTGATAGATGCGGCCTAACAGGCCGCGGTCGATCAAGGTTTTGGCGGCTTTGGTTTCATTGCGGAAGAGCGAACTGAGCTGGACCGAAAGCATTTTCCCGGCTTTTTTGGCTGCCTGGAGCATGTTCGAGCCGTCGGCGTACGACCCGGCAATCGGCTTTTCGCAGAAAACGTGCTTCTCGGACGCAAATGCAGCCAGGGCGGCTGGCGCGTGCAGATTATTGTGCAGGCAGATGTCGACGCCATCGATATCCTCGCGGGCGAGAAGGCTGCGAAAATCGGTGTAGGTGTTGGGGATCTGATAATCGAGCCCCACCTGGCGAGTCTTCCCTTCGTCTCTTCCCGCAATGGCTACGATTTCTACCTCCGGCATGGCCTGGTATTCTTCGATATGGCGCTTGCCGATCTGGCCGACGCCGATGATGCCAACCCGCACTCTATCCATTGAGGATCTCCTTTTATGGTAATGTAAATGCAGCCGATGTGAGGTATAACGAACAAAATGTATTCGGCCGCCCCAAAAAGCTTGAAATGGGGTATATTTTACGCGGCAAGTGATTATCATTATACGGCGCAGGAGCGGTTTGTTATGCTTCTCGAGCATTCTGAATTGGAAATTCTTTAGGCGCGGCCGGATGGGACAAAAAACTGCGTCTCCGGCCATGCGCGCATTCTTCACGATCTGGGTCGGCCAGCTCATTTCGCTGATCGGATCGCAGCTCACCGGGTTCGCCCTGGGGGTATGGGTATATGACCAGACCCACTCGGTGCTGCTGCTTGCGCTGACCCAGATCGCCCAGCAGGCGCCTTTCGTGATCCTTTCGCCGCTGGCCGGCGTGCTGGCCGACCGCTGGAACCGGCGCACGGCCATGATAGTGAGCGATTTTGGGGCCGGGTTTGCCGTGTTGAGCGTGGCGGTGCTCTATCTCTCCCACTCGCTGCTGCCCTGGATGGTCATCCCAATCAATTTCTGCATGGCCTCTTTCAATGCATTGATGTGGCCGGCCTATACAGCATCGGTTACGCTGCTGGTGCCAAAGCAGCAGTATGGGCGAGCCAATGGCCTGGTACAACTCGGCGAGGCGCTGCCGCAGTTGTTAGGGCCGGCGCTGGCAGGTGCGCTGTATGTAGCCATTCGGCTTGGAAATATGGCCTTGATCGATTGCGCCACCTATCTGTTCTCGGCGGTATTAATGCTGCTCTTTGTACGCATCCCCAAACCGGCTCAGACTGCCGACGGCCGGCAGGGCAAAGGCTCGATCTGGAAGGAAATGCGCTTCGGCTGGGATTACGTCGTCGCCCGCAAGGGACTGCTGTCGCTGCTGTTTTTCTTCATGACGTTGAATTTCCTATCCGGGGTGATGCAGCCGCTTTTCATGCCGCTGATCCTGGATAATTGGGACGCTGGTGTGCTGGGGTATCTCAGCACGATCATGGGCGTGGGTATGCTCGCCGGAACGCTGGTGATGAGCGCATGGGGCGGCGGGAAGCGCAAAGTGTACACTCTGCTGGGAGCAGGCGCTTTTTGTTCGGCTTTCCTGGCGGCGGTGGGTCTGCGCGCTTCGATTCCACTGATTGCAGTGTGTGGCTTCGGCTTCATGTTCTGCTTACCGATTTTGAATGCCTCCAGCCAGGCAATCTGGCAAACCAAAGTTGCCCCGGACGTGCAGGGCCGCGTGTTCGCCGTGCGGCGGGCGATTTCCTGGTCCAGCCAAATCGTGGCTCCCCTGCTGGCGGCGCCCTTGGCGGATTATGTTTTCAAGCCGGCGATGTCAGCCGGCGGCTGGCTGGCCCCGGTTTTGGGCCCGGTCTTCGGCGTCGGCGCCAACCGCGGGGTGGGGCTGTTGATCTCACTCCTTGGGCTGCTTTCGGTCGCCGCGGCGGTGGTGGCGTTCTTCTTCCGGCCCATCCGACGGGTCGAGCTGGAAATCCCTGACCATATCGGCGCAGTCGTTAAGCAGGAAGCGCCGGCGCTCAGCGGAGAACCGGCTGAATAAGACATAATTTTGGAAGGAGGGTTAAATGTCAGATCTGGTCGATTCGCCTGCATGGCAGGCTTTAGTCCAGCACCAGCGCGAGGTAAGCGGCATGCAGATGCGTGATTTGTTTGCCCGCGACCCCCGACGCTTCGAGCGTTTCTCGCTGCGTTTCGGGGACATTCTTTTCGATTATTCCAAGAACCGCATCACCGAAAAGACCATGGGCCTTTTGCTCGACCTGGCCCGCCAGGCGAACCTGTCCCAAAGAATCGAGGCCATGTTCGCCGGCGAAAAGATCAACACCAGCGAAAACCGGGCCGTACTGCATGTAGCCCTGCGCAACCGGTCTAACCGACCCATCCTGGTGGACGGCCAGGACGTGATGCCCGAGGTCAACCGGGTACTGGGCAATATGCGCCTCTTCAGCGAGGCGGTGCGTTCCGGGGATTGGAAAGGCTACGCCGGCAAGCCCATTACCGACGTGGTGAATATCGGCATCGGCGGGTCGGACCTGGGGCCTAAGATGGTGACCGAGGCGCTCAAACCGTACGCCCAGGCTGGCCTGGGCCTGCATTTTGTCTCCAATATCGACAGCACCGACCTTGTCGAAACCCTCAAGCCGCTGGATCCCGCAACGACACTGTTCCTGGTGGCCTCCAAGACCTTTACGACCCAGGAAACCATGACCAACGCCCATTCGGCGCGGGATTGGCTCATAAAATCGGCCAGAAGCGAAGCGGCCATCGCCCGCCATTTTGCGGCGATTTCCACCAATTCGCAGGCAGTCAGCCAGTTCGGGATCGACACGCAAAACATGTTCGAGTTCTGGGATTGGGTTGGCGGGCGCTATTCGTTGTGGTCGGCCATCGGTCTGTCAATCGCCCTTTCGGTTGGCATGGACCGGTTCGAGGAGCTGTTGGGCGGGGCGCACAAAGTGGACGAGTATTTCCGCACCACGCCTTTTGAAGCCAACATCCCGGTCATTATGGGTCTGCTGGGGGTCTGGTACAACAACTTTTTCGGCGCCCAATCGCACGCCATTTTGCCGTACGACCAATACCTGGTGTATTTCCCGGCCTATTTCCAGCAGGGAGACATGGAAAGCAACGGCAAGAGCGTGACCCGCACCGGCGAGGGGACAGATTACTCCACCGGCCCGGTCATCTGGGGCCAGCCTGGCACCAACGGGCAGCACGCCTTCTACCAGCTCATCCACCAGGGCACCAAACTGATCCCATGTGATTTCCTGGCCGCTGCCCTCAGCCAGAATCCGCTGGGAGACCACCAGCTCATCCTGCTTTCGAACTTCTTTGCGCAGACGGAGGCCCTGATGAAGGGCAAGACCCCCGACGAAGCCCGGGCGGAACTGGCGGCGGAAGGCTTAGGCGGAGATCGGCTTGAAGGATTGGTTGCGGCCAAGACCTTCCCTGGCAACCGGCCGACCAACTCTTTTCTCTACCCCAGGCTGACGCCTGAAGTCCTGGGCGAATTAATCGCACTGTACGAGCATAAGATCTTCACGCAGGGCTCGATCTGGCAGATCAATTCGTTCGACCAGTGGGGCGTCGAGCTCGGCAAGCAGCTCGCCAAGAAGATTTTGCCCGAGCTGAAGGCCGGAGCGGACGTCTCCTCGCACGATTCTTCGACCAACGGGTTGATCAATTATTACAAGAGGTTAGACTAATTCGGAGGGTCCGATGACGAAGATACGGATGACCAAGGGCAAGTTCGCCGGCATCAATGCAGTCGCGGATGAAAACGGCATCATCGCCGCGGTGGCGATTGACCAGCGTGGCTCGCTGCAGAAGGCAATCAGCAAGGCCAAGGGTGCGGCAGCCACCCCGGCCGAACTGGGTGAATTCAAGGTGCTGGTTTCTGAAATATTGACACCCCATGCCAGCGCCATCCTGCTGGATCCCGAGTACGGCCTGGAGGCAGTGCGGCGCCGGGCCAAAGACACGGGCGTATTCCTGGCCTACGAGAAGACCGGCTACGACGCGGCCGTCAAGGGACGCCTGCCCGACCTGCTTTCCGAATGGTCGGTGCGGCGGCTGATCGAAGCCGGGGCGGACGTGGTTAAGGTGCTGCTTTATTACGACCCGGACGACGATCCGCAGATCAATACGGTGAAAGAGGCGTTCATCGAACGCGTCGGCGCCGAGTGCAAGGCTTACGACGTGCCTTTCTTCCTGGAACCTCTGTGTTACAGCGATACGGTGGGCGACGAGAAGAGCTACGAGTTCGCCCTGGTCAAGCCGGAAAAAGTGCGCAAATACATGCGCGAGTTCTCTCAGCCGCAATACGGCATCGACGTGCTCAAGGTCGAGGTGCCGGTCAATATGCGCTACGTCGAGGGGACGCGAGCGAACCCGGACGGCAAGGTGGCCTACAGCCGAGAGCAAGCCAAGGAGTATTTCCGTACGGCGGCTGCAGCCACCAAAATCCCCTTTATTTACCTCAGCGCGGGCGTCACCGACGATGTATTCCGCGAGACGCTGGAGCTGGCTGCCGAAGCTGGAACGCCGTTTTCAGGCGTGCTATGCGGACGAGCAACCTGGCAGGACGGCATCCCCGAGTATGGCCGGGGCGGCGCGGCAGGCCTGCGCCAGTGGCTGAGCCAGCAGGGTGTGCAGAACGTGCAGGCGCTGAATGCGGTGCTGGCCAAGGGCGCCAAGCCCTGGTGGGATTTCTACGGCGGCATGCAGAATATCGAATTAATTTAATTAAATGCAGCCGGTCTAACTGGACCGGCTGCAATGTTATTGATTAAAATCCCTGTTACGGGTTGATATTGGCGCTCGAGAGGATCTGGTCCAGCTCGTTGAGCTGGGCGTCGGTGGAGTATTTCATCTCGACCAGCACCAGGTACGCCTGAGGCTGTTTGATCGGGCGGATGGCCAGGACGACGGCGTTGGTCTTATCCGGTCCGCAGCGGGTATAGACCATGATCTGGCCTTCGTAAGTGCTGTCCGAGTAGTTCTTGGCGGTCGCTGGCTGGCATTCTTTGTAGAAATCGGCGACCCCTTCCAGCAGGTTGGCATAGCCACCGATATTGGCCCAATCGCGGGATGTGGCGATGAACATGCCCTCGGTGCTCCAGCCGTTGGTGTAATCACTCACGTTGGGTGAAACGGTAAGCGTTTGAGCGGTGAAGTCGTAGGAACTATTGCCAATGTTCCAGGTGTTCTTCCAGGCGCTGCCGTCGTATTCCCAATCTGTTGGGGCTTCGAGCGAGATCACCTTCGAATCGTCGTAGACCGTTGCGGTGCTGCCGCCCTGCTGTCCGCTGCTCTGGGTGGGGCTGGCGGCGTTGCCGTAGGTGCCGGTGACGGCCAATTGGCGCCCGTTGAGCTGGCCTTCGAGGATTTCCTGGGTCTGCCAGCGTAAGACGTTCAGGGTGAGCGTGTCGGTCGCCTTATGCGAGTGCAGGATCTGGCAGTAATCCGCCATGGTCCCGTCGGTGCCGAGGACCAGGCCTTCCATCTGAACGATGATATCGCCTGCCTTCACCCCGGCTTTATCGGCGGGCGTGCCGCTCTTGACCGAAGAGACCCACACTCCGGAGAGCTTCTTGTCGTCGGTGATGATGGATTGGCCGTTGACCCCGATCGAATTCACGTCAACGCCATTTTCGAGGTCCTTGAGCACCACGTCGGCCTCGGCGCGGGCGATAGCGAAGTACTGGTTGCTGTTGTTCGAGGCAAAGTTGATCCCAACCACCTTGCCGTCCTTATCCACCAGCGGGCCGCCGGAGTTTCCGGGGTTGATGCGGGCGTCATGTTCAAGCACGCTGCCGATTGAGGCCCAGTTGGTGTTGCCGTCCGCTTTGGCCTTGGAGACGATGCCCTTGGTAAGGGTGTATTCGGGATCTCCCAGCGGGAATCCGGCCGCGTAGACATCCAGGCCGACGTTGGGCGTGCCTTCATGCCACTGCAGGTAGGGGAAGTCGCTGCCGTCGATTTTAATCACTGCCAGGTCAGAGCATTCGGAGGCGCCCAGTACCCTGGCGCTGTAGGTTTTATCCTTATTGCCGCCGACCCACACCTTAAGCAGGGCGGCTCCGGTGACAACGTGATTGTTGGTTACGGCAATGCCGGAGGGATCGATGATGAATCCTGATCCGCGCCCGGCGCCGTTCACCACCATGCCCACCTGCGGGTCGATGAACGTACCCTCGGATTCAATCTGGATAGTGGCTTTTTTAACGTCTTCTAGCGAAGTTACCGCATTCTTTGGCACGGAAGGCGTGTCGGAGGCGGCGGGGGCGGGCGGCTTGGTGGGCGCGGCGGTCGGCGCCTCGGTGGCGGCGGGTTTCGGCGTCTCGGTTGCCGCCGGGGGCGCGCTGGGAGCGCAGGCGGCTAAAACGGTTAAGATAATCACAAAGATTGCCAGTGATTTGAACAACGGGTTCTTCATACATCTCCTCCTTGAAACGATCTGTAAAACTAAAAAAAAGGGTACAACCATGCAGGCTGTCTGCAATGCTGCTGTGCTCCCGCCTTTTAAAAGATCAATAAGGCCTTATTTCTCGGGACAGCCTTATCCTATTCATTATCGGACAATTCGAAATTTAATTCAAGCGGCTATTACTATCATTTTTGAAATTTTACAATTATTGTCGGCAAAGCAGACTTCCGAAGTCTGAAAGACTTCAGAAGTCACTTCGGAAATTCTGGTAGCTAACAGAAATATATTACTCGGTACTTGCCCATTGATCCAGCCTGCGTCCTCGCAGGCTGAAGCGGGGGGTGTGCCAGCCTGCGGGCACGCAGGCTGGAGCGGGAGATGCAGCAGGGAAATAAAAAAAGTGGCGAGGTAATCCTCGCCACTCTGCGTATTTATTTGTAGAACCGAGGCTGGCGGCTCATTGAGCGCGGCGCAGGCGGTGCCTGTCGTGTACCTTGCCGGGCGGTGGCTGTGGGCGCCTGAGCCAGGCGTGCGCCTGAGCGGGCGTTCGCCGAGGGAGGCGGCGGGGGGGCAGTGTAGTCAAAATCCGGCAGGGTCTGGCGCGGCAGGGGGGCGCCGAGGATCTTTTCGAGGGCGCGGATCAGATCGCCGTCGTCGGGGGTGCTAAGGGTGAAGGCGTCGCCGGTTCGCTCAGCCCGACCGGTTCGGCCGATGCGGTGAATGTAGGCGTCGGCGGTATCGGGCATGTCGAAGTTGATCACGTGCGAGATGCTTTCGACGTCCAGGCCGCGGGCGGCGATGTCGGTGGCGACCATGATCTGGTAGGTGCCGTTTTTAAACCCGGTCAGGGCGGCCTGGCGCTGGCCCTGGGTACGGTCGCTGTGCAGGCTGGTGACGCGGTAGCCGGCGCGGGCGATCTGCTGGGTGAGGCGGTGGGCGCGGTGGCGAGTGCGGGTGAAGATCAGCACAGAGGCCGTGTCGGTCTGTTTGAGAATCGCCAGGAGAAGCCCGGCCTTCAGGTGCTGCGGGACCGGGAAGAGGGCATGGGTTACGGTCTGCACCGGGCGGCTGATGCCGATGGCGATGCGTTTGGGCTGGCGCAGGCTCTGGGAGGCCAACTGCTCGACCTCATCCGGAAAAGTCGCCGAGAACAGCATGGTCTGGCGGGAGGCGGGTACGTACTTGAGGATGCGCTTGACCGAGGGCAGGAAGCCCATGTCGAACATGCGGTCGGCTTCGTCCAGCACCAGCACCTCGACACCGTCCAGCCGAACGTTGCCTTGCTCAATGTGGTCCAGCAGGCGTCCCGGGCAGGCTACCAGGATTTCGACTCCATCGCGCAAGGCGCGCAGTTGGGGCTCGGGGCTCACGCCGCCGTAAATGGTGGCGCTGCGCAGGCGCGTGCCGCGGGCCAGGTCACGGATGTTCTCGTGGATCTGCTCGGCGAGTTCGCGGGTGGGGGTGACGATGAGGGCGCGCACCCGGCCACGCGGCCCATTGAGTAGGCGGTTTAGGATCGGTAGGACGAACGCGGCCGTTTTACCGGTGCCGGTCTGGGCCGTGCCGATCAGGTCTTGCCCGGCCAGCGCCGGGGGAATTGCTGCGGATTGAATCGCGGTCGGCGTGATATAGCCGAGATGACTGATCCCCGCCTGTAAGCGGGAATCCAAATTAAATTGGTTGAAACTCACTAATTTTCCTTGTCTTCAGAAGTCAAACGGATGTCAGGGGGATCAAACGAGGATCGGATAATAACAGCGAAGACTGCTGAAATGATTAATTGATAATATTTGTCAAATTAGACAAGTTCATTGTACCACAATTGAGCACAACAAGGGTGAATTCGAAAGGGTGTGTTCTGCGCTCGATCGCGTGCGCAGAGGTGATAAGGGGTTGCTGATTACGGGCAGCTCACCGGCTGCGGGCGGGGGGTGAAGATTTCGATGCTGGCGGCGAGCCAGGTGTATTCTTCCTTGTAATAACATAGAAGCGGCTTGCCCAGGTACTTGATTTCGGCGTTATTTTCTTCGGAGAAAGGCGATGCAGGATCCTGAAGGTGTATCGGCTGAGGGTAGGTAATGATCACGCCGAAACGCTGGCTTTTCAGGTCATGCTCGAATTTCTGATAAAAACTTTGATTGCCGGACATGGCCATCTCGAGCATGAAGACCGTCTCGTAATCGATCACCGTAGGGGTCCCGGGAAAATATCCGAAAGTAAGCAACTGCTTGTTATCGATGAACAGCACATCTTTACCGGCCTGGTTGGAGGCCGCCACGTACCTGCGCACGTCGTTCAAGGCATCGTCCACCGAGGTCGGGCTGGCAAAGCCGGCCGGAAGGGCGATCGTCAGTTGGACCAACACCGGCAGTGCAACCAGGGCAGCGGTCAGCCAGCGCGGGATTTCAAGGCGCAGCGATTTCTCGGGACGGTCGAATGAAATCCGGTTGAAGTACAGATAGCTGCTCAACACCAGGGTCAGCAGCCAGAAGGCATCCAGGTTATGGATGCCGGCGCCGCCGCCAATCTTCACGCTAACCACGATTCCGCCGGCGAAAAAAACGACCAGGGCAGCGCAAAGGCCCAGTTTGCGCACGAAAACCAGGGCCTGGCTGGAATTTCGCCACCATTTACCGATCAGGAGCAAGGAGGGCAGGGCCACGATCAGCGCGGTGGGCAGCACGCCCAGGCGGTCGGTGCCGTTGGGGAACAGACGGTACCATAAAAGGGGGGACTGCATGCTGCTGACGGCGAAGGTGGTCGAATTGCCGGAAATTGCCGAGTAGAAGAAATAGGAAGCCAGGGCACAGGCCAGGCCGGTGACGACCCAGCCGGCCGGTTTTAGCAAATAACGCCACGGATTTGACTTTCCAGCCGGGACTTCGAGAAGATATATGAATGCAGCCGCCACGCCGGGCATGGGGAACCAGTTGATGCGGCATATTCCAATCCACAGCGAGGCGGCAGCCACGACCGCCATGGAACGCCAGAAATGCCTGGAGTCGAAAAGCCAAAAAACAACTACGATCGACAGCAATAATTCGTAATAGATCGGCCCCTGGAAAATGAACAGGGACGCCCAAAGGACGAACAGGAGGGATATCCAGCGGTCCGCAATAGCCAGCCGCCGGCGAAGCAGGTAGGCGACCGCCGCAGAAAGTCCAATCCACAGCAGGGCGGCCCACAGCCGGTTGATCCAGATTTGCGGGACGGGCAGCAGGTAGGGAACTACGCCCAAAAGCGCCCGCCCGGAGTTGATCATCGGCAGCGGGGCAGGGACGCCGTACAGTTTCATCGATGCGAATTGGGAAGCGTAGACCAGGTTCGAGCTCTCGCCCCAGCCAATGGAGAGCGGGTAATTGGTAATTCCCGGAAGAAACGCAGCAACTCGAAAGACTGAGGCAATCACTAACAGGCTGGTCAGGGCCTGGATAGGGAATCCCCAGCCGGGCCTCAGTGCTTTCAGGCAGGCGAAATCGAATAATCCGAAGACAACTACCAGGAAAAGGCGGGTGATAAATCCGGCAGCCAGGTTTGGCTGGATGCCCACCGCCAGGAAGGAAAAAAGTAGGAGGCTGGCCAGATATAAAAGCCAGTTTTTTTTGCCCCACCTCTGAAGAAGATGTTCAACTGCTGCTATCCAGGCCAGCATCCGGCCGGAAAACCGGGTCAGTCCAAGCAAGGCCAGAATAACCGCAGCGGCCGGCGCCAGCCCTAACGCAGCCATCCCCCAGCGCCATTTCGGCGAAACGTCGAAATAGCCAAGCGTGGAGACGATGTTCAAGATTTCGATATAACTGAAAACACCCAGAATGGCTGCGATGATCAAGCCGGCTCGTAGGAGCCAAAGCGGGTGAGCATAATCGATTCTGCTACGATCCATCAAACAAAGTATACTGTATAATAGCTGGCAGTCAGATTATTACGGGGATTCGGAACGATCCTGGCAGATCGACGATTATCTTTATTTTTTTGAAAGTACGCCGCGCAACCTGGAGGAAGGGATTATGGGAGCTGAACTTCCAGTTAAATACCTGGATTGGGATTCGGACTTCTTCCGACTTAACATTGGAAGGGTAACGCAGGGCCGGCTCGATCCGGCGTCCATGGCGCAGGCGCTGGAGTGGGCCGGCCAACGCCAAATCGATTGCCTGTATTACCTCGCCGAACTAGACGACCTGGATTCGATCCACCTGGCGGAAGAAAACGGCTTCCACTATATTGATACGCGTGTCACCCTGGAGCGGCGCTTAGAAAAATCCGCACCGCTGCCTTTTGCTGCGAACAGCGAAGTGCGCCTGGCAGACCTGAATGATTTGCCGGCGTTGAGGGCGATTGCCCGCACATGCTACCACGAAACCAGGTTTTACGCAGATCCAAACTTTCCGGAAGCCCAGGTGATTGCTCTGTACGAGATATGGATCGAAAACAGTTTCAAGGGGTTTGCGGATGCGGTTTTGACCATGGAAGTGGATCACAAGCCAGCGGGGTACGTTTCGTGCCGTTTATCGGGCGGCGGCAAAGGCAATATCGGCTTGGTTGGAGTGAATCCGGATTTTCAAGGGAAATCACTGGGACGCTGCCTGGTGGAAAGCGCGGTGAACTGGTTTGCCGAACGGGACGTGGAGAGCATTACCGTGGCCACCCAGGGAAGGAATTTCCGCGCCCTGCGCCTGTATCAACGCTGCGGGTTTTTCACCAGCATGATGCAGTTATGGTACCACAAATGGTTTAAATAATTATTCTATAGGGCGTGGGTGTGCGGAGCACAATCACACCCTATAGAAAAGAACTAGATTCCTGGCATGACGAGGGTCATGAACAGGAGCAGGGGGATGATCAGAAAAGCGCCGATCAGAAACATGATGGCGTAGACGCGCGAGTCCTGTTTGAGGTGCATGAAATAGAGCACGACCAGGGTGGCTTTGATTCCTGCCAGGACAAGCAGAATCGGCACTTTAATCCCGCCGGCGATAAAACTGACCGTGACCTCGACGACCGTTAAGACGACCAACGCGATTAGAACGAAGGTATACCTGGATAACGCTTTCTTGCTGGAAGGTGACTGGCTGGCCATGTCGCGCTCCTTATATCAGGTAGAAAAGGGTAAACAGGACAATCCAAACGACGTCGACGAAGTGCCAGTACAGGCCAAACGTCTCGAGAGCCAGGTGGTTCTTCTGGGTGATAGCACCTGAACGGATCCGGAATTGCAGGATGATTGCCCAAATGACCCCGACGAAAACGTGCGTGCCGTGGATGCCGGTGAGGGTGAAGAAGGGAGTGCCAAAAGTGGACTGGAACCAGACTCCCTGGCCGTGCAGGGTGATCCATTCAAAAGCCTGACCGCCGACGAAGAGGAGTCCGAGGACGATCACAGCCAGCAAAAAGTTGCGCATAGCTTTAGCGCTGCCGGTGCGGATGGCCTCCAGGGAGCGCACGACCATGTAACTGCTCAGGATGAGGATGAAGGTGTTGGCTCCGATCAGCGGGATGCTTAAATTGGCCTTGGCGGCCTCGAAATCGGCCGGCGAATGCAGGCGCAGCATCAAGTAAGTCACGATCAGGGTGCCAAAGAAGACCACCTCGCCGCCCAAAAAGACCCATACCCCAAGTTTTGGATTATCACGCCGGGCGACCGGCGAGACGGGGGCGTTCGTTTCATTCATGCTCTTCCTCCTGCGGGGCGGCTTCCTCTTCCTGCATGCTGAAGATGCGGCTCTCGCGTGCCCAACCGCCAATGGAGACCAGCAGTACGACTACGCCAACGATCGAAACGATCAGGCTGGTGACAACGCCTGCGACCATCAAAGTCAGGCCACCGGCCATGATTATTGGCCAGATTGAGACAGGCGGATTTGATTCGCTGAAATGTTCCATAAGTTTATTCTCCCACTCAAACCAGGTACAGCGAGGCAAAAAGGATTACCCAGACGCCGGTCACAAAATACCAGAACCAGGCGCTGACCTGAACGGCGGTGTAGCGTCGCGAGCTGAAATCGCCCAGGGAAGCACGCCAGAAGACGATGGCGAGCATGATCACCCCGGCCAGAACGTGGACGGCGTGAAAACCGATCAAAGTGAAAAACACTCCGCCAAAGGCCTGGTCATTGACTTTCATTCCGCTGCTGGTGAATTCGAGGACCTGCCCGACCACAAAAACTAAACCCAGCCCCAGCCCTAATGCCAACCAGCGCCGGAGCCCGGCAGGATCATTCTTTCGTATCGCACGCAGCGCCAGGAAAATAGCCGCGGCGCTCAGCAGCAGCAAGAGCGTGTTGCCTGCCGGCAGCGCCAGGCGGGTAAACGGAGCCCCATTCATTTGCCAGGTAGTGAGGCTGACGCGCATGTAAAAATAGGCCGCCAGGAGCGTGCCGAAAAAGATTATTTCACTACCCAGGACGGTAAACAGGGCAATTTGGGCGGTATTGCCGGGCCGGGAACGACGGAGAGAAGTGGTTTTTTGCATGACTTACCTCTTCTCGTCGGCCAGGTCGGGGTGTTTTTCGTCCCACAAGGGGCGCCGGCCGCGCACGGTCGGGATCGTCTCGAAGTTTTCAATCGAAGGCGGACTGCTGGTTTTCCATTCCAGGGTGTTTCCATCCCATGGATCAGCCGGATGAGTTGCAGGCTTGCGTAGGGTGCGGATCAAGTTATAGGTGAAAATGAGGAAGGAGATTGCCACGATAAATCCACCTATCGTCTCGAGGAAATTCCACAGGTCCCAGCCCTGGCCGGGGGCGTAAGTGTAGATGCGCCGGGGCATGCCCAGCAGGCCCAGGATGTGCATAGGGAAGAAGACCAGGTTCATGCCCACGAACATCAGCCAGAAATGGATCTTGCCCAGGCCTTCACTCAACAGGCGGCCGGTCATCTTGGGGAACCAGTAATAGATACCGCCCATAATAGCGAAGACGGAACCACCAAAAAGCACGTAATGCAGGTGGGCTACGACGAAATAGCTGTCCGTTAGCTGCCAATCGGCAGGCACGACGGCCAACTGGATGCCGCTGATGCCGCCGATCAGGAACATCGAGATAAAGCCGATGGCAAAGAGCAGCGGCGTTTTGAAGCTCAATTTGCCGCCCCACATCGTCCCCAGCCAGGAAAAGATCTTGATCCCGGTCGGGACGCCGATGAGGAAGCTGTCAGCTGAGAAGAACAGCAGGCTGGCATCCGGCAGGCCGGTGGAGAACATGTGGTGCGCCCAAACCGTGAAGCCGAGCGCGCCGATGGCCACTGTTGAGTAGGCCACGGTCATGAACCCGAACAGGGGCTTGCGCGAAAAAACGGGCACAATTTCCGACACCATGCCCATCGCCGGCAGGATCAAGATGTACACCTCTGGATGACCAAAGAACCAGAATAAATGCTGCCACAGCAGAGCACTGCCCCCCTGGGTTACGTTGTAGAAATGGGTGCCGAGTTGGCGGTCGAGTAGGAGCAGTAGAACGGCAACCAGCAGGGAAGGGAAGGCAAAGACCGAAATGAGCGAGGTGACGAACATCGTCCAGACGAACATGGGCATACGGGTGAAGGTCATGCCGGGGGCGCGCAATTGGATGATGGTGACGATGAAGTTGATAGCGCCCACCGTGGTGGCAATGCCCAGCAGGACTACCCCCAGCGACCAGAAGTCCATGCCCTTGCCGGGGGAAAAGGCGTTTTCGGTGAGCGGAGCGTAGCTGAACCAGCCGTCGTTTGGAGCGCCGCCAGCCACGAAGCTGGTGTACATGAACAGTCCGCCGAACAAGAAGACCCAAAAGCTCAGGGCGTTCAGGCGGGGGAAGGCCACGTCGTGGGCGCCAATCATCAGTGGGATCAGGTAATTGCCGATGCCGATTCCAAAAGGCATCACCGCCAGGAAGATCATGGTGGTGCCGTGCATGGTGAAAACCTGGTTGTAGGCATCCGGATTGAGGATCTTGCCGTCCGGCGTGGCCAGTTGAAGGCGGATGAGCATAGCCTCAATTCCACCCACCAGGAAGAAGAAGAATGCCGTGCCGGTGTATAAAAGCCCGATCTTTTTATGATCGATGGTCAGAATCCAGCTCAGCAGCCGGCTGGTGCGGACTGCCTGGCTGGCGCCTAAAGTTTCAGATTGAGCTGCCATATCCCCATTCTCTCCCTATTTGAGTGTCTTTAGAAATGCCAGGATAGCCTGGATCTGGCTGTCAGGCACTTTGATTTTCATCAAATTGCCCGGCTTCATAGCCTGGGGGTCCTTCAGCCAGGCGGTTAAATTGGCATCGTCCAGCGGAAATGCCGCTCCGGCAAAGGAACTCCGCGAGAACAGGTGGGTCAAATTGGGCCCGACCTTGCCTTTCATGGTAGTCCCATCGATAGTGTGGCAGGCAGAGCACGCTCCACTCACGACGAGTTTCTGCCCCTGGGTTTCAAGGTCTGTTTGAGGCTGCGCGGCGGGGGCCTGCATGCGGGTGAGCCACGCCTGGTAATCGGCTTCCGTTACGGCATTAATCTTCATGCGCATCAGGGCGTGCTCGGTGCCGCAAAATTCGGCGCATTGGCCGTCGTAGGTCCCGGGATGGTCCGCCATGATCCACATGTGGTTGGTCTGGCCCGGAATTACGTCCGTTTTACCCGCCAGCTCTGGAATCCAGAAACTGTGGATCACGTCCACCGAGGTCAGGGTGATCTGGATGGGACGGCCGACCGGGATGTAAAGCTCATCGGCCGTGACGATTTTCTGGTCGGGGTAATCGAATTCCCACCACCATTGATGGCCGACCACACTCACATTCACATCGTTGGCTGAAGGCGGTGGGGCGGCAATGCCGTTCATGGTGGTGATAGTAAGGATAAAGATGCCCACGACAAGCAGCACCGGGATGGCAGTCCAGACAATCTCGAGAGGGACACTTCCGTGGACCTGTTTTGGCTCACCGTCATCTCCTTTGCGCCGGCGGAAGCGAAGGATCGCGAAGATAATGCCGCCTTCGACGATCACGAAAACGAATGCCGCCAGGACTAACAGGATGCGAAACAGGCTGGACTGCTGGTTGGTGATCTGCGAGGCAGGGTTAGAGATGAAATCGGTCGTCGTACCCCCGCAGCTTGCAAGAAAAACCAAGACAAATATTGATGCCAGAATGATTTTGGTTGATTTCATGACCTTGACCCGTGGTGTGGACTTATAGGGTAAAGTATACCATATTGGTCAAAATAATCCATTAGAAGTCTATTAAAAGGCTATACCGAACGGTAAGAAAATCGATCTGCGTGCAGCGAGCTTCGATTCGGGACTGGCGTTATAATTATTCCAGGCCTGGGAGCACGTCTACCTGACCCAGCGAAGGTGACCACAATGAGCGCAAAGAATGAACCGAAATTAACCGAAAGTCTGATCGATGGGATCTATTACGTCGACCTGGAGCGCAAGATTACGTCCTGGAACAAAGCTGCCGAGCGAATTTCGGGGTTTACGCGGCTGGAAGTGTTGGGATTATCCTGCGCGGATGGCATCCTTGAGCACGCCGACAGCGATGGGCGCAGGTTATGCGAGGAAGGATGCCCGCTTACAACTTCTATGAGGGAAGGCATTCCGGTCGAGACGAACGTTTCGATGCATCACAAGAAGGGACACCGCATCCCGGTGACGGTGCGGACCACGCCCCTGCGGGACGCAAGCGGAAAGGTGACCGGCTGTATCGAGACCTTTGTGGAAAACTATAACCAATCGCAGGTTTTGCAGGAATTATGGCAAGCCAACGAGCCGGGGCTAACCGACGAAATTACTGGGGCTGGTAACCGGCGCTTCTGCGAGATTACCTTGAACACGCGACTGTACCAATTTAACACATTTAACGTTGGCTTCGGAGCAATTTTTATTCGCATAGACGGGTTCAAGGCGATGGCGGATACCTATGGGAGCAAGACCGGCGACGATATATTGAACGCCGTCGCCCGGACGCTTTCCAACGTCCTGCGTAAGCTTGACGTGGTCACCCGTTGGGATAGGGAAGAATTCGTGGTGATCGTGCCAAACATGAACATCGAGACCCTGGCTCGAGTCGCCGACCGGCTGCGCGCTTTGATCAAAAGCTGCTTCATTACGTCCGGCGCCAACCGCATTGAGTTTTCTGTTTCGCTGGGAGCCACCCTGGCCCAAAAGGGCGACACGTTCGAGGCGATCATTGAGCGGCTGAAGGAGCTGGTCCAGGCCAGCCAGGCCGCAGGGGGAAACCGGGTAACCGTGTGAAATTCTGCTTAAAAATTGTACGCCTGGGCGGTTCAGCCGCCCAGGCGTATATTATTTAAGAAAATGCTAGTTATTTCGTACCCCGGCTGTTGATGTGGCCGGAGCCGGAAACGTTCTGGGTGACGGCGGGGGAGCCGTAATAATTTGCGCTCCCGCTGCCCGAAATGGAGACGTTCAGCGACTGCTTCGCCCACAGGGTTGTGTCGCCACTGCCGGACACGGTCACTGAGGCGGTCTGGCTTTCCAGATTGGGCGCATTGAAAGTTCCCGATCCGGAGATTCTGACCTGCTGGTCGCTTATCTTACCGCCGTTGATCGAGATGTCGCCCGATCCGTTATCCTGGACGCTCAGACTGTTGGCTTGCAGCGAGGCAAGGACGATGTTGCCGGAACCGCGCACGATAATCCCCATCGTATCGGTCTGGACTGCGCCGGCGTTTACGTCGGACGAGCCGTTTACTTCGATGCCGCTCAAGTCCTTCACCGTGATGGTGAAGCGGATGCGCTGGGTAGTGTTGATGGAAGTGTTATTCTTGAAGCCGATGACCAGCTTACCGCCAATTACGTCGGTGGTGATGAGCGGCAGAATGTTGTCCTCTGCCTCGATCTTCAAAGATTCGGTGCCGGTTTGGGTAATTTGAGCATCCCCACTGCCGTTGATGACCACCTGGCCGAACCCGCTGACGCTGCGAGTTTCGCTGGTGACGTTACCGGAGCCGCGAACAGTGTTACTGCCGAAATCGATGGTGACTCCGCAGCCGCTCAAGACCATCGCGGCGGCCAACATGAGAATAAAAACGATGCGTTTCATTGCCTTACTCCTTCTTTCCTTAAAGGCCTCTTGAATTTTGAGGGTCGAAGCCTTGAATTTCTTATGGACTTACATAGTGTATACGCCGCCCGGCCAAAAAAGTTTCAATAAATCGAGCGGATTCCAACCTTAAAAAATATAATTCGAGCCAATTCGGACTATAAAAATCTACTATAATGAAGCTGTGGAGACAGGTATCGTTTTTGACATCATGCATTTCTCGACTCGGGACGGTCCGGGCATCCGCACGACCGTGTTCTTGAAGGGATGCCCTCTGCACTGCGCCTGGTGCCATAATCCCGAAAGCCAGTCGATCAAGCCGGAACTGATGCTGCGGCCGAACCTTTGCATTGCCTGCGAAACCTGTCTTTCGGCGTGCCCGCAGGGGGCGATTGCGCTGGTCGACGGCGAATACGTTACCGACCGCTCGGCCTGCACCTTATGCGGCAACTGCGTGGATGCCTGCACCGCCGAGGCGCGCCAGATCGTCGGGCGAGAAATGACCGAAGGCCAGGTGATGGCTGAGGTCCTCAAGGACCTTGCCTTCTATGATGAATCCGGCGGCGGCGTGACATTTTCGGGTGGGGAGGCCCTTTTGCAGCACCATTTCCTGCTGGCGCTGCTCAAGGCGTGCCGGAATGCGGGCATCCACACCGCGGTCGACACTTCGGGATTTGCGACCTGGGCGGTGATCGACCAAATCCGGCCCTATGTCGACCTGTTCTTGTATGACTTGAAGGCGCTCGACGACCGAATCCACCGCCAGTACACCGGGGTCTCAAATGCGCTGATTCTCTCAAATTTGCAGCGCCTTTCTTCGCTGGGTCATGCGATTTTATTGCGCATGCCGCTCATCCCCGGCATCAATGACAGCCCCGAGGCCATCCGGGCAGCCGGGGAGCTGGCAGCCTCGCTGCCAAATTTGGCTGGTCTGGAAATTCTGCCTTATCACCTGGCGGGAGTTGAGAAATATCGCCGCCTGGACATCCAGTATGAACTGCCAGGGCTCGTTCCGCCCGCCGGCGATCAGGTGGAGGCGGCAGCCCAGGTTTTGAGGGAATACAAGCTTAGCGTGCACGTGGGAGGGTAATATGACAATGACCAAGCGAGTGGCGCGGCTCAGGCAGTGCAGCCTGGATGCAAAGCCATCCATTTCCACCCAGCGGGCTGAGCTTCTGACCGGTTATTACGCCGACCAGACCGCTTTGCTCTCAACGCCGGTTTTCCGCGCCCTGGCATTCAAACACCTGCTCGAAAACGAGGATATTTACTTTGGAGATGAGGAGCTGATCGTCGGCGAAAAAGGGACTGCGCCAAAGGCCTCGCCCACTTTCCCGGAGCTGTGCTGCCATACCCTGAACGACCTGGATATTCTTAATTCGCGCGAGAAGATCCCTTTCAGCGTCAGCCCGCAGGCGCGCCGGCTTTACGAAAGCCGGATCATCCCGTTCTGGCAGGGGCGCACGATGCGCGAGCTGATCTTCCAGGAAATGACCCAGGAGTGGAAGGACTGCTACGCCGCTGGTATTTTTACCGAATTCATGGAGCAGCGCGCCCCGGGGCACACCGTGCTGGACGACAAGATCTACAACAAGGGCATGCTGGATTTCATCCGAGACATCGACCAGCGGCTGGAAAGCCTCGATTTCCTCGGCGATCCGATGGCCTATCACCGCCAGGAAGAGCTGAAGGGGATGCGTATTTGCGCCGAGGCCATGATCGCTTACGCCGGGCGCTACGCCCGGAAGGCGCACGAATTGGCCGGGGTTGAAGCCGATCCTGCACGTAAAAGTGAATTGGAACGCATCGCCGGCGTCTGCGAGCATGTTCCTGCGCAGGCCCCGCGCAATTTCTGGGAGGCCATCCAGTACTACTGGTTCGTGCATCTGGGCGTCACCAAGGAGCTGAACACCTGGGATGCCTTCAGCCCGGGCCGGTTGGACCAACATCTTTACCCGTTTTATCGAGCCGAAGTCGACGCCGGCACGCTGACCCGCCCGCAGGCCGAAGAGCTGCTGCAGTGCCTGTGGGTCAAGTTCAACAACCAGCCGGCGCCCCCCAAGGTGGGCGTCACGGCGGCGGAGAGCGGCACCTACACCGACTTTGCCCAGATCAACCTGGGCGGGCTAAAGCCTGACGGCTCAGATGGAGTCAACGAGGTAACCTACCTGCTGCTGGATGTGGTCGAAGAAATGCGCCTGCTGCAGCCCAGCGCCTCGATCCAGGTGAGCAAGAAATGTCCGGACCAGTTCATCCGCCGCGCGGCCAGGATCATTCGCACCGGTTTCGGTCAGCCTTCAATCTTTAACACCGATTCGATCATCCAGGAGATGGTCGGCAAGGGCAAGAGCCTGGTCGATGCCCGCAACGGCGGCACCAGCGGCTGCGTGGAAACGGGCGCCTTCGGCAAGGAGAATTACGCCCTGAGCGGCTACTTCAACCTGCCCAAAGTGCTGGAGATCACGCTGAACGACGGATTCGATCCTTACACCCAGAAACAAATCGGGCTGAAAACGGGAGACCCGGTTGAATTTAAATCCTTTGAAGAGCTGTTCGAGGCGTATGAAAAACAGCTCAAGCACCTGATTGACATCAAGGTGCGCGGTAACCAGGTGATCGAGCGCCTGTACGCGCGCTACATGCCATCCCCGTTCCTGTCGCTATTGATCGACGACTGTATCCTGAAGGGCATGGATTATAACGAGGGCGGGGCGCGCTACAACACCACTTATATCCAGGGCGTGGGCATCGGTACGATCACAGACGCCTTTTCGGCCATCCGGCAGCACGTTTTCGTCGATAAGACGCTGAGCATGGCTCAGCTCCTGGACCTTTTGAAGGATAATTTTGCGGGGCGCGAGCGCGAGCGCCTGCTATTGTTGAACAAGACCCCGCGTTATGGCAACGACGACGAGAGCGCCGATGCGCTGATGGTGTCGATTTTCACTCTCTTCCACGACACGGTGACCGGGCGCAAGAACACCCGGGGCGGCTACTATGCCATCGACATGCTGCCCACCACCTGCCACGTGTACTTCGGCTCGGTGATGGGCGCTTCGCCGGACGGTCGCTTTGCGGGTAGACCGGTCTCGGAAGGCATCAGCCCCGTGCAGGGGGCCGACCGTAAGGGTCCGACCGCCGTTTTGAAGAGCGCCGGCAAGATGGAACATTTAAAGACGGGCGGCACCCTCCTCAACCAGAAATTCACCCCGTCGCTGCTCAAGGATGATACCGGGCTGAACAACCTGGTGCAGTTGGTGCGCACCTATTTCAAGCTGGATGGGCACCACATCCAATTCAACGTGGTGGACGCGGCCACTCTGCATGCCGCCCAGCAACACCCCGAACAGCACCGCGACCTGATCGTGCGCGTGGCCGGATACAGCGATTATTTCTGCGACCTGTCCAAAGCGCTGCAGGACGAAATCATTGCCCGAACGGAACACGCATCGTTCGGGCAATAATTCTTAATTATGATGCAGCGGGCAGCTATGCTGCCCGCTGCATCAT
>DBMK01000105.1 GCA_002298885.1 Anaerolineaceae bacterium UBA700
CGGAATTTTTTTTATGCCGATATTACTATTCTGTGTTCGCTCACGGCGGGGTCGTGATGGTAAACCAACACTTGCTCGTCCGGGTTCGTCTCGTACCTCCCGTCGCTTACCTCGACGCTGCATCCCCTGGGATACTGCAGGCTGGGGAGGAAGATCTCGGTTGGGGCGGTTACCCTGGGGTCGTGGATGAACTCGAACTCGAAGCGGTGGCTGGACAGGTTGAAGGACATGCGCAGCGGCTCGCCAGCCGTGGCGCGCGGGTAGGGCCGCACCACTGCCTGTAAGGCCCGCCCCCCCGAGTTGATATCCTGGGGGTTCTGCTGCTGGTCGCGGCTGAAGATCGAGAAATCCTCGCCGTTCCACAGGTCGCCGCGGGCGTTGGTATTGTCTGGAGTGTAATTCCACAACGTGCCGTTCAGCAGGTTTGCCTCCAGCGCCTGGAAGCTGCGGTCAAGCGCCTTTACCTGGGCTCGGAAGTCGCCAGTGCGGTAAGACCTGCCGTTATTGAGGTTGAACGGGATGCCGAACTCGCCGATCAGGGTTGGAATGCCGCCGAAATCTTCCAGGGCGGCCAGGGCGATCAATGCCAACTGCCGGTAAAAAGAACGGCGGATCTTTCTCGGCCCCAGCACCACTTTATGAGTTAAGTAATCCACAGCAATGAAACGGCTGTAGGCTTGCTTGACCAACACGTAACCGTCGTACCAATGCGGAGCGTAAACAAAATGGGTTGCATCGCGCACCATCCAGTGCGGGGCGATGCCGCTGGTCGCCGATTCGATGAAGATCAGGGCGTGTGGGTCGGCTGCCCGGATTTCGGTGGCGCAGCGTTTGGCGAAAGGCACCAGGTAATCGCGGTTGAAATCCACTTCCTGGCCTTTTACCTGGCAAAAGTAATCCGGCCGCAGCAGCCAGGGCCTGCCGGATGAATCGTAGTCCCACACCCCGTGCTGGCGCCACACGCACTTGCGGTTTTCCTGCCAGGCCCGCCTGCGGTTCGGGTTCAGCAGGTGGGTGCCGGCGCGATACAAGTCGAACAGCCCCAGCTTCCAGTTGGCCACTTTTTGCGGCACGCCGTCCCCCAGGAGCATGGCCTGGTAGGGCGTGGGGCTTTCCCCCAGGTTGAGTTCGCCACCGTTCGAATTCAGATCCTGCCATCCAATGTAGCCGGTCAGCGGCTCGTTCATTATGTCGTAGCCGATGACGTTGGGCAGGTCTTTCAACCGGTGTACCACTTGCAGCATGGCCTCGATGTAACGGCGCTGCAGGTACTTCTGGATCGATTCGCCTTCCACCTGGAGCAGCGGGGCAAAATCGATGCCGCCGAAGAAGAAGGTGAACATGCTGGCCGCGGCCAGCTTGCTCCCGTTGGTCCCCCAGATCATTTTAGGCAGCGGGTCGCCGTGGGTTTGGTGGACGATGGCGGCTCCGGTGTCTTTAAAGCCGGCCAGGTCGAAGCCGGCGGCTTCCAGCGTCCAGCCGGGGGCGCCGTCCCCACCGCTGAAGCGGCTCCACATGTCCTGGTGCATATCGATGAACACGGTCAAGCCGTATTTAGCGGCCCTGGCAACCACGTTGTGCAGGTAGTCCAGGTATTCCTGGTCGTATTTACCCGGCCCGGCGTGCTCGATGGCCTCCCAGGTGATCACGAAACGCAGCAGGGTCAGTCCCCAGGCGCGCAGGCGCCGGTAATGTTCGTCCGCTTCGTCCAGCGGGAAGGGGCGCCCAACAAAAGAGACCTCGCGGTGGTTGAAGAAGCCTTCCGGCTTGTGAGTCGCCCCATCTGGCCTGGAAGGCACTTTGCTGCTGCCGCCCAGGTTCACCCCGCGCAGCATCAGCGTCCGCCCGTACGGGTCCTTGAAATTTGGGCCCTCGATCCGTATGCCCAAGCTTTTCTCCTGGCATTAATCTGCGTTTAATCAACTTAATTCTACTTGAATTTTCCTCAGTGCAAGGTTTTTTGGATAAGTCCCAATCTACAAAGGCCCGCCCGTGGTTTACACCACAGGCTACCGAGCACCAAGCCTGCTGATGGTTTTTGAAAACTTAAAAGGGTAATCAGAGTCTGGATGGGCCTACTAGCCTCACCCCCGGCCCCTCGCCCAGAACGGTGAAGCAGGTTCTGGGAGAGGGGAGAAAACCAAATTCAGTGCATTTCTCCCCTCTCCTGAGAATGGTTTTTTATTCTCAGGAGAGGGGTCGGGGGTGAGGTTCTGGTTGATCGCGAGGTAAGTACATTACCCAATTAAGTTATCAAAAACCATAAGCAGGCTTAAAAAGCCGCACCGGCATTATGAATAGTCGGCTTCAGCCGACTTGACCTCTTATAGCATGGGGTTTCAACCCCATGCGGGAATGGCTAACCAAACTGAAAATTAATTCCCGATTTTGTAATTTAAAAATCATTACGGTCGGCGATATTCCTCCTGGTTTCAAACGGCCATTTCAGGCTCGATTCCAAACAATCTCTCCGAAATCAAACCGCGGTCTTTGTCACGCAATAGATCTACACCGTAATCCTCCAGGCACGCCCGCATTGGACGCCCCATTTTGAGCGACGCTTCAAACACCTCGAAGAGCCTGTCGGCCAGGTCATCGGCGGCAATGCGGTTGATCGAAACTTTGCCGCAATCCAGGCAGACGTGGATCAACATCAGCTCACCGCGTTCCACCCCGTATTTCTTGGGGCACCTTTTCAAGGTCAGGCCCACCGGCTGCATCTTCTCCCGGCAGGCCGCCAGGCGGTCGCCGGGCCTTTCCAGGTCGAGGTGGCGCGACCACAGGCAGTACGGGCAGTGGTTGCGGTTCTGCACGCCCGCCAGCAACGGCTCGCAGGAGACGTAGGTGCGGCAGTGGGCGCATTTGAACCCATCCGGGGCCGGCCAGCTCAACCGGCCGGCCCCGGGTCTCAGCCTGGAGCGGTTCTTGCCTCGCTCCATCTCTAAAGTCAATTCGAATAAATCCTCAATCATCGTAAGCTCCATCTTGTTTCAAGCGCAAGTAGCTTTGATAGCGGCGCGGGCTGATCTGCCCGGCCATGACCGCCTTGCGGACGGCGCAGCCCGGCTCGTCCTCGTGCCGGCAGTCCAGCCCGAAGCGGCAGCGCCCGAGGTGCGGGCGCATCTCCGGGAAGAACAGCGCCAGGTCGTCCTCGTCCACGTCCCACAGACCGAATTCGCGCACGCCCGGCGTGTCGATTACAGCGCCACCGAAGTCGAACGGAAACAGCTCGGCCCCGGTGGTGGTGTGCCTGCCCTTGCCGGTCACCTGGTTGACCTCGTTGACTCGCAAACCCAGCCCGGGCTGCAGGGCGTTCAACAGGGAGGTCTTGCCCACCCCGGATTTGCCCACGAACACGGCCACCCTTCCCGCCAGCGCCTGCCTCAGGCCGGCGATGCCCTCGCCGCTCGTCACGCTGGTCAGCAGCACCGGATAGCCGATCTTGCGATAAGTCTCTACTTCGCGTTCCAGCTCCCCAGCGGGACGTGGGCCGCCGTCTGCGGCCAGGTCGAGCTTGGTGATGCACACCAGGCTGGGCAGGTCGAGCGACTCGGCCGAGGCCAGGTAGCGGTCGAGCAGATTCCAGTGCGGCGGCGGGGCGGCGGCGGCAAACACCGGCACCACCACGTCCACGTTGGCGGCGATCACCTGCTCGAAGGCGTGCGCCCCCGGCATGGGGACGGCCGAGCGCCGCGCCAGGCGGTTGCGCCGCGGCAGCACCTCGACGATCTGTCCGCTGCCGCAGCCGTTCTCGTTGAAGCGCACCAGGTCCCCGGCAACGGGGGTCTCGGTTGTTGCAGGCTGTCGCCGGTCGCGGTTATCGCCGCGCCTGGCTTCTTTTCCGGCGCGTTGGGCTTTATCCGGCTTGGGGGCGCGGTTCGAGAGACCGCAGGTGAGGATGCGGTGGTCGGTGCTCACCCAGTAAACGCCCATATTTTTCTTGATGACGACACCCAGGTCGTCGGAAGCGTGCTTCGTGTTACTCATTGTTGCTGAACCCTTACCTTGCGTGGGCTTCGATCGGATGTTTCCTTTAGAACCCACAAAAACTGTTTAAACACAAACAGCCACGGTGCATTCCCGTGGCTGCTGCATGTAACGCAAGGCATTTTTCTTTGGACGGATGAGCTTGCATCTCCAGGGCTGATTGCCGCTGGCTGGTCATCATGCCGCGCCTGTACAGCGCAGTCCCCGCCGCCCACGATGTGCAGGCGTTATCCGGGGTTGACCCGTCCGTTGCTTAAATAAAAGCCACGGGGCATGGGTGCGCCCCGTGGCTGGAAGGTCTTAACCGCCGAGGGATAGCGTTATCCCTCGCGCTCCAGGCGCGCCCATGCGACTTGATGGATGACAAGCACCGTGGCTGTATTATGCATGAACGCTCCTTTCAAAGAAGATGGTTAAACTTCGTCTATTTAAACAGCGTTTACTAATTTTGTCAAGGTTTATTGCGACATTCTCCAGACTTCCGAAATCTTTAAGATTTCGGAAGTCTAATTATCCACTATTTTGTGAAGGCCAACGTCCTGTTGACGGGCCGGGAGGCCTGCCCTACGCCATAAAAATAAAGCTGACGATTTCGTGCCCTCGGACGGGGAATGTTACACTCCCATTCTCTGCAGGCTCGAGCGCTCCCAGCCTTTCCTCCGCTAAGTTCACCCTTTCTACGCTTGCGAAGCGCCGCCAGGGCCGGATGCGCGCCTCGATCTCTTTCCCTTCCAAGTTGTAACCCCGCACCAGCCAGCCGCGGCCGTCTTCAGCCTGCTTGACCGCGCTGACTACAAATTCGGTCGGCGCGACGGTGATGAACGCGCCCTGGGTCGGCAGGCTGCCGGCGTGCAAGCCGGCGCTGACCGCCTGCAGCGGTGCCTCGAAGGCGTAGGCCTCGTGCCAGGCCGACAGGCGTTGACCGGCGAGGTGGGGGATGAGGGCGTATTCGAAGCTCCATGCGCCGGGCATTTGCGCCTCGGGCACGGCCAGCGAGGGCGGGCCGGCGTGGCCTTTGCGGGTGCTAAAATCGTCCCGTGACAGCCAGCCCACGCAGCGCAGCAGGGTCAGCGCAATCTCGGCGCGGCCGTCGGCCCGCTTCAGCACCTCCACCTCGGGCAGGCCGCGGTTGGCGACCGCTAATCCCAAGCGGCCATCGTCGATATCCGTGAACGCCCTCTGCGGCACCTCCGGCCTGGGCTGCTCGACCCAGCTTTCGTCGAAGGCCGGAACGCCGAGCGGCCGCTGCACGACCTCAAAATGGCCGTCGTGCCAGGCCTGCGCGGCGCTGAACGGCGCCGGGAAATGCACCCGCAGACGGTGGTCGCGCCCCGGGTTGACAACTTCGGTGCGAATATCGACCCGCTCCACGCCGTTGATCAGCGTGGCCCGGCTGGTGATTTGCAGCCGGACCGTACTTCCGGCCCGGCTCTTGCGGTTGGGAGCCAGCGCCTCCGGGATGGCAAGCTCGAGGGATAATTCCAAAGTCTGCATTACGGCGCCGCGTTCCACCCGCACGCCCTTCAGTTTGGCGGTTATCAAGGCATCGTGTTCCGGCGGAGCGTAGTTGTATTCGTCGCCGCAGTCCGCGCCGTCCACGAAGCGGTTGAGGCCCGGGTAGGCCGCGCCGGAGCGCTTATCCGAAAGGGTGAGCGTCCCATCCGCAGCGCATTCCAGGCTGAAATATTCATTTTCGATGCGGAACGGCGGCTTGCGCCGGGGGTCGGGGGTCAGCCGGGCGATTGTTTTTTGGACGAACACATTTTGCGCCAGCCGGGCTCCCACCGGCAGCAAGGCCTGCGCCAGCGGGTTCAGCCTCAGCGGGGCGCTCAGACCGGCGGGCCGGCTGCGTACCCAGAATGTGCGCCAGCCGTGGCCGGGCACGTCCGCGGCGGCAAAAGACAGGCGGGTGGCGGCTACGGAGCGGGCGCGCACTGCATAGGTCGTGACGGCGGCGTCCTCCAGCAGGGCGGCAATTTCTTTTATGCCGCGCTGCCAGGCGTTCATATCCGGGGCGCCGCGGTCGCTGAGGGTGACGTGGATGGCGGCCTGGCTACCGGCGCGGTGAATGGAAATATCGCGCAGCACCAACCCCGCCACGTTCCCTTCGAAAGCCATGCCGACCATGCGCTTGAACTCATTCCGGCCCAGGGTCATGGACACCAGGTCGCGGCTGCCCAGCCCGCCGGTCTGGATGGGCAGCTCGGTCCCTTTCTCGTCGACCAACGCCAGGGCGCCGCTGCCCGCCGGCAGCTCCAGCGTCAGTTCCACCCCGTCCGTGCGCCTGGTCCCCAGCGGATTGAACACCACCACCGCCGCTTCCGTCGTCCGTCCTCCGTTGTCCGTCGTCTGTGGTCTGTCGTCTATCGTCTCGACTTCCCCCGCTATCGCCTCCAGACTCTGCCCCACGATCCGCTCCGCAAACTGGTCCACCTGGTCGAAGCGGGTGCGCATCTCGGCGTGCACCGGGTCAATCGAGCAGCCGCAGATCGAATCGTGCGGGTGGTTTTCCATTAACATCCGCCAGGCCTTGTGCAGCAGCGCCGCGGGATTGCGCAGGTGGCCCGGCGGCGGTTCCTCAGCCCGGGTGAGTTCGGCCCACACGCTGAACGGCTCGGCCCATTTCTCCAGCAGCGTCTCGCAGGCGCGGTTGCGCTGCTTGATCCACATGCGGGTCGAAAGCACGTTGGGCAGCAGGGGGTGGCGTTTTGGGCTGCGAAGCTCGCCGTGGACCACCTGCAATTTTTCCGGGTCTACCGAAAGCTGCACGGCCTGGATGAAATCCGCCAGGCTGGAGTGGACCAGGACGTCGCCGTCCAGGCTGCCCTGGACCGCCGCGATGGCCTGCGAGGTGGCTGGCGAGGGCTCCATGTGGTCGATGCCCCACATCAGCAGGAGGTGCCCGGCGCTGGTATGCGGCGCCAGGGCGTCGCGCAGCCGACGCACCTCGGCGCTGAATCGGGCCGGGTCGGCTGGCGGCAGGTCGGCGGCGTTACCGTAACCGTCACGCAGGTAGGCCATGAATACTCGCGAGCCGTCCGGCGCCTGCCACCAGAACTCGCACGGCTCGTCGGAGAGGCCGCGCTGCACGCAGGCGCTGTGGATGCCGAAGCCGCGCAGGATTTGGGGCATCTGCCCGATGTGGCCGAATGGGTCCGGGATGTAGCCGACCTGCATCTTGGGGCCGAACTTGCGGGCGGTGCGTTCGCCCTGAAGCAGGTTGCGGATGGTGGCCTCGGGGCTGACCAGGAACTCGTCCGGCAGGATGTGCCAGGGCCCGATGGTGATGCGGCCCTCCTGGATGCGCCAGCGCAGCTCTGCCTCGCGCTCCGGGCGCACGTCCAGGTAATCGTCCAGCACGATCGTCTGCCCGTCGAGCATGAAATTGCGGTATCGCTCGTCTTTATCCAGCAGGTCCAAAAGTCCATCGATAAGGTGCACCAGCCTCAGCCGGAACTGCTGGAAGGTCAGGTACCACTCCCGGTCCCAATGGGTGTGGGTGACGATGTGGATGGTGCGCATCTAAAGCTTGATCCTCTCTCCGGTCAGCGCCAGGGCTTCGTCCATGGCCGCGCCGCGGATGGTGATGGGGAAGCGCCCGTGCAGCGGGCTCAGGCGAGCGCCCAGGGCGGTCGAGGCCCAGATGACCCACGCCAGGGGGCGGGCAAAGCCGGTCAGGCGCACCGCATTCTCCAGTTCCCCCAGGGTGGCTTTATCCCAGCCGCCGAACAGCCCGTACAGGAACATGTACACCGGGAAGGAAGGCAGGATGCCGATAAAGAAGATCAGCACGCTGGTTACCTGCTCGCCCTGCCAGATCAGCCCGGTCAGCCAGCGCAGCAACAAATAATGCACGGCTCCTGCCAGGAGCGGCGCCGCCAGCGACTGCCAGAAATAGAAGCGCTGCGGGTAACAGATGCGGTGGTTGATGAAATAGGCGGCGAAGCCCTTGGCCAGCAGCCCGATGAAATAGGCCGCGATCAGGCCGTAGATCTGGAAGCGCTCCAGCAGGAACCAGGCCAACACAATGCGCGTGGCCTGCTCCGAAAAGATCAGGATGGATTTAAGGTAGGGCTTGTTGGCGCCCAACTGCACGTTATCCCCCACCCAGGAAATGTACTGGATGGCGCCCCACACCGTCAGCGGGACCACGTAACTGGCGGCGCGCCCGAAATCCGGCCCGGAGGCGCCCAGGATGAAGCGGTCCGCTACCGCCAACAGCACCGCGCAGATGAAGGCGCTGACCGTGCCGCCCCATTTGTACGCCATGACGGAATAATACTGGCTGAGCAGCCGGCGCCCGTTGGAGACGGCCTCCGAGATGGCGGGCATGGCTCCGTCGAACAGGGTGGTGATGACGTTGAAGGCGAAGATGAAGTTTTGGGCCAGCACCCAGTTGCCCCAGATTTCGGCGTAGTTGATCAGGCGGATCTGGGTGATCCCGATTTCGGCAGCCTGCCCTACCGACCAGGCCACCGAGCCAAGCATCTCAAACACCCCGAATTTAAAGCCGGTGCGCACGATGTCCCAATCGAAGTGGGCCAGGAACAACACCCGGGAGTTGTAACCGATGCGCCGGTACAGCCACAGCCCGATCAGGAAGGTGAACAGCTCGGCGGCATAGGCGGCGATGCCCAGGCCCAGCAGGCCGCCCAGCGTGCCGCCGAACACCGGGTTCGAGCTGCCCCAGGCGAACATCAGGGACACGAACACCGGCTGGACCAGCATCGGCATGAGCACGTTCAGGCCCAGGTCCAGGTAGCGCGAGTAATCCTGGCGCTGCAGCCCATTCAAGGTGTGGCGCATCACCTGGAAGAAGCCGGGGATCTGGATGAAGGTGTGGATGATGATGCTCCAGGCGTACAGGGCGTAGGCCGAATGCGGCAGGACGGTGCTCGAGATGGCGATCACCAGCGCCACCTGCACAGCCCCCGAGAGTGTCTGCCACCACACGAAGAGCTGCACATACTGGATTCCCTTGCGCGGGTCGTGAACGCGGTATTGGGAAAGGTACTTGATGAGGGCAATACTGGTACCCATGTCGAAGAACAGCCAGGCCAGGTTAAAGAACTGGGTCACACGGCCCCAGATGCCTAGCGCCTGGGCCGAAGGCAGAATATATACCGGCAGGATCAGGTTCTGGTAGACGATAAGCGGGATGAACATGAACAGCCCCAGCGACAGGGCTACCAGGAAGCCGCTCAGGGGCCGGTGGAAACCGACCTCCTCCCACTGGGTGCTTTCCTCGCGGGCGGCGAATTTACTGCGGTCGGAAACGATCCGCTCCAGCATTTCGGGGTGAGCCACGCTGTAACGCCGCACCAGCCAGAAGGCAGCGAACGCGGTGACGATCAGCAGACCCATCAGGGCCAGCAGGGCGTTGCGCTCGGCTTCGTGCGGCACCGGCGAGCCGGGATAATCGCCGAAGCTCAGCGGGGTACGGCCGGCGGCGCGCATCGCCAGGTGGTAAACCAGGTAATTGAAGTAGCTCCAGTCCTGGAACTGGGTGTTGGCCGCCCCCAACTGCGGCGAAAAGATGAAGACCTGCCCCTTGCCAATTGTGGCGCTACCCAGGATGACCGAACCGTCCTCGTACCCCACCACCAGCGGCTTCAGGGCAACCCCATTGATATTCAGACGCTCGCGCACCTGCGGGGCGCTGTTCCAGGCAATCTCATCCACCAGCGGGTCGCTCAGGCCGGCCGGGTTTTCCAGGCTGACCGGGTCCTGGCGGGATTGCAGGGTTACCGGCGTGCCGAGCAGGCTGCTGGCCCACTGCGGGGTCAGGCTGCTGTCCGGGAGGAGCACCAATCCGGCGCCGGCCTGCAGCCGTGCCCCAGCAGCAATGGGATCGAGGCCTCCGGCGCCGGCCAGTACAAAGGCCTCCGCCTGCTCCGGCTGGCTGACGCGCTGCACGAACCCGCCCGCCTCGGCGATCGACAGGGCTTCGCCGACCCCACTTTTCCCCTGCGGCCCGGCATAAAAAATTCGCACGGGCTGCACCGCGCCGCGATTGGTCTGCTCTGCCGGCGCGCAGGCGGTCAACAGGAGACTCAATAATATGAAGGTGATATATCTATGAGTGCTGATTCGAGGGAATTTTGCTTTCAAAGTCATTAATAAATTATAGAAGCAATTGTCTTAAGGGTGCTTCGCGAAGGGGAGGGTAGAAAACCTTTTGCTGAAGTTTTTGGTGGAGAATTTCGCTAAAAACTCCAAAAAAGTATTCTCCCCATCCCTTATGAGCTTTAACAAAAAAACTATAACCTAATCTTTCGTGCATGCTTGCGACACCTGGGGCTAAAGCCGCCAGGCTACGAGAACCCAAGCCCGCCAAGGCGGGCTGGATAGGCGCGTAACCTTTAAGTCGGCCTTGGCCGACTTGGATTTTTGGCAGCCTGGGGTTTTCAACCCCAGGCGTCTCAGTTGGATAGACCGCTGAAGTCAGGGTGCTAATTTGTTAAAATTCATTAGGGAAAGGGGCTGGGAGGCAGGTCTTCTTAAAAATTTTAGGCGGCTTTTACCGTAATTCAGGGTCTCATCCTCTATAATCTGATGGGATACCATTCTTTATGCACCATGTTCTGTTTGTCGACGACGATACGGCTGTCCTGAACAGCATCAACCGCTGGTTTCAAACCCTGCACAACGAATACGAGCTGATTTTCATCAACTCGGGCGATGCGGCGCTCAACATCCTTTCCCAAAGGCCGGTCGACGTAATCGTGACCGACGTGCGCATGCCGGGCATGGATGGCGTCACCCTGTTGGAGAACGTGCAGAAGCGTTACCCCTCGATCGTGCGCATCCTGCTTTCGAGCCAGGGCGAGAAGGGCGCCAGCCTGCGCGCCACGCGGGTTGCTCACCAGTTCATCGAAAAGCCGATCTATCCCGAGACCTTCAAAGAGCGCCTGGCGCGGGCTTGCGAATTGCACTCCTTGCTCTCCGATCCTAACTTGCAGCGCATCGTTTCGCGCATTACCTCTCTCCCCAGCCTGCCTTCGATCTATCTCGAAATCGTCAAGGAATTGGGCTCGCCCGAGTGTTCCACCAACCGGGTGGGCGAGATCATCGCCGGCGACATCAGCATGTGCGCCAAGGTATTGCAGCTCGTCAACTCGGCCATTTTTGGCTTGCCGCGCAATGTGTCCGATGCCGGCCAGGCCACCGTGATGCTGGGGATCGAAACCATCCGCGACCTGGTGCTGGGGCTGAGCATTTTTTCGCAGTTCGATGCACATAAGCTGGAGAAATTCGGCCTGACCAATTTGTGGAAGCACAGCATGGCTGTGGGCACGCGTGCCCGGCAGATCGCCCGCACCATTTCAGTGGACAAGGTGGTGGTGGATAACACCTTCCAGGCCGGTATTTTGCACGACGTGGGCAAGCTGATTTTGACCGAAAACCTCACCAGCGAGTATCTGAACGTCCACCGCAGCGCAAAATTAAATGGAATTCCGTTGGTTAAAGCAGAAATGGATAGCTTCGGCGCCAGCCACGCCCAGGTGGGGGCCTATTTGCTCGGGCTGTGGAATTTCAATCGGGAGATCGTCAGCGCGGCGGCTTACCATCACACACCCTCGGCGGCGCCTCTCGCCGAATCGGCCGTCCTGGCTGCCGTGCACGTGGCAAACGCCACTGAAACCGCATTTTCACCCAGGTGGGCGGAATGCGCCAGCCAGGTGGACGAGGCTTACCTAGCGAGCCTGTCTTTGAGTGACTGGGTCGAGGAATGGACCGGCCTGAACCGTTCTTCGGTGTAAGGAATCCAGCGGAGCCGGTTTGCCGGCTTTCATCCAATCAATTTACACCAAGCCGCCAATGGCCTCCACCAGCCGCTCGATCTGTCCGGCGCTGTGGGTGGCGAAGATGGCGATGCGCAGCGCGCCGCCGGGGGGCGTGCTGGTATAGCCTCTAACCAAGGTCACAGCAATCCCCTGGGCGAACAAGCCGTCGCGGATGCGCTCCAGGCTGACGCCGGGGCGCATTTCCAGGCAAATGACCGGCGAGGGGGTGTCCTCCAGTTCCCAACCCAGGGCGAGCAGCCCATCCCGGGCCTGTTTGACGTTGTCCCACAGCCGCCGGCGCAGGTCCGGCTCGGCTTGCGCCAGGCGCAGGGCGCGCGCCGATGCTGCCGCCACCACCAGCGGCGGCGGGCTGGCGCCGATGCAGACGCCCGAGGCCCGGTCGGCGGCATCGATCCAATCCGCCGCTCCCCAAACGATCCCGCCGTACCCGCCCAGGGCCTTGGCCAGCGTCGCGCTGGTGCGGCAGCAATCGTCCTGGATGGCGTAATAATCCGGCGTTCCCCGCCCGTGCGGCCCCAGCACGCCCACGGCGTGGGCGTCGTCCAGGTAGACCTGGCCCCCGTAGCGGCACGCCAGCTCCAGGTAATCGGGGAGGGGGGCGATCTCGCCCGAGACCGGGAACAGGCCATCGCTCAGCACCAGCGGCCGCTCCCCGGGCAGCAGCTCGCGGCGCAGGCATTCCTCCAGCGCCTCGGGCTGCCGGTGATGGAAGACCGTGATCGGTTTGTTGGTGGCGTTGGCCGCGTCCCACAGGCTGAAATGGGCGGCCGAATCGATGAAGATGTGGTCGAAGCGGGCATTTCCGGCCTGGGCCAGCACCGCCATGCCCATGTACCCGGAGGCAAAGTAAAGCACTTTCTCGGCGCCGAAGAAGGCGCAGGCCGCGCCTTCCAGCTCGTCGTAGACCGGGTGCTCGCCGAAACCGCCGCGGGAGGTGGCCGTCGCCAGCCCGTAGCGTTGCAACGCCTCGGCGGCAGCCTGCAGCACTTCCGGGCGGCTCTGCAGGCCGAGGTATCCCGTCCCCGAAAAATAGTCGAAGGTCTGCCCGTTGAACACCGTCTGCGCCCCGATCGGGCCTTGCATGCGAATTGGATCCATGGTCTTATTGTAATGCACCCGTAAAGAACGGGCTG
>DBMK01000362.1 GCA_002298885.1 Anaerolineaceae bacterium UBA700
CATGCTGAAACCCTAAGATTAAATTAGGGGTGCATCATGTTAGATCTGGATATACCTCTGAATCTTCTTTTCGATCACCCCCAAGCTCTTCGCCCAGAAATCCTGGGAGCGAATGTCGATGCCGAAGCGGGCAGCCAGGTCGGCGGCGGGAGCTTCGCCGGTGCTGGCCAGCAAAGCCTTGTAATCCGGCAGGAAGCTCTGGCCGCGCTGCTGGAAGATGGCGTACAGCCCGGTGCCGAACAGCAGGCCGAAGGAGTAGGGGTAATTATAGAAGTTCAGCGTCGCTTCGTAGTAATGCGGCTTCCAGGTCCACATGTAGGGGTGCAGGTAGCGCTCGTCCAGGCCGTCGCCGTAGGTGGCCTTCTGCGAGCGTTCCATGATCTCGCAAAGCTCGTCCGCCGCCAGCTCGGCCTTCGCTCGCCGCTCGAACACCTCTTTTTCGAACAGGTAGCGCGAGCTGATGTCGACGATGACCTGGGTGGCGCCGATCAGATAGGTTTCGAGGATAGCCAGCTCTTCTCCCCGGTCTGCAGCCTGCGAAAGGGCGGCCTCGGTGGCGATGGTCTCGCAGAAGGTCGAGGCGGTCTCGGCCAGGGTCGTGGGGGTGCCGCGCTGCAGGGGCAGCTTGCCCTTCATGCAGTGGTTGTGGAAGCCGTGACCCAGTTCGTGGGCAATGGTGAAGGTCTGGTCCAGCGAGCCGTCGAAGTTGCACAGAACGCGCGATTCCTCCTTCGCATAAATGGGGGCGCAGAACGCTCCGCCGCGCTTGCCGCTGCGCGGCTCGGCGTCGATCCAGCGCTGCTCGAAGGCTGTGCGCGCAAAATCGGCCAGCTCGCCAGAGAACCGCCCAAACTGGTCGACGACGAAGCTCTGCGCCTCGCTGAAGGTCATTTTCCGCTCCAGGCGGCCCATCGGCGCGAACAGGTCGTACCAGGGCAGGGCCGGCTTCCCTAGCCGGGCGGCCTTGGCGCGCAGGTACTTGCGGAAGGTGGGGAAGGAAGCCCGCATTGCTGCCAGCATGGCCTCCAGGGTGGGCCGGTCGATGCGCGACTGGTCGAGCGAGGCGTGCAGCCCGTCCGTGCGCCCGCGGCGCTGCTGGAGGGTGATTGCGTAGCCCTTGATGCCGTTCAGAGCGGACGCCAGAGGCTCGCTGGCAGCCTTCCAGGTCTTTAACTCCACCTCGTAAGCCCGGCGGCGAATTTCGGGGTCCGGGTCGCTGTGCAGGTTGATCAAGGCGGTGACGGGCAGCTTTTCCATCTTTCCGTCCCGTTCGAACGGCACGCTGATCTGCGAGCAGACCGTGCCTTGCAGCTTGCTCCAGGCCGCCGCGCCGCTCAGGTAGAGTTCCGACGCCAGGGCTTCTTCGGGTTCGCTCATCAGGTACTTGCTTTGCTCGGCCGTCTCCTGGAGTAGGAAGGCGTGTTTGGCTGCCGCCGCGCCGCGGGCGATCACGCCTGGCAGGTGCGCCGCCCGTTTGCCCAGCCAGGCCTGGAAAGGCACGCTTTGCTGGTCGATGCGCACGCCGATCTGCTCGATTTCGGACAGCTTGCGTTTCGCCAGCGTATCGTACGAGTTGACTGATACCTGCAGTTCGGTGTAGACGGCCAGGGTGCGGTAGAGCAACAAAACCGCGTTCATGCGGTTGAGGTAGCCGTCGATGACGGCGGCAAGTTGGGCGTCGTCCCCGCTGACCGCCGCCGTCCCGTTGACCTGGTTTTTGCGCGTATATTCTTCGAGGTCCGCCAGCCCTTCGGCCAGGGCCTGGATGTCTTTTTCGTATTCCTGCGACTCGAGAGACGGGTAAATCGTCGTCAGGTCCCAATGCGGGGCCGCTTCCTGTACTGCTTCGCTGCTCATGGTTTTTGCTTTCCTTTTAGGGTTTTAGAATTTCCATGTGATCTCTTTTCACCACAGAGGCACAGAGCAAGACGTTATCCACGAATAACACCAATAAAAAACCAACGACACGAAAATTATGAAATAATTAGCGGGAATTTGTTTTTTTATTAGCGAAATTAGCGGAGAAAGTATTTCTCTGTGCCTCATTGGTGAAAATGCTTGACTTATCACACTGTATGTATTTTACTTTAAAAAATATGGATGCAGAATTGTCTTTCCGCTGGTTGGGGGTGCAGGGGGTCGAGTTTGGACTGGAGGGGTATACCCTGCTGATCGACCCCTTCTTCACCCGCCCGCCGCTGCGTTCGCTGCTGTTCCGGCGCGTGGCGCCGGACGAGGCGCTGGCGGCGCGCCTTATCCAGCGCTGCGACTCCATCCTGGTGACCCACGCGCACTACGACCACGTCATGGACGTGCCGGGGTTGGCGGCGCGGAGCGGCGCCTGCGTGTACGGCTCGGCCAACATCGGCAGGTTGCTGGCGCTAGGCGGAGTCCCGCCCCGCCAGTTCCACGAAGTCGCGCCCGGCGAGCAGCTCGACCTGGGCCCGTTCCGGGTGGACGTGTTCGCCAACCGCCACGTTAGCTTGCCGATCGATCCGCTGATCAACGGCCCGCTCAGGCCCGGGCTGCGGCTTCCGCTGCGCCTGGCGGATTACCGCATGGACCGCAGTTTCGGCTTCTACATCCAGGCCGGGGCGAGCCGCATCCTGTTTTGCCCCGGTCCGGCTCGCCCCGCCGACCTGCTATTCGCCGGGGTGTGGGCCGGGCCGGCATATTACTGTTCGCTCCTGGCGTCCGTGGGTCCAAAGGCCTTCGTCCCGGTGCATTGGGACAATTTTTTTGCCTCGCTCGACCGCCCGGCGCGCGAGCTGGTGCGCCCGGGCGGAATGCGCCTCTCCCGCCTGGAGCGCATCGTTAAAGACGCCGCTCCCGCCACCCGATTCCTGATCCCCGAACGGCTGAAGTGGATCGACGTGGACGAAATCGAACCTCTCCCCCGGCCCCTCCCCTGACCCTTACAGGGTGCTTCGCGAAGGG
>DBMK01000308.1 GCA_002298885.1 Anaerolineaceae bacterium UBA700
CCAGGATACCAAAAATCCCGTTAATTTACACCGGCGTCAATTGTTTCTTCCGAAAATAAGGGGGATTCTTTCTTCTTTTTTGTAAAGATTTGATTATATTTTGGTTTGTTTTCCCCTCCGATTCCTTCAATCAGGAATTGGTTCCCAGATCAGCTCAGACCAATCGATGACAAGTTCCACATCATCTTCGCCGATAGCACGTACCTCGCCGACCCCAACCGCCAGGCTGTCGTTGAGCCATTGATAGTCTTTATGGTCGCTCAAGTGAATAGCCGACACAACAATTTGACGGCGGCCGGCCGGATATGCCCGGCCGTATCCCCGGTAATCGAAGTAGATCGTAGCGCCATCATCGGTCACGATCACTCCTTGAAAATTGGGCTCAAAAGCCCGGTCACCCCGCCGCCTGGGATGGTTCGCGCCTCGAAAAGAACCTTGAATCCTGCCCTCACAGGTGCCCTCGGCCAGTAAAAAGTGCTGGGCTTCGGTGCTTTCAGAAGAGGCAAGGGCGACTTCCCAACTTTGGGGGTATCTGAAGCGAACACGATAAAGGGGAGATAGTTTCATACTTTGCCTTCCCAGGTTTGGATGCCTGTAGACGTCACAAAGAGCAGAAACAGCGGGTAAATTATAAACCTACTTTACCCTAATTGTCTTTTATTGTTTCCCTAATACTAGAGATAGCATCCGTTGGGGCAAGACGCAGTGCCTGGATGGCGCGCCGAGTCTCGCTCAGACTGGCGCGGGTTAATTCTAGCGACTGCGCCAGGATTTCACGCCCTTTTGACGGGTCGCTCTCCCATAACGCAGAAACAGCTTCCAATTGAACTGCAATGGCGCTCAAAGAATGCGCCAGGGCATCGTACATCTCGACCGCCAGGCGGCTGCGCTCGCGGGCGAGAGCCAACTGCTCTTGGATGGCTGCATTTTCGGCCAACCGGCTGCAGGTCCCTTCCAGGCGGTCGGTCTGCTCGCGCTCGGCGGCGGCCAGCCTGGATATCCTATAACCCACCAGTGAATAGATGGCCGTGCGCAAGAACAGGGGAATGATTTTGAGCCGGGACAGGGAGAAATTATTTAGCCGAGTGTTTTTCACGTACTTATCCTAGCATTTTGATGACCGGAGGGTATGTGAGCAGCGTAACCAGGCGGGGTGACGCGGAGCACCTTGTTTCATAGCGTGGGTCATGCCAGGTTATGACAGCGCTCTCTAGAACTGCGGCCCGGGCCGGCGTATAAGTAAAAGCGAAATAAAACGCAGTATCGAATGAATATTTGGAGGAACAAATGGGTATAACAAAAAGAAAACGCAAATGGTGGTCCTTACCGCTCACACTCCTGGTCATCGTGCTGGTTGCAGGCGCAGCCTTTTTCACTTACAGCTACGTAAATGCCCAGAGTGCCTCTGGAATACCGTCAAACCTGACTACAGTAAAGGTAACCCAGGGTTCGCTGCAAGCCACCGTTGGCGCGTCCGGCAACGTGTATGCCAACCAGACCGCAACGCTCACCTGGAAGACCGCAGGCACGATTGCCAAGCTTAATGTAAAGCAAGGCGACACCGTGAAGGCCGGCCAGGTATTGGCCACACTGGATCCGACTTCGTTATCCGATAACAATGTAATCCTGGCCGAACAGAATTTAATCACCGCCCAGCAGAACCTGCAAAACCTGAAAGACTCAACGGTCACCCAGGCAACCGCCCAACAGGCCCTGGCCCAGGCGCAGCAAGCGGTGACCGACGCTCAGACAGCGCGGGATCTGTTGAATTACAGCCGCGGCCAAAACGGGAATGCCGATGCGGCCTGGGCTGAATTCTACATTGCCCAGAATGCCTACAACAAGGCGCTCGACAAATATAACAAGCTGCTAAACCTGCCCGTGAATGACCCGAACCGGGCCAGCGCCCAGGCGGCCTTAGTGCAGGCGCAGCAAACCATGCAGCAAAAACAGGCCATCGTGGATTGGTATACCAGCGGGCCAACGGCCAACGACATTGCCCAGGCGGATGCGAACCTGGCAGTGGCCAAGGCCAAGCTGGCCGACGCTCAGCGCACCTACGACCAGGTGAAAAATGGGCCCACGGCCTCCGATCTTGCGGCTGCCCAGGCCCAGGTGGACGCGGCCCAGGCTGTGCTGAACGAAACCCAGATTACGGCGCCGTTCAATGGCACCATCACCGTCCTGAATAACAAAGTGGGCGACCTGGTATCCAATTCGACCTCCTTCGCCCGCATTGACGACAACTCGATCCTATTCGTGGATCTTTCAATCTCTGAGGTCGACATTGCCAAAGTGAAGCTAAACCAAAAAGTGACGATCAACTTTGACGCAATCCCCAACAAAACCTACAACGGCGTCGTCCAGGCCATCGACCAGGCCGGCACAGTCTCCTCCGGGGCGGTCAATTACACCGTGACCGTCCAACTGACCGATGCGGATGCCCAGATCATGCCGGGCATGACCGCTTCGGCCAACGTGGTGCTGGATTCGGTCGCCAACGTGCTGGCCGTTCCCAGCCGGGGAATCCGGGTCAGCAACGGGCAGTACTACGTGCTGGTGCTGCGCAACGGCGCCATCCAGCAGGTGAACGTTAAGCTGGGGCTCTCCTCGGATACCGAAGTGCAGGTGATTTCGAACCAACTGCAGGCCGGCGACGTGGTGGTGACCAACCCGCTCTCGCAACTGAATACCAGCACGAACAGCGGCTCCAGCATCCTGGGTATCCGTATTCCGGGCGTGGGCGGCGGCGCAGGCGGTAACGTGACCGGCGGCTTTACCGGCGCTACGGGTGCAGGCGGCAACCGCCCCGGCGCCACGGGCGGAACCGGCACTACCGGCGGCACTGGCAGCAGGACAGGCGGCACTGGAACCGGCACCAGCGGCGGTAATTAAGTTGGATGAGAGGCATACGATGAGCGACAACGAATACGTTATCGAAGCCGAAAATCTGACCAAGACCTACCAGATGGGCGAGATGGAAGTGCAAGCCTTGCGAGGGGTGTCCTTCAAGGTCAAACGCGGCGAAGTGGTCTCGATCATGGGACCCTCCGGCTCGGGAAAATCGACCCTGATGAACATCTTGGGATGCCTGGACGTGCCCACCAGCGGCGAGTACATCCTGGACGGGCAGAGCGTGGCGAACCTCACGGACGACGAGTTGTCGGACATCCGCAACCAGAAAGTCGGCTTCGTGTTCCAGAGCTTCAACCTGCTGCCCCGCACCAGCGCCCTGGCCAACGTGGAGCTGCCGCTGCGCTACGCAGAGGGCAACCACCACCGCCAAAAGGCCCTGGCTGCGCTGGAAGCAGTAGGGCTGGCGGAGCGCATCAACCACCGGCCCAACGAGCTTTCGGGCGGGCAGCAGCAGCGGGTGGCCATTGCGCGTGCGCTGGTCACCCAGCCGGCCATCATTATGGCCGATGAACCTACGGGCAACCTGGATTCGAAATCGGGAGCGGAGATCATGGATCTTTTGCTCAACCTGAATAAACAGTCCGGGACAACCCTGATTATCGTTACCCACTCTCCGGATGTGGCAGCTCAGACCCAGCGGGTGATCCGCGTGCGGGATGGGCTGCTGGCGGAGGAACAAAAATGAGCCTCTTACAGCATTTTTTGGAAAGTTTGGAAAGCCTGACGGCGAACAAGCTGCGCTCGGCGCTGACCATCCTGGGGATCGTGATCGGGGTTGCCTCGGTAATCTCCATGCTGGCCATCGGCCAGGGCGCAACGGCAGCCGTGAACCAGCAGATCCAGAGCATCGGCTCGAACCTGTTGTTCGTCAGCTCGGGCGGCTTCGGGCAGGGCGGGGGCGGCGCGGTGGCGCCCAAGCCCCTCACCCTGCAGGATGCCCAGGCGCTGGTCGACCCGACCAACGCCCCGGACGTGGCCGCGGCGGTGGGCGTGGTCAACGCCAGGGGCACAATATCCATCAACGGTACCAGCTCTTCGGCCTCCGTCGTCGGCACGACCGGCGATTACGCCACCGTGCGCAACCTCAACCTCGCTGAAGGCCAGTTCATCACTGCCTCGGACGTCAGCGGCAACTCGGCCGTGGTGGTGTTGGGATCGGGCGTGGCAACCACCCTGTTCGGGGCGACCACCGGCCTGGTGGGGCAGGAAGTACAGATCAACAACCAGCCGTTCCGCATCGAGGGCGTGCTGCAGAGCGTGGGCGGCGGCGCACTGGGCAGCCAGGATAACCAGGTGATCGTGCCGCTGACCACGGCCCAACTACGCCTGGAAAACCGCGGCAGCAACTCCAGCCGCATCGACCAGATCATCGTGCAGGCTTCGTCGGCCGACGGCGTGTCGGCGGCCCAGGAAGAAGTGACCAATATCCTGCGACAGCGACATAACACCCGCATCGGCACGGACGATTTCAACATCCTCACCCAGCAGCAGATCCTGAGCACCGCCACCTCGGTCACCGGCACCCTTACCCTGCTTCTGGGCGGGATCGGCGCCATCTCGCTGGTGGTGGGCGGCATCGGGATCATGAACATCATGCTGGTTTCGGTCACCGAGCGCACGCGTGAGATCGGCCTGCGCAAGGCGCTGGGCGCCCACCGCTCGGATATCCGCCTGCAGTTCCTGATTGAATCGTCGGTGCTGAGCTTGCTGGGCGGCCTGATCGGCGTAGCGGTGGCTGCCGGGGTGAGCAAGATCATCGCCAACGTAGCGGCTGCCAGCAGCACGGCGATCAACCCGGTCATTGGGCTCAACTCGGTGCTGCTGGCCTGCCTGTTCTCGGCGGCGGTGGGCGTGTTCTTCGGCATCTACCCGGCCAACCGGGCCTCCAACCTGGAGCCGGTTGAGGCGCTGCGCTACGAATAAGGCCGGATTAGGAAACGCAACGATGAGCTTACATAAATTGTTTTCAACGAGTTTATTAATAGTGTCACTGCTGGCGGTTACGGCCTGCTCGGCTGCCGCACCGGCCCAGGCCTCTCCACTGACCCAGGCGACCCGCCCCTTCAACCGCCGCACCGCCACGCCTTCGGACACGGAAACGCCAGCGCCCACCGCAACCTACCTGCCGACAGCCACCGCTACAGCCACGCCGCAGCCGACCGCAACGGACAGCCCGACCCCCAACCCAGTGCCGTGCAACCTGGCGGCGTTTGCCGGCAACGTTACCCTGCCGGACCTGACTTCGGTCATCCCCGGCCGCACTTACATCAAGACCTGGACCCTGCGCAACATCGGCACCTGCACCTGGAATACCAATTACTCGCTCGTTTTCATCAGCGGCGACCAGCTCGGCCCGACTACGTCGGTTCACCTGCAATACGTGATTAAACCCGGCTCATACATAAACTTATCCGTACCCCTGGTGATGCCCAACCCGACCAAGACGACGACATACACCAGCTACTGGATGCTCAAGAGCGACAGCGGCGAATTCTTCGGGATCGGAGAAAATGGGAACGCGGCCTTCTGGGCCAAAGTAATGATCTTTGTCCATTAGCCAGGCCGCAAATAAAGCCCCCCTTACCCCCCGCCCCAAAATCGGGCGGGGGGAATTAAAAAAACCGTGAATTTTGGCCGCATGAGCAGCCAAAATTCACGGTTTAAAAATGCCCCTTGCCCAAAAATAAAAAAGCCAAACCCCATAGGCTTTTTTATAGCCTCTTTGGAACAAATCCACCAGAAATGCGTAATATGAAATTGACTGTTGAGACCTGTCAGATTTTAAAAACATGACAGGTCTAGGCAACATTAATAATTCGCTTTCAATTCGTGTAATTCTTGTAGTTT
>DBMK01000005.1 GCA_002298885.1 Anaerolineaceae bacterium UBA700
ATGATTCCTTGATTAATCGATGCTTGAGGTTTTCCAGCGTTCTGCCATGCGCCGGTAGGTTTCGGACAGGTCCTCAGGCAGGACGCGGGTTTCCCCCACCGTCGACATGAAATTGGTATCGCCGGGCCAGCGCGGCACCACGTGAATGTGCACGTGATCGGTCACACCCGCTCCGGCAGCCGCTCCAACATTAATCCCCACGTTAAACGCCTCGGGCTGGTACTCTGCCCGCAGCATCTGCATGGCCCGGTTTACCAGCTCCATCATTTCGGCCCGTGTTTCCGGGTCCAGGCCTTCGATTGAAGGCTGGTGCGAAAAGGGCACGATCATGAGATGGGCATTGGTATACGGAAACCGGTTCAGAATGACGAAAGCACGTTGGTCCCGGTAGATGATCAGGTTTTCGGCGCTGTCGGCCTGCCGTGCCGCCTCACAAAAAACACATCCATCCGGTTTTTCTTGGTTCGATATATAATTCATACGCCAGGGTGACCAGAGATGTTCCATGAGATGGGATGATTCTAACAGAAAAACATTAAAAACATAACTTGCATTCTTAACTAAATTATGATATGATATTTCCAATTAACCGTACCCTGAGGGTGCTTGGATCAATTCGCAAATCGCTCCAATAGGAGTGGTTTTTGTTTCTTTACAGGAATCTGCTTACCGGTGGGGGTACGGAATTTCCTCTCAAATCAGAAACAAAGCAACCTATATCAAGTCGAAGGATTGAAACATGCCTACCACATTCCTGACCCGTGATGGCTACCGAAAATTGCAGGAGGAACTGGATTACCTGCGGACCTATAAGCGCCAGGAAATAGCCGAACGGCTGCACGAAGCAATGGACGGCGGCGAGCTGATCGAAAACGCCGAATACGAAGCTGCCAAGAACGAACAGGCCTTCGTGGAAGGACGGATCAAAGAGTTGGAGATCCTCCTTGCGATGGCGCGCGTGATCGACGAGGCGCCGATTGCGGAAATGGTCCAGGTTGGAACGACGGTAACGATCCAGGAAGAAGGACTCGAACCAGAGCAATATACGATAGTTGGCGCCGCCGAGGCTAATCCCTCCGCCGGCCGGATCTCGAACGAATCCCCCCTTGGCAAGGCCCTGCTCAACCGCAAGGCCGGTGAAAAGGTCCAGGTAGATGCACCGGCGGGTTCCTTCGTGGTCACAATTCTGAAGGTGGAATAGCTGCGAGAGTCAACTCAGGCCCCGCCCGCGATCCAGGGGCGGGGCCTTTTTCTTATAAAATTAACCGGAATCCCCGGCAGAACCATAGAGGAGCAAATGGAAAGAAACGAGCTCGAGAAAATTCGCCTTGAGAAGATCGACCGGCTGCGCAGCCGAGGCATCGAACCCTATCCCACCCGCGCCGCCCCTACTCACACGGCCTGGGCAGCCTTGAAAGCCTTCGAAGATTGGGAATCCACCGGCAGCTCCACGGCAGCCGTTGCCGCAACCCTGGCGGGGCGGCTGCGCGCCATCCGCCTGATGGGCAAGATTGCCTTCGCCCACATCGAGGACAGCAGCGGGCGCATCCAGCTCTTCTTCCGCATCAACGAGATTGGCGAAGAGGGCATGACCTTTCTGCGCGAGGAATTCGACCTGGGTGACTTCATCGAAGCCAGCGGAATCCTCTTCCGCACCCGCACCGGCGAAATTTCTCTCCAGGTGAGCACCTTCCGCATGCTGGCCAAGGCCGTCACCCCCCTGCCGGCAGCCAAGGACGANNGCGCTACCGCCAGCGCTACGCCGACCTGGCGGTCAACCCGGAGGTGCGCGAGGTTTTCCGCAAGCGCGCCGCCGTGGTACGCGCCCTGCGTCGTTTCCTCGACGAGCGCGATTTCCTGGAAGTTGAGACTCCCGTGCTCCAACCCCTGTACGGCGGCGCGGCGGCCAAACCTTTCGTCACTTTCCACAACCAGCTCAAACAACAGCTTTACCTGCGTATCTCCTTCGAGCTCTACCTCAAGCGCCTGACGGTGGGCATGTTGGACCGGGTTTACGAGATCGGGCGGGACTTCCGCAACGAGGGCGTTTCCTTCAAGCATAACCCTGAATTCACCCAGCTCGAGTTTTACATGGCTTATGGGGATTACCAGAAGATCATGGAACTGACAGAGCAGATGATCGCTTTCACTGCCGACCAGGTGCTCGGCACGCGCATCATCTCTTACGACGGTCACGAGATCAATCTGAATCCACCCTGGCGGCGCATCGACCTGCGCCAGGGCTTGATCGACGCCACTGGCATCGACATTAACCAGTGCCCCACCTCGGAAAGCCTGGCGGCTGCCATGCAGCAGAAAGGCCTGCCGTTCAAACCGGGAGCCGCCCGCGGCAAACTGATCGACGGGCTGCTGGGCGACTTCCTCGAACCAACGTTCATTCAGCCTACCTTCCTGTACGATTACCCGCGCGACATNNAGCAAACCGGGCGACCCGACTACGGTCGAGCGCTTCGAGGGTTTCATCGGCGGCATGGAGTTGTGCAATGCATTCACCGAGCTGAACGACCCCCTCGATCAGGAACAGCGCTTCATTGAAATGGGCCGCGCCTACGCCGCCGAGGATGAAGAACGCCACCCGATGGACGAGGATTACCTGCAGGCCATGTCCTA
>DBMK01000316.1:0-1843 GCA_002298885.1 Anaerolineaceae bacterium UBA700
CAACCCCAAAAAATCCTTTTTTATCTATTGTCGGGGTAGGAACTATTATGTATACTGATTGATAATATCCAACTCGCATTTTCCCCGGACGAGATTGAGAACGGATGACGGACGAAGTAAAGCGCAGGGCCCTGATTTTCTTTTTGCTGACCGTGGTGGTTGTAGCGCTGGTGGCGGCGGCGCTGCCTCGGCTGCAGCTCAACCCGGGCATCCCCATGCCGGCGCTGGCGGACAGCACGGACGCCGCGCCTGCCGAACAGACTCCTCTGGTGGCAATCACGATCAGTACTTTCTTGAAAGCCATGCTGGGGGTCATAATCACGCTGCTGGTGATGTTTGGCCTGTATAAGGTCATCCGCAAGGCCGATTGGAAGGAGGTCTTGAAGCGCTTTTTGATATACGCCGCCATGACCGTGGTGGCGTTGATCATATTGTTTGCGCTGTATAAAGTCCGTGTCAATTTCACCCCATTGGCGCCGGAGACCTTGCCGCCGGAATTAAAAGTTGCCGGCCCGCCGCTGGGGCCGCTGCCCCCGTTCTTAAACTGGCTGGTCTGGATCGGCCTGGCGTTGATGGCCGGCTTGCTGGCGCTTTGGGTGATCCGCTGGAGGTCCAGCCGCAGCTCGATCGACCTGGCGCTGCGCCTGGAAGCCGAACGAGCCATGCAGGCGCTCATGAATGGGATGGATTTCAAGAATGTGATCATCCAATGTTACTGGCAGATGAGCCGTGTGCTGCAAACAGAGCAGGGAATTGAGCGCAAGCAGGCCATGACGGTGCGCGAATTCGAGCGCTTATTGGAGGCCAGGGGCATCCCGCATGCCCCCATCCACCAGTTGACCCAGTTGTTCGAGACGGCCCGTTACGGATCGCAGCAGCCGGACCCGCAGGACGAACAGGTCGCCTTCGAATGTCTGACCGCTATTGTCGAACACAGCCGTAAAGTCGTGAGCACCGTGTAAAATGAAAATCTCCCGGCGCGCCTCCCTCACACTCCTCATCCTGGGCGTCCTCCTTCTCCTGGGCATCCTCTTCCGCTCGTTTATCCAGGATAACTTTATTACTCCCGTCTCGCTGGTAATATGGGTGTTCTGGCGTTTCTTGCAGAGCATCGATCAGGGTCTGTATTGGGGACTGCTGATTTTCTGCATCCTGATCTTTGCCCTGGTGCGCGGCTTCGAGAAGCCGCCATCCTTTGAGAAGGCAATTAATTCCGGGTTCAACGCCACCCTGGAAAGTATGAATTTCTGGCGGACGATGATCCTGATAACGCTGGACGAGATTGAGCAGCCGAATTTGCTCAAGCGCGACCTGGGACGGATGCTTGCCACCATTTACAGCACCAAGAATCCCCAGGTCGATTATTTCGAGACCTACAATGCCTTGCGGCAAGGCAGCATTGCCCTGCCCAGGCATATCTATGATTTTCTATTTGCGGCTGAAGACGCTGGTTCGCAGCGTTCCCTCCTGCAACGGCTGAAGGCCATCCGGCATAAACCCATTGCCTGGTACCGGCACTGGACCCGGCGCGACGTGGCCGATTATTACCGCAGCATCGAAGAAGTGCTCACCTATATGGAATCATTGATGGAGTAATCATGACGATGGACATCCAAACCAAGCTCAGTATTTCCGAAGTTGCTGGCCTTTCTGCCCGGGTCATCCAGGAGGTCGAAAAGGCAATCGTTGGAAAACACGACGTGCTCAACCAGATGATGGCGGCCTTCCTTTCGAGCGGGGGGCACATTCTGTTGGAGGATTACCCTGGCCTGGCCAAAACGCTGATCGCCAACAGCTTTGCGGCCGCCCTGGGGCTGGAATTCAGCCGCATCCAGTTCACGCC
>DBMK01000316.1:1887-4354 GCA_002298885.1 Anaerolineaceae bacterium UBA700
TGGCCGACGAAATCAACCGGGCTTCGCCAAAAACGCAGTCGGCGCTGCTGGAGGCAATGCAGGAATACCAGGTTACCCTGGAAGGGGAGACGCTGCCCCTGCCGGCCCCATTCATCGTGATCGCCACCCAGAATCCGATCGAATACGAGGGCACCTTCCCGCTGCCGGAGGCGCAGCTCGACCGTTTCATGGTCAAGCTGTCCATCGGTTATCCAAAGGTCGAAGAGGAAGACGAAATCCTGAAACGCCGGGCCGAACGCAAGCACGATGTGGTCGATCTGCAGTCCGTGATCACGCCCGAGGTCTTCCTGGCCATGCGCTCGGTTGTCGAGGAAGTGTACGTCAATCCGGACGTGCGGCGCTACATCGTCGACCTGGTGGCTGCCACGCGCCATTACCGCCAGGTATCGGTGGGCGTCAGCCCGCGCGGCTCGCTGGCCCTGCTCAAGCTGGCCAGGGCCTGGGCCGCCATCCAGGGCCGCAATTACGTGGTGCCCGACGACGTCAAGCTGTTCGCTCAGCCGGCGCTGGCCCACCGCCTGGTGCTGGACCCCAGCCTGTGGGGCTCGAAGAAGACCGAAAATGCCGTGATCGACGGGGTAATGGCCCAGGTGCCGGTGCCGGTGGTCGAAGCCGCGCATGAATAGTAAATCGTTAACCGTCATCGTGATCCTCTCCATCCTGCTGTTGGCGAGCCTGGTGGCGCGCAACGCCGATTTGACCTGGATGGCGCTGCCTTTCCTGGCTTACCTGGGCATAGGCATCGCCCAATCCACCTCAGCCAGCAAGGTCAGCCTGGAAGCGAGGCGGGTCGTTGAACCCAATCCGGCGGGCGAGCTGCCCACGTTTGAGGTCAGCCTGACCGTTACCAACCGGAGCCAGAGCATTGGCCTGCTGTACCTCAGCGACCTGCCCCAGCCGGGGATGGTGATTACGGGCGGAAGCCCGAAACAATACCTGGCGCTGCGTACCGGCGAGAGCGCCAGCATGAATTACGTGTTCCAGGCCACGCGCGGGCATTTCGATTGGGAGACAGTGCAGGCGGTGGTGAGCGATCCGCTCGGCCTGGTCGGGACGACTCTCGAGCTGCCGGCGGGCGCAGAGCTGCAGGTGCAGCCCGACCTGGTGCGCTATCGGCCCATCCCGCTGCAGCCGCAGCGCACCCTGCATTCGGCCGGGTCGATCCCGGCCCGGCTGGCCGGCAGCGGCACCGATTTCTGGGGCGTGCGCGAATACCACCCGGGCGACTCGCTGCGGCGGCTGGATTGGCGCCTGACGGCGCGCCACCCGCGCCAGTTCTTCACCAAGGAGTTCGAGCAGGAGGAGATCGCCGACATCGGCCTGATCCTGGATGCGCGCCAGAAGACGGACCTGCGCATCGGCGAGGACAGCCTGTTCGAGCATTCGGCACGTGCCACGGCCTCGCTGGCCGAAGTGTTCTTACGCCAGGGGAACCGGGTCAGCCTGCTCATCTTTGGCGACCCGCGTATCAGCATATTCCCGGGATACGGCAAGGTACAGCTCAACAAGATTCTGCGCGCTCTCACCCAGGTCACTACCGCGTCGGAGGGCAGCTTCGAGGGCCTGCAAAATATGCCGGTACAGATGTTTTCGAGCCATTCGCTGATCCTGGTCCTCAGCCCCCTAGCCGCCAGCGACTGGCTGCTGTTCCCAAGGCTGCGGGCGCACGGATACCAGGTGTTGTTGATCAGCCCGGACCCGCTGGATTTTTCACAGCGTATGCTGGCCAAAGATAAGATCTCCGTGATTTCCAGCCGCCTGGCCGGCATCGAACGGCGCCTGGAGATCAATAAGATCACCCAGCTCTGGATTCCGGTCATTGATTGGAAGGTCAGCCAGCCGCTGGCCCCCCTGGTGCGCAACGCCATGAGCCGCCCGCACATCCAGCAGGAACGCTAAGGAGACCGGGAATGTCTCAGCGAAAAATCATTGCACTTGCCTGTATGCTGGCGGCGTGCGCTGGCCTGGGGGCCGGCTTTGTCCCGCTGGGGCTTGGTGCAGCCCTGCCGGCCAGCCTCATCCCCCTGGCGGTGTGGCTGGCGGGGCGCAAATGGTCGGGTTGGGATACGACCGGCCTGGTGGTTACGGTCATCGCATCCGTTGCCGGGTTATTTGCTGGCGCAGCGCCCGGTTTGATGATCCTGGCGGCAACGCTGGGGCTGGGGGGATGGGATCTGGCAATTTTTGATCGCACCCTGGCGGGCAACGCGGCCGGCCCTGCGCAGGCAGAAATGGAAAAGAGACACCTGGCCAGCCTGGCAGCCGCCCTGGGGCTTGGCCTGCTGGCAGCCCTCGCCGGGCGCAGCCTGGTGCTCGAGATCCCCCTGGGGGCGATCATTCTCCTGGTGGGCCTCGGCCTTTTTGGCCTCGAGCGCGTCTGGCGCGCTCTGGCCGGCAAATAGCACCCCATATAAAAAATGATGGGATTTGGCCGGCGAAGCCGGCC
>DBMK01000039.1 GCA_002298885.1 Anaerolineaceae bacterium UBA700
GAAGCAGCCCGAAACAACCCCAATAAATCCTTATATCGAACTGAGATTAGTTATTGAAGGCGGGGCGGAGGGAGGCGGCCCAGTCGCGGATGAAGGGCCAATTGAAGGACCCGCCTGGCGGAGCCTGGATGACGATCATCACGAACAACGCCTGCCACCACTTGAGGCGGTACATCTGCAGCTTGCCCCCGAAGAAAGCCACGTTGACCGGGGTGACGCCGGTCTTGGACGGCAGGACCGGGTCGAGGTAGTGGGGGATGGTAGCATAGTTTTCTTTCAAGCCCAGTTTCCCGGGTGTGTGCGGCGGCTTGAGCAGCATGGGGTCGGCGCAGACCGGCATTCCTTTTACATCCTTTACGCCGGTGTCGGTCAGGCTCATCGCGGTGACAAAATAAGCCACCGGGATGCGTCCCAGCGCCTGGCGGTGCTTCTTGACGAAGCCCACCGCTGCCCGGTGCCAGCCGACGATCATCGGGGCGCCGATTACCACGGCGCTGTACGGCTCGACTCCGGTCACTTCATCGATGCGGCGCACGTCAACCTGAGCGCCGTCCTTGCCCAGCTCTTCACCGACCGCCTTGGCAACGTCGGCGGTGGTGCCGGAGTTGGTGGCATAGACAACCAAAATCCGCTGTTCTTTCATCATTTCTCCTCTTTTTCGACCAAACGGACGATCAATACGTCCTGGATAATCGGGCTAAAATCAGCGCCCGCTAAACTGTCGCGGCCGGGCTCCCACCCCAGCAAAACCTGCGCCTGCCGGGGCGACTCGCTGACGAACTGCTCTAAAAGTGCCTGGATTTCGATGGGATCGTTCAAAGGCTGAGGTCGTACACGCAAATTTCTCAGGCCCAGCTTAATTGTAACGTCATTTGGGTTTGCAGCTAGGTTTTTATACCACCCGGCTTGTTTGCCCCAGGCTGAAAATATGTAGAGGCGTCCGCCGATACGCCAGTACCCGATCGGCGTATAGCGGCGCTGCCGGCTTTTGCGTCCGATGGTCCCCAGGAGCATGACGCTGCGGCTTGCGCCTAACAGGGGCAGGATGCCGCAGCGGTAAAGGGCCACTACTGCCGGGTTATACTTCTTGAGCCGGGCGTGGAATGCGGTTCGATAAATGGGGTCCGAGAGCACCCGGGCCAGGTTCTTATCCTGTGTAGGAAAGGATTTAGTAAGCATAGGCTTTATTCACCTGAACCGAAAATTCTTTTTTTGAGCGCAGCGACCCGATCAGGTCGAGCATGAACGCCCGCGGTAAATCGGGGGATACGTAGTTGACGCCCTCGAACAGCTCGCGGTCGTCGTGGAACTGGCCGGATTGACGCACTTCTTCGAGGATCTCCTGGCGGTGCGTCCACAGGCAAATGCCGATTGTGACCCAGATGCCGCTCGGGACCGGATTGTCGGCGACCAGCGCCAGGGTCTCCGCCACGGACTGTGGGTCTTCGCCGGGGGCGCCGAACATGAGCGAAGCGCCGTAGGGGATGCCGGATCTCTCCAGGCAGCTAAACGCCTGGCGGATATCGCCGACCGTGTACCCCCGGCGCATGCGCGCCAGCATGCGCTCCGAGCCGCTTTCGATAGAGAGGTTGACGTACGTGCAGCCGGACTCCTTCAGCAGGCGGCAGAAATCATCTGTAATGTGCATCGGGCGCAGGTCGCCGGTGCTCCACTGCACGTCCAGCTTGCGCGCCAGGATCTCGCGGCAGATGGACTCGGCGTGCCGCCGGGGGACGTTGAAGTTGTTCTCGCTGAAAATGACCGGACAGCCCTTCTTGATGCGCTGGATGTGCTCGATCTCATCCACTACTCTGCCTGGAGATTTGGTGCGGTAATGCGGACCTTCCAGCGAATGGTACGGGCAGTAACTGCAGCGGAAAGCGCAGCCGCGCTTGGTCAGCAGGGAAGGGTAGATACCGCGGGCGGCGTAGCGCTCAAGGTCGAACAGCTCATATGCCGGGAAAGCCGTCTCGTCCAGGAATTCGACCGGCTTTCTGGGGACTTTGATGATTTCCCCATTGCGCCTATAAGCGCAGCCTGGGACACTTGAGATGTCGCCGCCGCGTTCCAGAAGCTCAAGATACAGCGGGAAGGAGAGATCGGCCTCGCCGCGGATGCCGTAGTCCAGGTCGAGGTAATTCAACCAGGCCTCGGCGTAATAATTGAATCCCGGCCCTCCGAGCACGATGGAGGCCCGCGTGGATTGGCGCACGCATTCGACCACTTCCCGGACGCGTTTGCGCAGATCGAGATGGCGAGTATAGAATTCTGCAGTTTCATCGAGCACATATCCATGAACCAGGCGGATCGAAACGCCGACCACGTCCGGCTCGAAACGGTCAATCACGGATTTCAATTCACGGTTCAGGTCTTGGGCGAACAGGCACTCGTAGACCTCGACCGTGTGGCCGGCTTTCAGGGCGGCCCCGGCTACGTAAGCCGGTCCGGCCGGAGAAGCGGGCAGCGAATTAGTGGATATCATCAGCACTTTCATTGTTCCTCCATTGAGGTCACCTGGCGCAGGCAGATCAGGGGGATTCCCAGGTCGCGCACCCGGTCCAAAATGCCGTGCAGCGCCGCCTGGTCGACGGCCTGGCAGATCAGCGTGGTGATGCCGTCCGGCTCGAGCCGGATCAGCGTGTGATCGAACCACTCCGACCATTCCGCGGGCAGGGTTCCCTTCAACTTGATTTCGTAAAACGTCGTTTGTTCGTTCATGGCAATTCATTTATATCTGAAATGCAGGGTGCATTTCATCCACCCCAGGGTGTACGCGGGGTGAATTAAAACCTGTGAATTTTTGCCCGTCTGCCCGCATGCATGCGGGCAG
>DBMK01000291.1 GCA_002298885.1 Anaerolineaceae bacterium UBA700
TTGGGCGGCTTCGCCGCCCAAAAAGCCTCAAAATTATTCCCGGAATATTTAAGTTAAGCTAATCGCATATTAACGACAATTTTTGTATATATTTTAACCAGGAAATAATAATCCTTTAATCCGCAATTTATATAATCAGAAAGTCCATCGCGAGGCGTGGGTTTTAAACGCGGCGATTCTAAAAATGGTAAATGCAGTTTCTTATTGGAAAGTAGGGAGGCGAAAACCATGAGCCTGATCCGCAGTCTGGCAAGAGTATTTATCCTGGTGGTCTCATTTTCGCTCCTTCAAAGCCTTCCGGCGCGCGCCGGCGTCACTGCCCCATCTGCCTGTGTCAGCGGCAGCATCTCCTCCAATACAACCTGGACCCTGGCAATGAGCCCGGTCGATATATGCACCGCCGGCGTCAGCATTAATTCCGGCGTGACTCTGACGGTCGACCCGGGCGTCACCGTACAGTTCGATAATTCAGGCTCCAACAAGCTGACCGTCCTGGGTACGCTGGTCGCCAAAGGCACCCCCGCCGCGCCCATTACTTTTACCGGCGTCACCGCCTCACCCGGTTCCTGGGGCGGGATCAATGCAATCGGCGTTTTTGGCTCCCCGGCCACGGTGAACCTGGATAACGTGGTCATCAATTACGGCGGCACTGCCGGCCCCTTCGGGGCTGCAATCTATGCGGATCAGTTGAACCTCACCATAGCCCACAGCCAGGTCGAAAACAGCGCTGGCAATGGGCTCTACACGACCCAAAACACGAAGTTCGATATCCAATCCACCAGTTTTACCGCCAACGCCCAAAATGCCCTCCAGCTCAACAGTACTTCGCAGGATATTTTGCTGTCCGGCCTCACGGCCACCGGAAACGGTTTGAATGCGGTGCGCCTGGCAGGCACGACCGTCCTGCACGGTCAGCGCAGCATCGGTAATCCGGGTATACCCTACATCGTGGACAGCGTTGTCAGCAATACCACGGGTGACGTGCTGACGATTGACCCGGGCAATTCCTTTTCGTTTACCGGTGCCGGTTTTCTGGGGATTGGCGGAAGCCTTGTCGCCCCTGGCACGTCCGCTGAGCCGATTCTGATGACCGGAACGGTCCAGTCACCCGGCTCCTGGCGCGGCATCCAGGAGTTCGGCGGGAGCATCCATGCCAGTGTTCAATTAGATTACGTAACCATTGAATATGGCGGGAACGACATCAACGGCGCAAATATCGAAGTCTCCGATGGCCTTCTCAACGTCCATCACAGCATCATCCGCAACAGCTCAAAAGATGGGGTTAAATTCGATGCCAGCAGCGGCGGCTCGATTTTGGATAGCCAGATTTACGGCAATGGCCTTTACGGCGTGCGTAATGCGTCGACTAACGGCGCCATATTGGCAACTAACGATTGGTGGGGCGATGCCGGTGGGCCGAAATCCGACGTGGCCGCCTGCAGCTCGGGGAATGGCGATAAAGTGACCTCCGGTGTTTTGTTTGTACCCATCTTTACCAGCGCCAACGCCAGCACTCAAGGCGCGTTCCCGCTTACCAATGCCCCCAGCATCACCCTCACTCCGCGCCGGTGGTTCGCGCCGGCCGACAACTTAACTCGCGTCTATTTTGACATCACCCTCACCGATGGTAATGGCGCGCCTATCCCTGGTCGCACGGTGCGCCTCAATTCCAGTCTGGGGACGGTGGTGGACGGCGGCATCACCGACGCCAATGGCCATACCCTGGCCTACATCACCTCCGGCACAACCGGGGACGCCAACGTAGTCGCCAACCTGGATGCGTTGACCGCCTGCGAAGCGGCCCTGTCGCCCGATTCGAAAGTAACTTTTACCACGCCGGTCAACGTCACCGAGCTGCTGCCGAACGCCCCGGCATCTTACCTGGATGGGGATTTAACAGTGACGCCTCTCCCGGTCAACGTGGGGGTCAATACCACAGTCTCAGCCAAATTCACCAACCCGCTCTCCACGCCAGTTACCATGGACGTGGAATTTGGTTTCGCCCAGGCCGGCATCGGGCTGGTGTTCGGCCCCATCAAGAACTACACCGGACAGGTGATTCCGGGGAACAGCAGCATCACCCTTTCGGCCAGTTTCGTTCCCAGCGTTGCCGGGCATTACTGCGTCCAGGTCACGTATAACATCACCAAAGTCGGCATTATCAGCGCGGTTGGGCCGTTGGCCGGCGGCAGCGGATCGAAGCAGCGTAATTTGAATGTCTACCATGCGCCTACTGCTTCGCCGGACCAGCGCCAGATAATGGATAAGACCCGCAATTCGCTCAGGGCCGTAAACATGTTTGTGGATCGAACCTACACTCCCAACCCATTCGCTGTCCCGTTGTACGTCGCCAACCAGGGCATCAATTGGGACCTGAAGAATGCCGAGAAGATTTCAGCTGCCCTCAACGGCGATCCGCCGCGGCAGGACTATACGTTCATCGATGTTCCCAAGGTTCTGCCCACTCCCCACATCCAGGCTGGGGGCGGACTTCAATTTGAGCGGGCGAACGCCATGAACGATCTCATCGATGCGCTCGATCAAGCCAACTCCTATGGCACCGCCGCGGCGATTGCCTTCGACCGTTCGGCCGGCGCTACCGAGGCGGGTGATTTGCAATGGTCGTCCACCCAGACAGGTGTGATGCTCGAATACGAAAAACAGTTCGGAACCTGGGTGATCACTGCCGCCCAGAAGATCGACGCTCTGCTTACCGTTGCTGCTAACGAAGGGACAACCTCTGTTCCGGTAACGGTCAGTGACGTGATCGCCATGCAGCAAAAACTGGCCGCTTCCGGCTTCAGTACCCAGGAGATCGCCGACGCCCACGCCGCCGGCCTGACGGATGCCGACCTCACCGCTTTCCTCCAGGATATCATCGCTGCCAATCCCCAGGACCTGGCCGGCGATGTGATCGCCAAGATGCAGCAGGTGAGCGCTTCGTTTTACCTGCTCGGCAACGTCCTCACGAACCCAACCTTCTTTGCCCCGGGTTTGACCGTCGGCGGGACAGCGGGCATCATCAAGCCTGCTGCTGCAGGCAACACCCTGGCCCAGCCATACAATATGACCACGACCATCCAGGTCGGCAATCCCCTGGCTACAACTCAGGTGATCGACGTAAGCGTTCGCCGCATCAGCCTTCCCGCCGATTGGACGGTTACCGTCAGCCCATCCCAGGTCAGCCTGGCTTCGGGCGCCACCGCTACCGTCACGGTGACCATTCTGACCGGTTCGCCCGTATTGCAGGGCAGCCATCCAGAGGCAGCCATTGAAGGGTACGCCGGCAGCCAGCTCCTGGGCGGCGTGGTCATCGACCTGGGCGTCCCCCTGTACGCCCCCTTCGACGGCAAGCTGCGGATGTACTTGCCCGAAATTCGCAAATAAAAATTCAGAATCAAGAAGCGGCGTGTGCCCTGCGCACGCCGCTTC
>DBMK01000001.1 GCA_002298885.1 Anaerolineaceae bacterium UBA700
TTTTGGGATCGATTTTAATGAAAACCTGCCGCCTGAAGTTATAATTCAGCCCATGAAGTCAAGAATCCTGCTGGGCTGGGCGCTGGCGCTTTTCATGCTCTCCGCCTGCTCAACCCCCACTCCGCCGGCCCCCACATCCACCCCAACCCTGCGGATTGGCACGCTGGCGCCGTACCAATCCAGCACGCCCACCGTAACCCTCACCCCCTTCGATCCGTCCACCCCAACGCCGCTGCCCACGCCAACCCCCACCCCGCGCACCCACGTGGTCAAGGCTGGCGATGATATGACCGGCATCGCCATCCGCTACCGGGTTAAGCTGGCCGACCTGAAGGCGGCCAATCCAACCGTCAACCCCAACCTCATGCGCATCGGCACCGTGCTGATCATCCCCGGCAGCGCCCCGGAATTTAACCCGACCGGGCAGGCCACCGCAACGCCCACCCCCGCCCCCATTCTGTTGGCACGGCCGCGCTGCACGCTCGACCCGCAGGGCGGGGCGACCTGTTTTGTGATGGTGAGCGACCAGCAGCCGACTCCGCTGGAAAACGTGACCGTGACCATGCGCCTGCTGGACGCAGCCGCCCAGGAGGTGCAGCGCCTGGCCGTTACCACCCCGCTCGACCTGCTGCAGCCAGGTTCGCCGCAGCCGGTGATGGCCTATTTCAACGCGCCGCTGCCCGCGGGATACCAGGTGGCGGTCGAGCTGGCCAGCGCCCTGCCCGCCGCCGCCAACAGCGGGCGCTACCTGGCGGCGAGGGTCGACGGGCAGCAGGTGAACATCCTGACGGACGGTCTGTCCGCCGTGGTCAGCGGGAAGGTGATTTCCAGCGCGGACAAGAGCGCCAGCCAGACCTGGGTGGCGGCTATTGCCTATGATGCCCAAGGAAACGTGGTCGGCCTGCGCCGCTGGGAATCCTCCGCCCCCCTGCCCGCCGGCGGCAGCCTGCCCTTCACCCTGCGCGTCTACAGCATCGCCGGCTCAATCGCCAAAGTGGAATTAAGCGTAGAAGCAAGGCCTTAATTTCACCACACACCTGCCCTGGCGGGCGGTGCTAGGTGAGTCACAGAGGCACACAGAGAGACTTTTTCCACGAATTACACAAATTGAAACGAATGCCACTAATTTTTTTTAATTAGTGGCATTCGTTTACATTAGCGAAATTAGCGGTTAAAGTAATTCTCTGTGACTCCCCTGGCACCGCCCGCCAGAGCAGGTGTGCGGTGAAAGATTTTTATCGCGCGTTCCAGATGAGGAAGGATCCGGACTGGCAGATCTGGGTGTCGGCGGGGACGTTAAGGCACACAACGTAGGGGATGACCGTGCCGGTGGCGGCGTTAGCGATGGGCGGTAGTGTCACCATCGCCGTGCCATCCAGGTCGGTGGCCGGCACATTGTAGGTCTGCTTGGAGCTGTCCGGCAGCCCCACGACCAGGATACTCTCGATATCCGAGATGGGTACCAGGCCGCGGGTCTGGAAGACCTTAATCTGGATGACCTCATCCTCCTGTGAGGTGACCTGCGGCTTTAATTCCGAGACCTTCAAGAGGGTGGTTTTGGGCGAAAATTCGAACGTCCAGAAATCCTGCTTCACCTTCTGGGCAAGGTATTGGCCGCCCAGGCTCACCAGCGAAACGGCCGCCGACGCCGGGGCGCTCTGGTTGTAATCCAGGCAGTAATTCTCGAAACACTGCCGGGCCACCTCCACCCCATTGACGGTAGCGTGGAACGGGTCCGAGGTGGGATTGCCGGAAATCTCGCGGCCGCCGTGAGCAACGATGAACTCGTCGAACACGGTCGGCACGTGGTAACCCAGGTTGTTCTGGACCACATAAAACATCATGTGCTGCTCGGCGCCGTAGATCTGGGTCCCCGGATTCTCCAGGCGCACTTTCAGCGTCCTGGCCAACGGGCGCAGGCGCACGGTGGTCGGGTTATCCTTTGGAATGTAGTACACTACTTTCGCCAGGACCTGCTCCAGGTTGCCGTCGCTGGCGGTGTACGGCTTACTGATCGGCGCACCGAACACGGCAAACCCGCCCAGGCGCTCCAGGCTGGACGCGCCCGGAACTTCGATCCCTGGATCCCATCCGATGAAACTACTTTCCACAAAAGTTTTATAGGCACAGTCCTTCCCACAGACGTAAGTGCCGTAAGCGATCAAGCGCACCGCGGCGTACGGGTCGTCGGTTCGCAGATAGAACCCCATCTTTTCGTAATACTGCTCGAGACGGTGTTTGTCCTTGTTGTAGCGGATGCCAGTCAGCGGCTTGCCGACGTAGCGCTCGCCGAACAGGCGGGTGTACATCTCCTGGAAGCCCTGGTAGACGCTGAACTTCTGGCCGGGCGGAACGTTGGTAATTAACAGATCGCCGATCGGGATTACGCTCACCCGGTCGGCGTCGGCTTTGGCAGTTGGGTTGTAGCACCAGAGGATGTTCTCGGTGTACTGGCAGACAGAATTATCGTGGTCGAAAATTGGAGAGATGGCTTTCCCCAGCACCGACTCGCCGCCCAGGCGCTCGTACAGGTTGCGGAAGCGCGAGTCGAGCGTAAAGGCGCCGTAAGGTGTGGGGGTGGGCCCAGGGTTGGCAAAAGAACTGCACGCCTGCAGGGGGATCATTATAACGATGGCTACGATTGCAAGGCGTGCAATAATATTGCGCTGCATCCCCATAACCCTCCAAGGTTTAAACTCCGGGATAGCAATATTATAGTACGGAAAGGGTTTCAACGAATCTTAAAAACAGGGCCAGTTTATAACATTCCGTTTGATCCTTCATCCTGCCAATCGGTATCATCGACCTGCCAATAGTCCGCCAGGCCGTGGGCCTGCCACATCTTCCAGGCCAGCGCCGCCGGGCGGGTGACGATGGCGTAGCGCCCGAAGTACTCGCACAGGCGGGTGAGATCGCGGCGGAAGATGGCAAAGGCATTGCGGTTGTCGTGCGGATCGATGGCCTGGGGGAAGTCGATGATGCGGTACTCGCCCTCCCAATACAGTACATTGTAGGCCGAGAGGTCGCCGTGGATGCGGCTGCAAGCCAGCATGCGCTCCACGTCGTTGATCAGGCTCTCGAACAGGGCCTTGGCCTCGGCCCGGCTGCCCAGCCGAACCTGGTTGAGGGTGGGCGCCGGGGCGTACACCTCGCCCAGGTATTCCATCAGGATCGTGTTCGGCCCGCTGGCGAACGGCCTGGGCACGTGCACCCCGGCCCGGTAGAGCAGCTCCAGGGCCTGGTATTCGTGGCCCAGCCAGGAGACGTGCGAAAGCTCCTTGCCAAAGTGGCTGCCTTTGCGCACGGCGTGAAGCGCCCGGTCGTCTTTCACCTCCTTGCCCGATTCGTCGATTACCCGCCGGCCTTCGCGGTATAAAGCGTCGTTGCGCAGGTTGCGCAACATGCGCGGGCGGTAGATCTTGGCGGCCACCAGCTCCACGCCCAGGCCGGGAAAAGCCTGGCAGCAGTAGACGTTGGCCTCCTTGCCGCCCTTCACCCGCGCCAGCACGTCGGAAATGACCTGTTCGTCGTAGAAACCACCCAGGTAGGTCAGGATCCACTCGCGCTCGTGCAGCGAGGAGGTGAAGGTGGGGGTAAAGGCCTGTTCGTCGCCCACCGCGGCGGAGCCGGCGTGCTGGATGATCTCGTCCATCACGGCGTGCTCGCTGCGCTTCACGAGGCGGCCCTTGCGCGCCCGATGCTGGGCCTGGGGCGCATACTTTTCGAGTTCTTCGCTTTCCAAAAATTCTTTCGGCGATAAACGCGTATTCATCGTTGGTTTTTTATGTCCCTTGCTTTATAGGCAACCCGGTGCTTAAAGAAAAAGGCCGCAGGGCACGATCGCCTGCGGCACAAGGGATGAACGCGCAGCTCATCCGGGATAAAAAAGACCGCAGGGCATAAATGCGCCTGCGGCCTGACAGATCAGCGGAAAACTCGCTAACGGAGGGCGCACTTATGCAGATCAATCTCGACTCTGGTGACAGAGTCTGACAGGACTGTATAGAATTTTCCGACTGCCATTGTGCGCCTCCTTTCGTATTTTTGGTAAATTTCGCTTCTGAATTGTAAATAAAGTTTATCACAGGTCGAATGAATCGTCAAGGGATATCGGATAAATATTGTCCGATTTAGATTTCATAGGGTGCTTTCGCTTTCACCTGCCCTGGCGGGCGGTGCCACACCGTCCCGGTGTCCTTCGGGAGGGTGAACGCACCAATTCTAATTTGATATACAATAGTGTTGGGTTTCGGGCGAAGAAGGGGTAATTACGCAAAATGGTCAGACGCCGCCCTCAACCCAACCTACAACTTTGACTCGGTCTACCTTTATGACGCTGATGGAAATATTATTGCATTTTGGGAGGCGTTAAAATGAGCCAAATGATCGTAATCGGAATTAGATACCCTTCCGATGTTTATCCTGCAAGAATACTCTTAGAAAGAATACTAAGTAACGGTTTGAATCTTTACTTCAAACCTAAAATGGGAGAAGTTAACCTTAATTCGAATATGCTCAAATTGGGTATCTCCGACCCACAATTTTCGATTTTAACAGGAGAACAATTTGTTGCCCCTGGAATTACTACTTTATCAGGATATTCAGATGCAACACAAGAAGTGAAAAATTTTTTGAGGAAATTTCCTGATCAACCATTGTGGATTGCCAGGTTAGTTGGAGAAATTCGGCTAGAGTATGTTGAAGGCGCCAAGATCAAAAGAGGATGGATATTTCGTTCTGGCAATGCCAAAAATCTTACTTATATAAGCACTTGCTGGATTGGTCAGCCGAATCATGCTCATACATCATCATCTTTTCATTTCGGTGTTTACAGTCCGTGGTTCTTTCTTAAAAATTGGTGGCCGGAAGATAAGTTACCAAGATATGTTACACCTGAAATTGCAGAGCATAATTGGGGCCAAATAGTCAATATTTTCCAAACAATAATTGATTTGTTTGGTACCGAAGATCTTGAGCAGACATCTTTGAGCATTGAAGGATCTGATCCTCGTGATGAGAGTGACTGGATGATTGCACAAGCGAGACGTCTTCCAAAGCTTATAGTGGACTTTGCATAAGAGGTTGAAAGCAGAATCTGTTCTGTTTGTCAATATGGAATTAGCACGTAGATACCGTCTTGAAAGTTAAGGGGCAGCAGCCAAGAAAGAGAGGTAATCCGGGTCAAAAGGCGCACCGTGTTTTAGGATGCCAAAATACGGCGGAGCAATTTTCGCATGTCGGCGGCCATGATTGCCATTTTCAGCAAGCCGCGTTGAGCCGGACGATCGCAAAAAGCTTGAATAATGGGGGTGTGGCGACGGGCGACAATCAAAGAGTCTTTATCTACGCACGATTAGGTGCCCAGCAACCATTGGCTTGACACGACCCATGCAGCCCATTACAATTCTTGCTACCATGGAATTCCAACTGCATACATCGTTTCCGAGAGGACTGCAAGACGAGTGGAACGCCCTGCTCGAGCAGGCGATCACGCACGTGCCGTTTTTACGCTACGAATACCTCGAAACCTGGTGGCAGACCCGCGGCGGGGGAGAATGGCCCCAGGCCGAGCTGCAAATTGTCACCGCCAGCCGGGATGGCAGGCTGGTGGGGGTGGCGCCGCTGTTCTTCGCCGCCAACCGCCAGGGGCAGCCGGCCCTGCTGCTGCTGGGCAGCATCGAGGTCTCCGACTACCTGGACCTGATCGTGCGCCCGGCCGACCTGGACGAGTTCGCCGCCGGGCTGCTGGTCTTCTTGCAAAGCAGCGCCCTGCCCGCCTGGAAGGCGCTGGATTTCTACAACCTGTTCGAGACTTCGCCGGCGCTGGCCGCCCTGCAAAAGGCCGCCAAGGGCGCCGGTTGGGCTTTCCAGTGCGACATCCTGCTCCAGGCGCCTTTCATCCAACTGCCCGGCGACTGGGAGACCTACCTGGCCGGGATCGACAAAAAGCAGCGCCACGAGATCCGGCGCAAGATCCGCCGGGCCGAGGAAGCCGGCGCCGAGATCGAGATGCGCTTTGCCGGAGACCCCGAACGTCTGGAGAGCGACATCCAGGGGTTCATGGACCTGATGGCCCAGGACCCCGAAAAGGCGGCCTTCCTTACGCCCTCCATGCGCGAGCACATGCGCCTGGTGATGCGCTGCGCCTCCCAAAGGTGCTGCCTGCAACTGGCCTTCCTGGAAGTGAACGGGCAGAAAGCGGCCGGCTATCTCAGCTTCGATTACCTGGGGCGCATCTGGGTCTATAATTCGGGCATCGACCAGCGTTTCGTGGAATATTCGCCGGGCTGGGTGCTGCTGGGATACCTGCTGAAGTGGGCCAACGAGAACGGCCGCCGCGAGTTCGATTTCATGCGCGGCAACGAGGATTACAAGTACCGCTTCGGCGCTACCGACCGCCACGTGGTACGCGTCGTGATTACGAGATAAAAACTTATCCACGAATTACACGAATTTAAACGAATGGGCACGAATTTAATTAATAAAATAAAATTCGTGCCCATTCGTTTAA
>DBMK01000181.1 GCA_002298885.1 Anaerolineaceae bacterium UBA700
CCGGCATTGCCGCCGGCGCTTCCAGTGCTGGCGGCAATGCCGGCTGCATGCCAGATGCCGCCAAAATCGTCAACGCCGTCGCCCTGGACGTCCCCGGGCTTGTTATCCAGCAGGTAGGTGTACAGCGGCATTCCGTTGAACGTGACCTGCAGCGAGCCGTCGGACCGCTTGAGCGTTCCGACCTGGGCCTGGATTCCCGTCGGCGCAGAAGGCGCCGCCGTGACCACTTCCGGCGGCCAGTAGGCCGTGCAGGCAGTGTCGCACTTGCTGGCGCCGGGTGTATCCAGGGCAAACGTGTACAGGGTCATGCCGGCGGCGTTCGCCAGGATCTGCCCGAGCTTCGGGTCGGTCACTACCTGGATGGATGCGCCGCCGGTCACGGGCACGACTGCCGTCTGGGTGGGGAAGGCGGCGCTTGGGCTGGGTTCGGCGGGCGCCGGCGTCTGGGTGGGCGTCGACACTGCTGGTGCAGTCACAGTGGGATAGGTCACCCCGTAAGCCCCGGCCGGTGCAGCCCCCGACGGGGCGCAGGCCGCCAGAGCCAGGACCAAGGCGAGTATCAGGCCGGGTAAATTTACCGGCCTGTTTTTAAGTAGATGGATTTGGTTCAATGCGTTCCTCCTTATTCACCGAGATGATTCCGGTGGCTTGCTTTGAAATAGCTTTAATAAAGGATTCGCATCGTCGCCGCGGCAGGATGTATGTGAGATTAATAGTTGAATGAGCAAATGGGGAGTGAAATACGAATCCGGTATAGCAATTTGGGAATGTTTCACGTGAAACATTCTTGCATTTGAAGATTCGTTATAATCCTGGCAAATAAGGTAAGCAGCTCCCGCTTGTGGCTGCCCTGAAGGTTGCCGTGAAAGCCACAGGCCGGTATTCTTAAGGCTGCTGAGGTAGACTAAACCAGAGTCTGTTCCCAACCTGCTTTTGAATTTTAACAAATAAATATCGTAACCCAATTCTTCGTTCTTGCTTGCACCGCCTGGAGCTAAAGCCCCAGGCTACAAGAATCCAAGCCCGCCAAGGCGGGCTGGATAGGCGCACGCCGTTTAAGTCGGCCTTGGCCGACTTGGATTTTGGCAGCCTGGGGTTTCAACCCCAGGCGTATTGTGCAATTTACTCTTCTCACTCTCCTCACACCCGCCTACGCCTCAGGTTAAAACCTGAGGCTATCAACCCTCAAGCCTGTTAAAGCAGGCTGGAACGGAGCCTGTTTCAGCAGGCTTGAGCTTCTCCTGGCCTGGGGTTTCAACCCCAGTAACATCCGTTAATTCCGACATGCCCGGCCAACACCTCAAATGTGGGCAATTGGCAGCTGTATTTTCAGAATTATTAGTTAATGATCAACTTTTCTTGGGCTTTCTTAAGCCAACCAACTGCCCCAAAAAATCTCGCGAGCCTGGGAGCGGCTCAGGCTTCTGGTCAACCCAATCGGCGGCGCTGCGCTGGCCCCACCACTTGATGCGGCTCTGGCGGGCGTGTTCCAGCCGTTCGGTGAGCTGCGCCGCATCGCCGGCGGCAATGGCCTGGCGCAGCGCGTCCAGCTCGGCAGCCAGGTTGTCCAGCACGCGCAGGGTATTCTCTTTGTTGTGCAGGGCGGCTTGGCCCAGTTCTTTGGCCTCGTCCGGGTCCAGCACGGGAGCGGTGGCCTGGGCGAAGGCCCGCCCGGCCAGCTTGCGCCCCTCGATCCAACCGGGCTGGTCAACCACGGCGTTGGCCAATGCAGCCGCCGTCAGCCTGGGGAGAGTGTGCGCCGCGGCCAGCAGTCCGTCGGCCTCCCAGGGGTCGGCAAAATAGGGGCTGGCGCCCAGCAGGGTGGCCAGGTCGGCGGCCAGCTTGAGCGCCCCTTCCACAACGCCGGGCAGGTGGGCGATCAGCATCAGGCCGTCTTTGAACAGGTCGGCGTGGGGTGCGCCGGCGCCCGGGCCGGTCTCTTCCAGGTACTGCGGGTTGAGGGTGGGCGTCATGGAGAGGAAATAGCGCTCGGCGGGCAGCAGCCCGGCGGCCCACTGCATAGCGCTTACCTGCAGCGGCGAGGTGTCAATGACAACCGCCCCCGGTTTGAGGTCCGGGGCGAATTCCTCCAGAGTCTTGCGCACCTCGTCGACCGGCACGGCCAGAATCACCGCGTCGGCGTGCTCCACCGCCGACGGCAGGTTGTGCTGCACCTGGTCGAAGGCGCCCAGGCCGGCGGCGTCCCGTGTCCGGCGCGGGTCGCGGTCGTTGCCCACGCGCAGGATCTGCCCATTGCGCTCGGCCAGCGCCAGGCCGATCGACACGCCGATCCGCCCCAGACCCAGTACCGTGATTTGAACGCTCATCGCTCCCTTATCTCAGTTTATTTTTTGGGGAGGCAATGCCTCCCCAAAAAATAAACTGATCATCATGGCACTCCCACCAGCAGCCGGGCCAGGTTGTTCATGGGCGGGTAGAGCACCGCACCCAGCACGTCCAGACCCAGGTAAGGCAGGAGGAAAACTACGGCCAGCAGGATCACCGTGCCGTAGCGCGAGATCTTTTCCAACACTCCGCCCCAGGCCGGCGGCCAGACGTACTCGGCGATCTTCTCGCCGTCCAGCGGGGCAAGCGGGATCAAGTTGAACAGCAGCAATACCAGGTTGAGGCTTAAAAAGTTGAGCAAGAAAAAGCTGATGAAGTCCGACCCGCTCAACGACATACCCAGGCGGAAGGGGATGGCGGTGATGATCGCCAACACAAAGTTTGAAAACGGACCGGCCAGAGAGGTCCACATCACCCCCGAGCGGCGGCTCATGTTGCGAGGGTTGATTGGCACCGGCTTGGCCCAACCGAAGCCGGCGAACAGAAAAAGAAGCGCGCCAAGTGGGTCGAGATGCTTCAGCGGGTTAAACGACAGGCGGCCGTACATGCGCGGCGTTTCGTCTCCAAACATGGTCGCCACCCAGGCATGTGAAAGCTCGTGAACTGGAAAAGCGATCAATAATGTGATCGCGCGGACAATTATGAGGGGTAATGTGATTCCACCAAACATGTATATTCACCCAATAATACTTTTTTGAAGATTTTGGTTTCGTTTTACTTTT
>DBMK01000338.1 GCA_002298885.1 Anaerolineaceae bacterium UBA700
CCTGCCAGCAGGAACGACCAAAGTCGTCGTTACGATTATCCAATCGGAATTCGGATGAGCGCGTCGGCGATCAGGGCGGCAAAGAGAAACGCAAGGTACAACGAAGACACCCGGTAAAGCGTCCAGGCGACCTTATTGCCTTCAATTCTCCAAACCTGCCACGCTGAAAAGAGGAGCCAGGCGCCCAAAAGTGCAGCCGAAACCAGGTACAGCACGCCGGTCATTCCTAATAACGGTAAGAGCATCGAAACAATGACCAGGACGATTGCATAGGCTAAAATCTGGCGCCGTGTGACTGCCTCGCCGCTGACCACCGGAAGCATGGGAACACCCGCTCGGGCGTAATCTTTAAGCCGCACGATAGCCAGCGCCCAGAAATGGGGCGGAGTCCACAGGAATACGAGCACAAAAAGCATCAGCGCTTCGAGGTTCAGGCTGCCAGCGGCCGCTGCCCAACCGACCATCGGCGGAAGCGCCCCCGCGCCGCCCCCGATGACGATGTTCTGGGCGCTGGTGCGCTTGAGGACCAGCGTATAAACGACGACGTAATACAGTATGCCTCCCAACACCAACAACGCCGCCAGGCCGTTAACAAACCCTGCCACGATGTAGACCGAGATCGTGCATAACGCAAGCCCCCAGGCCAGTCCCTCGGCCGGAGTCAGCCGCCCGGCTGGCAGCGGGCGTTTGGCGGTACGCTGCATTAAACGGTCGATATCTCGGTCCACGAACATATTGATCGCCTGGGCCCCGCCGGCTGCCAATGCGCCTCCTAAAAGAGTCCAAAAAGTTAAATTTAATGAAGGAATCCCCTGCTTTCCAACGACCATCCCGCCGTAAGCCGTCACCAGTAGAAGCAATACCACTACTGGCCGGGTCATCATGAAAAGGTCCCGGGAATGCTGCCCCAGATTGATTTTCTGGGCTGCTTCTTCCCTTTCCTCCTCAGGGCTGCGCCCGGCTTGCCCGGTTACAACCACCAAGACCACCACAGCTGCCCACACGGCCGCGTCGGTGGCGACATGCAGCGCCATCAGAAAGACCGGAAATCCTTGCGTGGTATTGAGCGCCCCGACCATTACCTGGGCCGCATATAGAACCCCCATCACGGAAGCTGCGGGTAAAATTTCAGTCTGAGAGCGCTGCGTCTTCCAGGCGCGCCAGACCACCATGACCACCAGGATGGCGCTCAGCCCCACCATTAGCCGGTGGATTATCTGAATCCATTGGTGGATGTCGACCGGGAACAACAAGCCGTTGCAAAGCGGCCACCCGGCGCAGGCGAGGGTGGAACTGCTTCCGGCAACCAAGGCGCCGCTGACAAGAACGGCGAAAACCGCCGCCATCGTCCACAGCGTCAGCCTGGCAAATGGGCTGCGGAAAGAGAGCCGCGCGAGCAGTTCCGGTTTCTGGCGGTGTGAAAATGCGGTTATCGTGGCCTTCAGCAACACGGCCAGGGCAATCAGTGCCGCGCCCAGGAGAATCGCCACAATTTCGGGCTGCAGTACGGTCGTCGAGACGGTCGCCCGTACAAATCCTCCCACCACAATCAGCAGGAATGTAAGGATCGATGCGGTAAGCAGCAGGTAGCGGGAATTACCGATTGGCTGGGAAGACAATTGTTTATTCATAATATCTAAATATTAATACAAAACATTAAAAAACGCCAGAAAGGTTATAATGCTTCTTAAGATGAAAACAGTTTCAATTAAATTTACCGGTGCATTGGGATCAGTTGCCGGTGTGAAAAGCGTGAGTATGGAGATCGACGACGCGGCAACCTATGCCTTTGTTATCCAACGGTTAGGAGAGCTGTTTCCTCCGCTGATCGGGATCATCATCGATCAGGACGGAAAAACGATGCTGAGCTCGAACATGTTCTTGGTCAATGGGGAAGAATTCGTTATGAACGGCATGTGGGACCAGCGCCCGCAGGATCGGGCGCATTTAACCTTGATCTCGCCAACCACCGGCGGTTAAATAAAAAATTCCCCCTCACCAGTTGACTGCCGAGGGGGATGGGATAGCTCAGGATCGTTCAGTCCGCGAAGGATTGGACCATTGTTCGTGAAGCTCGCCGTTTGGCATGATGGTTCCCAGCAGCGATTTTGCCCGCAGCAGCCGGTAATCAGGGGCATTGGCGCCGGCAAGGTTGGCGTCGGTCAAATTGGCATTGGTAAGGTCCACTCCGCCAAGGTTAGCGTCGATCAGGTTCGAATTGGTGAGGTTGGCTTCAACCAGGTCTGCTTCAGCAAGGTTGGCCTCGCGTAAATCTGCTCCGCGCAGATCAGCGCCACGCAGGTGCGCTCTGCGCATATCCGCGCCTACCAGGTTGGCCCCCTCCAGGTTTGCCCCGCCCAGGTTCACCTCAACCATATTGGCCCCGCGTAAATCCACCCCGTGCAGGTCGCACCCAAATAAGGTTGCCTTTTCTAAATTTACTCCACGCAGATCGAGACTGCTCAGGTCGATGTGGCTGAGCCAGAGTGGTTTTGGCTGATTTAAGAGCATAAATACTTCATACCGTGAAAATTCTGCCATCGGGCTAATCCTTTCGTCAATCTTCTCCCATAAATGTAGCTTTTTTAAGGCGAAAATTCAAGACCTTTGCAATAATGTTAATTCTACTTCAATAAGCTTTATAATTCGCCAGACGAGGTCCTTTTTTTTCTAACATTTGCGGCGTATACCGCATCTTGCACACAATTTTCGATGCTGGTCGCCTGAAAGGAAGGTAAAAATGGCTGAGGCCCTTAACTTATCAACTGATCTTCCGTCCGCACCCGAAACAGTCTATACGGCCTGGCTGGACAGCGCCAAGCACAGTGCCTTTACCGGCAGCCCCGCCCAGATCGACAACCGGGCTGGAGGAAGGTTCACCGCCTGGGACAACTACATCGAAGGCACCACTCTTGAGCTCCAACCTTTCAAGCGCATCCTGCAATCCTGGCGCACCACCGAATTTCCCGAATCCAGCCCTGATTCCTTGCTCGAAGTGCTGTTCGAGCCTTCGGAAACCGGCACCAGGCTGACCCTGAACCACACCAACATTCCCGATGGGCAGTCCGAAAATTACCGCCAGGGTTGGGAGGATTATTATTTCGCGCCCATGTTTGAATACTTTAGCTGATAACACGCCTGACCCCAAAAGCATTACTTTAAAATCAGCCCGGTGGATATCAGTGAGCGGGCTTCCAGGAGCAGCAGCGGATCATTTTTTAGCAGGGCTAAAATGATCTTGCCCAGACCCATTTCCGCCAGGGGCAGCTCAGAAGCTCGCTGGACAAGCTCGTCCAGGCGAGATTGATCCATACGGGAAATGATTTTTCGGATTTTGTAAAGCGCCTCGTGCATCCTCCCGAAGCGCTGTTGCCAGAGTTCCTCATATCGGTGCAAGTTACGTGCCCGCACATCGCCGCATTGCACGGCAGGCGCCGCCACGCTCATCGCCAGGTCGGCGGCAATCATGCCGAGATTGATCCCGCCGGCGGTCAGGGGATCCGCCTGATGGGCTGCATCGCCGACCACAACCAATCCATCGGCCACCATCGTCTTGATCGCCCCGGTCACCGGGATGCCGCCGGCGATCAGTGCCAAAATGCTCGCCTGCGGGAATTTCTGGTTAACGAATCGCTCCAGGGATACCTGGGCGATGGTTTCCTTGGCATTTTCCGCTGGAATAACCAAACCAACGTTTGCCGTATCTTCTCCTTTGGGAAAGACCCAAAGATACCCTCCCGGGGCAAGCGATGCATCCAGATGGTATTCACAACTGTGGGGATTGATTTTCCCGGCCAGGCCGGCCAGGTAGAACTCGATCCCCAGGTAATAATCTGCCATCGGCGGGATGGTCTTCAACCCCGCCCAACGGGCCACCTGTGATTCAGTCCCATCTGCAGCGACGACCAGGGTGGATGAAATGCTCTCCGTGCGCCCAAAGGACTCAACTTTCACGCCCTTTACGGCGCCATCAGTAAGCTCCAGCCCGGTGACCGCAGTTCCGGCGCGCACTTCTGCGCCGGCTCTGGCAGCCATCAAAGCCAGTTGAAAATCGAACACTTTGCGGTTAACCACCAGCGTAGGTTCCGCCGGCGGGAGCTGCACGCATTGGCCGCGTGAATTGTGGATCGCAAAAGCCGAAATTGTGGCATCGATCCAGCGCGGATCAGGCTCCAGGAACGGGCGGGATAGATCGGCGCCGATTGCCTCGGCGCAGCGGATTGGCGCGCCGATTTCCTGGCGTTTCTCAAGCAGCAGAACCTTCAACCCGTCCTCGGCCGCCCGCCGGGCAGCCACGGATCCCGCCGGGCCAGCGCCGGCGACCACCACATCGTAGGCCTGCTTCATAGTCTAATCTCAGCCGCTTCGGAATGGAGCGACAAAGCTGTACGGGGACACGCTTGCAAGCAGCGCATACAATCTGTGCAATGGTCGGGAAAAATCAACAAGGTGCTTTTGTTCAGAAAAATGGCGTCGGAATGGCAGACGGCCACGCACGCCCCGCATGCCAGGCAAAGGCGGTAATCCACGCTTATCCGGCAGGTGCCGGATGGGTTGCTAGGCCGGTTACGCATGTTCTCTCGCTATGGAATTGAGCTGTAAAGTGAATGGTAGAACCTTTCCACGGGGCTCCATCACTTTCAGCCCAAATCCGCCCTCCCATAAGCTCGACAAGTTTTTTACAGATTGTCAGATCCATACCGGAAGTATTATCTATCATACCAGTTTTTACTGGGATGTGAAATGGCTGAAACAGGCCAATCATTTCTTCCTTGGCAATCCCCATGCCAGTATCGCTCACCGCAATGTGGATGAAAAAATCATCCCCATCCTCTATTGCTGAATAATTCTCTGGTTCGACCACCAATTGAATTTCCCCTGCATCTGTGTTGTGTATGGCGTTTCCCAGCAGCCGTACCAGCGCCTCTCTCAGGCCGTTCGCATCGCCATTGATCAATTCGGGAAGCGCCGGATCGAATTGAATCTTTAATTCCAATCCTTTCTGTTCGGCAAGGCTGCGCACCTGCCCCTCTACTGTTTGGATGCACTCGGCCAACGAAAATCGCGCCGGATCTTCTATAAATGCCTGCCTTTCCAGCCCGGCATACTCGAGGATATCCGCTAGTAATGCTTTAATCTGGTCTGCAGCTTGCCGGATAAGCTCGAGTCCAGGGCCTGAAACCTCACTGACATTCAGTGCATTGACTTGCGAGGCAATTTTCTCTACGAGATGGCTCACTTCGCCAGCCATGTAGGCAAGATAATTGATCCGCTCCCTCGAAATCCGCGCTACCGCCTGGCTCAGCTCGGCCGTCTTTCGATCCGCTATTGTTAATTGTGCCTGGGCTTTTTTCAGGTTATCCTGTGCATTTTTCAGAGGCGTAATGTCGCTCCCAATGCCGATCAGGCCGATTAAACCCCCATTGCGGTTGAACAATGGCGCCTTGATGGATTTCACCCAATGCCAGGCGCCCTGGAAATCGATCATGGGCTCTTCCTGGTCGATCGTTGCATCTGTGGTTTTTAACAGGTACTGTTCGTCGGAGAGGTATCGGACGGCAAGCTCGGCAGGGAAGAAATCGAAATCAGTTTTCCCTACAATCTGCTCCGGCAAATCCTTGCCGAGGAATCGGACGAGTGTCGGGTTGGCCATTAAATAGCGTGATTGGAGGTCCTTGAAATATAGAATATCCGGAAAGGTATCCATCACCGTCTTCAGCAGCGTGCGCTCCTTGGCCAGCGCACCAGTTAGCCGCATTCGCTCCCGGATGTCAACCAAAATAACTTGAGCCATCGGCTTGCCGTCGAATTCGATCTGCCCAAGTACAATTTCGATAGGTAAGATGAAACTGTTCTTGCCTGAAAGCCGCGTTTCAAGATGGCGCGATTGAGAAGGTTTTTCCCAGAACTCTACCAGAACCGTGGTTAATTCTGCCTGGCGGCCTGGAATGATCCAATCGGTCAAATTAGTCCCGATTATTTCATCCGACGAGCTGAGGCCGGCAAAGTCCAGCGCTTTCCGGTTGGTCATTTGGATCACCCCGCTCGAATCGATCACGATTTGACCGTTCGGGGACAGGTCGAATAATTGCTGGAATTTGATCCGTTCCGCCACCAGGCGGCGGTAGCGGTTCAAACGCGATATCGTGCGCACCCTGGCGAATAATTCCAGGCTGTCGTAGGGCTTTGGAATGTAATCATCCGCACCGGCTTCGAAGCCGGCCAGGCGCGAGCGGAAATCATTCATGGCGGTCAAAATAAGGATGGGGATGTCTGCAACCAAAGGCATATTGCGGATCCGGCGGCAGACCTCGAACCCGTCCATTCCGGGCATCATGATATCCAGTAGGATGAGATCGACCTGCACTTCCTCCAGCTTTTGCAGCGCCTCGGGGCCGCTCGCAGCGAGGACGAGGGTATAGCCCTGCGAGAGCAGCAGCGCTTCGAGCACCTCGCGCCCGCTGCGATCGTCATCGATGATTAAAATCGTGCCTGGTTCTGGGATCATAGTCGATTCATCCTTATTTTCGATAGCTAAACCCACAACACTCTTCCAGAAACGTCAAAATGACCCTGGTTCTGATAAGGGTGCAAGATTCAATCCTGTGTAGAAGCCTGATGTACCAGTGTATAATCAGCCGGTATAATCTGTACACTTCCAAAAGTGCTGGCACGGCCAAAAATAGGGTGATGGGTTGGCTCACCGATGATATGAAGTGGGTTGTGCGCGAATTGACAAGCGGGGGGTTGTATTCGAAGAATACAATTTTCCAGGATTTAATACAGTTGATGGCTATGCTAAATTACCCGGCGAATGGGGCGCGTGATTCCGGGATAGTGATGGGAATTTTCTAGCGATCGGCCAGTTTGACAATCCAATCTAAAAAGAATTTTTGGATTTTCTTCACCGCCCGCCTGACCGGTGGTGAAAGCGGCTGGCCAAAATCAAAGCCAGCACCCTCGACGCCCAATAAACCCACAGCGCAATGCAACTGATTGACCAAGTATTCCCCAAGGACGCTCAACGGCATCCCGTGGGTCAGGGCGCTGACCCCTTCCAGATCGCTGAGCTCGATCCAAGCGATCCGGCCGGGAACCGGATTACTTGGATGCGGACGCACTGCATCGATCAACAGGATGAATTCAGGTTGGAAACGCCGCAATTGGCCGCTGAAATTCTCTGGCACTGGACCAGTATCCAGGACCAGAAGGGCCTCAGATTGAATGCCCGCGGATTGGAGCAGGCGCGCCGCCTGCACTCCGGCGGCGTCATCCCCCCATAGCTCGCTGCCGATCCCGACGACCGCCAGACGAACGGCTGGGCTACTCGGGCTGAGGGGCTTTATCGCCCTTTTGATCGAGCTGCGCCAGGAGGGCCTGGACATCTTCGGTCCTTCCATAATAAACCACGAAAGGTTCTTGGGTCAGCGAGGCCAGCTCCCATTCTTCGTTCGACAGGCCGATGCATTTGAACCGGCAGTTTTCAACGCACTGGGCGCAAAAAGTGCAGCGATCGGTGTGGTATTTCAAAACGAAACGTTTGTTGACCTTATCGATAACAATCAGCTCCAGCGCGTCCGAAGGGCAGTCCTTGACGCACAACTGGCATCCGGAACACTTCTGGGGGTCCCAGTACAGCTTGCCCCGCAGCCGATCTGGATTGGGATAATGCACGAATGGATAGGATTCGGTCACTGGACGACTTACCAGGGACTGCATGATTTGTCCAAGCATTGCACCGATTGTCGACATGCAAACCTCCTAAAATAAACCGCGCACGGCCTGCCCGGCCCAAATTGCCAGGAGCTGAACTAATGCCAGGATTGCCCCCACCCGCCACCACAGCCCAACCGTTTGGTCGATGCGCAGGCGAGCAAACAGCGACTGGAGCAGCGCCGTTACCAGCAGTAAGACCGCTGTCTTGAGGATGAAATCCAGTGGATTGGATAAGCCGCCCAGGTAAAAAGCGGAGACGAGCGAAAGCCCGATCACCAGCTCGACGTTGCGGCCGATTTTGAATAAAGCCAGGCCGCGCCCGCTGTATTCGGTCAAAGCGCCAGATACGATTTCCGTTTCGGCCTCCGGGGCGTCAAACGGAGGCAGCTCGAGCTTGCCCATCAACCCCACGATGGCCACGATAAATCCAACCGGCTGGGTGACGATCATCCACAGGTTCTGCTGGGCAAAGGTGTTGATCTCGCTGATCTGCCAGGTGCCGGCGGCGATTGCAGGCCCAAGCAGCGCCAACAGGAACGGCGCCTCGTAGGAGAAGAGCTGAGTCAGGGCGCGCGTGGCACCTACGATCGAGAACCGGTCCAGCGTATTGGCGCCGGCCAGGCCGATGCACAGGGTCATCATGCTGAGCAAATACAGTGTGACGATCAGGTCCCCGCGGAAGCTGTAGGATGGATTCCACCCGGCAATCGGGACGTATAACGCCGCTGTCAAGGCTCCCGCAAGGGCAACCATGGGCAGCGCCAAAAACAAACCGGCGTGTACGCCCTGGGGAATGATTTCTTCCTTTGCAAGCAGCTTCACCCAATCCGCCAGCGGCTGAAACCAGCGCGGCCCAATGCGGTTCTGGAAGCGAGCAACGAGCTTTCGGTCTACAAACTCGTACAGCATGCCCCACCCCAGTAAAAAGATCCCGCCGGGGAACAAAAGCAGTGCAATGAGGGGATGAAAAGTATTGTTCATCGGTAGTGTTCTATCCCAAAACGGCGTAATTCTTCCCAGCTCCACAACTGGCTTTCGCCGGCTCTGCGGATGGTGACGCTGCGATCGTTGCAAGAGAAGCACGGATCGATTCCAGCCAGGAGCATCGGCATATCTGCCAGGTTGTGGCCCACAGCCAGGTTCTGCACGGAGGCCCAATTGCACAGGCTGGGCGTGCGCACCTTCACCCGTTCCGGTTTATCCGAGCCGTTGCTCTTCAAAAAATAGAAAAGCTCGCCGCGTGGCGCTTCGACCCGGCTGATGGCTTCACCTTCGGGGATGCGGCGCGGGACGCGCACGGTCAAATCGCCGTCCGGCAGATTTTCGATGATCTCGCGCACCAAACGGTAGCTCTCGAATAACTCGCGGATGCGAACCACGAAACGCGCCGCCAGATCCCCGGCGGTCTCGGTCACGATCTGCACCGGGAAATCGACGTAACCGGCGTAGGGCGAATCGACGCGTACGTCGCGCGCCAGCCCCGAGGCTCGGCCGGTCGGTCCGATGGCGTCAAAGCGCTCGGCCTGGTCCAGGCTCATCAGACCGATATGCTTGGTGCGGCCCAGGAAGGTCTCATCCGTAGTGACGACTTTAAGATAATACCGGGTGCGCTCTTCGAGGAAATCGATCCCCTTCAGGATGGCATCCGAGTTCTTCTGGTCCAGGTCGAATTTGATGCCTCCCAGGACGTTGGCCGAATAGTTGACCCGGTTCCCGCTCAGGTTTTCAAGGATGTCCATCACGGTTTCGCGGTCGCGCCAGGAATACATGAACAGCGTGTCGAAGCCGCCTTCATGGGCGCAGACGCCCAGCCACAGCAGATGGCTGTGAATGCGTTCGAGCTCCATGAACAGAGTGCGGATGGCCTGGGCGCGCGGCGGAACGGTGACTTTGGCTAATTTTTCGACCCCCAGGGAATAAGCTGAAGCGTGCGCATGCGAGCAGATCCCGCAGATGCGCTCCAACAGGTAGAGGTCCTGGATCCAGTTGCGCTGTTCGCAAGCCTTTTCAATTCCCCGGTGTACGTATCCCAGCCGGATCGCCGCTCCGGTGACAATTTCACCATCAACGGTAAATTCAAAATGGCCGGGCTCCTTTAAAGCCGGGTGTTGGGGGCCAATCGGGACAACAAATTTCTGGGGAGAGGCAGGCGCGTCGGTCATTCGGACTCCTTTTCTTGCTCGGCCGCGCCGCCAAACCCCTGAAAGGATTTCCGCAAGGGGAATACGCCGTCAGGCCAATCATCGGGTAGTAAAAGTTTATCGGTATTGGGAGTTCCAACCAGGGTGATGCCGAACATCTCGATCATTTCGCGCTCGAAGAGCGTGGCAGTGGGGACCAGGTCGCAAATAGAGGGCAGGGTAGCCGACGAATACCGCACACCGACCCGCAACGTTAAAACACACGCACCCTGGCAGAAATGATACAACACTTCCAGTGTGCCTTCTTTTTCAACACTGACGGCTTCAGGCTCGCCCTCCTCTGAAACGCGCTGCCAGCGCTGTTCGTCCGGCGCTGGCCCGGCCGTGCCAGGATGATCTAACCCAGTAATCGCCGCCAGGTATCCCCAGCGCGCTTCCACCAGGGCCTTGACGGCAGGTTTGAGCGCTTTATCCTGAATTGCCACGTCCAGCCGCTCCGGCGATGGGTGAGATATGACCCCGTCCCAGGGGGCCAGGATTTGTTCGGCAGTCTGAAGTGTTTCGGTATAATCCATGCTTTCTCCCGTAATATTTCAGGCAATAAAAAGGCTTAGCTTCACGCCGGTCGGCGTGCCGGCTAACCTTTTTTAAGTCCTTCCAATAGTTGGACCACTCCGTAAATGATCGCTTCGGGGCGTGGCGGGCATCCGGGGATGAATACGTCCACCGGCAGCACTTCCCCGATACTGCCGACGATGTTATAACAGCCTTGAAATGCCCCGCCCGAAATCCCGCACGAGCCGACAGCCACCACGAACTTGGGCTCGGGCATCTGAGCGTACACCCGCAGCAGGCGGTCGCGGGACTGGCGCGTGACCGGACCGGTGCAAATCAAAACGTCGGCGTGGCGGGGGCTGCCCTGCAGCTTGATGCCGAACCGCTCCAGGTCGTAGCGCGGGGTGAGCGTCGCCAGGATCTCGATATCGCATCCGTTGCACGAGCCGCTGTTGTAATGCACCAGCCAGGGAGAATTAATCCGCGCCCAGGTCTTTATCTTACCCATAACCGAATTCCAGGCAATATCCATGATTCTCTCCTTAGCCCAGTATCAGCGCGACCAGCGCCACCAGTAAACCAACGATATAAATGGGGGAAACGTTCGTCAGTGAGCCGCTTCCCAGTACCAGCATCCCCAGGTGCAGGATGGCAAAGAAAAAGGCAACCAAAAAAAAGGGCTTGTAACCTGGGGACGCCAGGTTGGTCGGGGCGGCTTCGCCGCTGCTGTACACGCTTGTCTTGGCCGGGTCAGATTTCGACGGGCCGGCCAGTTCCTTGCCGAACAGGGCAATCACCAGTACGAGCGGAACATAGATCAAAAAAGCAAAAGGAGGCGTCAAGATCCAATCCATGTTGTTCCTCCGGCTACCTGCTAAATACCGCCGCCAGAACCTGGGCGGCAGGGGTCGTTAAACCGTTGGCCAAAGACGGCCAGAAACCAAGCACGATGATCGCCGCCGCCAAGAGAAGCAACGGGATGGTGATCAAAACTGGCACCCGGGCCCCGTTCTTGACCGCTTCGCCGGCCTCGTGGCGATACATGCGGTTGACCAATGGGGCGTAATAACCCAGCGACAGTACGCTGTTGAGGGCGGCGAAGATCACAAGTGCCATCACCCAGCCGTTGCCCGTATCGAAGCCAGCCACGAAGATCTGCCATTTGGACATGAACCCGGCCAGTGGCGGCAGGCCGCCCAGTCCCAGCACAGCCACGCTGAAAGCAAAGGCCACCAGCGGGTATTTGGTCGCTGCCCCGTCTAAATCCTTGCGTACCAGCGGATTATGGCTGCCACGTGAGAGCCACAACACGTACAGGAATGCGCCGGCGCATAAAAAGGCCAATCCTTTCATCAGAGCGTGCGTGATGATGTGGAAGAAACCACCGGCAGCTCCCTGCTGGCTGCCAAATGCTGCCGCCACCCCAATACCGACCAGGATGTACCCCATGTGGCTGACTGACGAATAAGCCAACAGGCGTTTGACCTGGTCCTGGCGCAAGGCCATCAGGTTGCCCAGGAGCATATTGAAGGCGCCAAAACCGAGCAGGTAAAAACCCCACGAATTGGCAGTGCCGGCCAGGCTGCCCAGAACGCGCAGCAGCGCCACCAGCCCGGCTTCGATGACCACGCCCGAAAGCATGGCGCTGATGCCGCTCGGCGCCTGCGAATGGGCGTCCGGCAGCCAGGTGTGCAGCGGGACCAGCGCAACCTTGACGCCAAAGCCGATCAGGAAAAGCGCTCCGGAGGCCAGGTACAGAGGTGTCATCCCCTGCGCCACGGCGGTGCGAATGGCGCCGAATTCCAGGCTCCCGGATTGGGCCAGGACCAGGCTGATCCCCAGCAGCACCAGCACCGATCCGGAGGCGCTCTGGACCAGGTATTTTACGCCGGCTTCCAACGAGGCTGCCTGCCGGCGATAAAAGGCAACCAGCATGTACGAGGTGATGGCCATGGCCTCGAACCATACCCACAGGTTGAACAGGTCGGTGGCGCAGCCCAGGCCGACGATCGTGCCGGTCATGGCGACCAACAGGGCGTAGAACTTTTCCTCGCCGACTTCGGCGCGCATGTAAAAGATCGAGAACAGGGTTACCAGAAAGCTCAAACCGAGGACGACCGCTGCCAGCAGGGCTCCAATGCCATCCATGGATAGCGCAAGCAAGCCGATGTTCCAGGTGACCGGACGGCCCGCCAGGGCATCCGGCAGGGCAAAGCCGAAGGCGACAATTGCTGCGGCCAGGGTCAAGAGCGCCAGCCAACCGGCCGGATTGCGGGTGTACGAATCGCCGCGGCGACGAGCGACCAGGCGGCCAGCCAGGTAAATCAACAGGCTGCCGACGAAGGGAATGAGGATCAACCAGCGGATTGCGGTGTTGGCATCCATGTTACCGGCCTCCAATTACCACTAAGGCCAGGACGACGACCAGGCCAAAAACAATCCCCGTCACGTTCCAGTTCAGCAAGCCGGTCTGGGTGGCGCGCAGTTTCTCGGCTGAGGTCTGCGTCGTCCAGACGATGGCCCGGTTGATGGCCTCGAACCCAAAGCTGTTCGATGCAGCCCAGCCAAACGGCCGCAAGCCTCTGACCAAGCCGGCCAGGCTGGCCCGGAAAACCCAGGCCAGGATGCCCAACGCGATCACGGCCAGGGCAATCAACGTCGCCGGAGCAGTAACGATTTCTTGCAGGAAAAATCCGGTGGTTTGGGTTTCGAGTCCGAGCTTTTTAAAGGACGGGACACCCGCCAGGAGCTGGCTGAACGGGCCGGCCAGCAGCCAGGTGGTCAGCGTACCCAGCGCCAGCGGCGCCAGGGCAACCTGCATGGCCATTCCGGCTTCGTGAGCGTGCAGGTGGCTGCGGGACTGGCCGTAAAAAACCATCCACACGCAGCGGATTGTGTACAGCGCGGTCAACCCGGCTCCAAGTACCATCAGGGCGTAAGCCCAGACCATTCCGTTCTCTTCGCCGTACGCCAGGCCGGATTCGAGCACCAGCTCCTTGCTCCAAAATCCGTTCAGGATCGGCAGGCCGGCCAGCGCCAGTGCGCCGATGACGAAAACCGTGCGCACGAACGGCATCTGCTTGCCAAGCCCACCCATCTGGCGCATGTCTCGCGTCCCGACGGAGTGGATGACAGCGCCGGCGCCCAGAAAGAGCAGCGCTTTGAAGACCGAATGGCTGAAGAGGTGGAACTGGCTGGCGTAAATGCCGCCCGCGCCCACCGCGTAGACCATGTAGCCCAACTGGCTGACGGTCGAATAAGCCAGGACGCGCTTCAAATCCGTAGCCACTAATGCCATGCACGCCGCCAGCAACGCCGTGATCACTCCCACCAACACAACGGCCGTCGTCCAGCCTGGAACGTCTTTGAACGCCGGGTAAAACCGGGCTAACAGGTAAACGCCGGCGTTAACCATAGTCGCGGCGTGGATCAAGGCACTAATCGGGGTCGGCGCTTCCATCGCATCCGGTAACCAGGTCTGGAAGGGGAACTGAGCCGATTTGGCCGCCGCGGCGATGAGGCAGCCAAAGGCCATCACTGCCAGGATGTTGGCCGGGATGCCGCCGGGGTTTGCCAGGAAAGCGCTGATGTCGTAGCTCTTCTGATAGGTATAAAGCAACAGGGCGCCAGCCAGAAGGCCGATGCCGCCCAGTTGGGTGATGATAAGGGCCTTGATGCCGCCGGCAACCGCTTTAGGATCGTCGTTATGGAAGGAGATCAGGGCATACGAGCACAGCGCTGTGATTTCCCAGAAGAAGAACATCAAGAGCAGGTTGCTGGTGAGCACCAGCCCAGCCATGGCGCCGATGAAAAACAGCACAAAGGCGTAATACCGCCCGAGCTGAGCTTCGCCTTTCATGTAACCGATCGAGAAAATAACCGCCAGGCTGCCGATTACGGTGGCAATCGCCGCCAGGAAGACCCCCAGGCCATCGGCGACGAAGGTAAAATCGCCGAAAACACCCCCGATGGGAATGGTCACAGCCACATCGGCAGACGCCTGGGTCATCAATCCCAGGCCAGCCAGCCCTGAAAGCACCGCAAAGGCAACCGCTATTCCATGCTGCCAGCGCTCAGGCCTGTTCCCGAACAGCCATACTACCAACGCCCCGGCCCACGGCAGGCCGATTGTCAAAAAGACCAATGTCCCTACCATTAGCTACCTCCGCAGCGTCGTCAAGGATTTAAGATCGAGGGTCCCGAAATTCCGGCGAATTTGAACGGCTAACGAAAGGCCAATCACCGCCACGATCGTATCCGCGACGATCACGGTCAGCGCCAGGCTCTGCCCAACATTTACCTTTCCGCTCAAATTTCCGGCCAGGACCAGTGCCACCATGGCGCCCTTGACCAGGATTTGCAGGGCGACAACCACCTTGATCAAGTTCCGAGTAATGAGAAGAGCGTAAAAACCAATTCCCAGAAGCCCTAAAACCAATACCACAACACAAGTGACAATGTTAATGCTCATCCTGGCCCTCCTTGGAGGGATGCCCTGCGTCGGAAAGCAGGCCCAGCACGCCCAGGACGCCAGCAAAAATCAACAGGACCTGTAGGACAACGTCAAGCACGCGATCATTCCATATCACCTCGGCAAAACCGGGAGCAGCTCCGGAAATGCTGCTGGACGCTTGAGGACCGAGCACCAAAACTCCTAATAAAACGACCGCCAGGCCGATCAGAATCCAGGCCAGCGGTCGCGGGATCAGGTTCTGCTTAATGATATTTTCTTCGCCGGCGATATTAATGGCAAAAACAAACAAAACCGTCACCAAACCGGCGCCCACACTCAGCTCGATGACGGCAATTTCCGGCGCACCGAGCATATAAAGCAGCAGCGCCACCAGGGCGCTGGCGCCGGCCAACCAAAGGGCTGAGATTAACAATCTTTGGGCACGGATGGCAAAAATGGCGCAGATCAAACAACCTATCACCACCAGGACAAATTCCATTTGACCTTATTCCCTCCCAGCAAAGCGTGCTTGGATATTTAAAGAGGCAGACGTCTATACAGGACAGCTATTTATCCTAGGTAACTATAATCCCTCATGCCGAAGACTGTCATGTGAAATTTATCACTTAGAATTGGGCACTATATCCTTACTTAAAACAATAATTTGGCGCTGG
>DBMK01000336.1:0-29696 GCA_002298885.1 Anaerolineaceae bacterium UBA700
TGGTGTTTTTGTCCCGGTTACGGGACAAAAACACCGCATCTTATAGCCTCCCGCCGGACTTACCTCCTGACGAGCGGCACGTAGGTTGGAAGGTACACGCTGCCCTTCATTTTGACGCTGAACGAGCCGGCGTTGGTGGAGAAATTGCTGGTGGCCGAATAACTGCCGGGCGCGCTGGGCGAGAAAGTGAAGAAGAAATGGCAGCTAATGCCTGGGGGTAGGCCGCCGGGAATGTTACAGTCCTGGCTGCCGTTGAACGGCGCTGGTACTGCGCCGCCGGCCCAGCCGGTGATGTTCGAAAGGCCGGTGTTGGTTATTGTCACCACCTGTTGGGGCACCGGGCTGGAGGGCTTAACTGGGCCAAAATCCAGCGCCAGGTCCTCGACCGTCATTGCGGGGGCCACGCCGGTGCCGCGCAGGGCGATGCTGAAGCTGCCATAATTATCCGACGAGTTGGAAGTGGCCGTAAAAACACCGGGAGCGGTAGGGCTGAAGGTAAAGTAATAATGGCAGCTCGAGCCGGGCGGCAGGCCGCCGGATATGTTGCAGTCCTGGCTGCCGTTAAACGGAGCGGGCACCGCGCCGCCGGCCCAGCCGGTGATGTTGGTGAAGATGCCGTTATTGGTGATCATGGTCGAAAGCTGGGCGGTTTGGCCGACCCCCACCGGGCCAAAATCCAGGGATAAGGGGGAGACCTGCTGCCCGCCGCCCGCCAGCACGACATTGTGGGCCTTGCCGGTCACGCTGATCGTGATCGGCAGGCCGTCGGCGAAGCTGTTGGAGGTGGCGCTGAAGGTGCCGACGGTAGTGGTCGAAAAATCAAAGAAGTAATGGCAACTGTGGCCCGGGAGCACCCCGCCGGCGATGTTGCAATCCTGCGAAGCGTTGAACGGCGATGACACGGCCCCACCTGCCCAGCCAGTGAGCGGCACGGGCCCGGTGTTGCGGATGGTGACTATTTGCTGCGGGGCCGTCCCGGCAGTTGTGCCGTTGGTGAACACGTTGCCCATATCCAGGCTGAGGGCGTCGTAGGTCAGGCTGGGGCCGACGCCCGTCCCGTGGACGGTGATGCTGATCGGCCCGGCGGTGGTGCTGCTGTTGGAAGTGGCAGTGAATGTGCCCGCGGCGGTGGGATTAAAGTTGAAAAAGTAATGGCAACTGTGTCCCGGCAGCACCCCGCCGGCGATGTTGCAGTCCTGCGAGGCGTTGAACGGCGCCGGCACCGCCCCGCCGGCCCAGCCGGTAAGTGGATTCCGGCCGGAGTTGGTGATCGTCACGACCAACTGCTTGCCCGAGGCGCCCACCCCAACCGGGCCAAAATCCAGCTCGGTGGGGGTATACCAGAGCCCGGGATAGATCGTTGCAGCTTGCGTGGGTGGGCTGTTGAAGGAAAGGAACGCCAGAACTACGGATAAGCAGAGAAACCAAACCAGGACTCGTTTTTTCATCTCACCTTCCTGTACCGTTACAAAATACGATAATTGTTACCTGAAATACTATACATTAAATTATAAATAGGTCTCCTTAAAATTTACTTAATTTTCAAAGTAGAATTTTCTCTCACCTGGCTGCAGAATTGCCTGAAAAGGGTGTTATTATTTTATTTAAATGGAGAACGGAAATGTCCACTAAACCTTTGATATATAGAATCCTGGCAGCTTTCCTGGCGATCGCTGTTCTGAGCGGCTGTAATATCTTTGCCGGCGGTACCGAGCCGACCGCAACGGTGGCTTCCACGCAGCCGCCGGCCTCATCCGAAACCGCCGCAGCACCTTCCGCAACGCTTGCCCCCACGGTAGACCAAAACCTGGCGAACACCCAGGCCGCCCAGACCGCCGCGGCCAATCAGACCTTGAATGCTCCCACCGCAACGACGCTCCCACCTACGAACACATCTACAGATACACCGGCTGCAGCGACGAGCACCTCCACCGCAGCTCCTACGCTGCCCCCAACGCTTACCCCCGTACCGCCCACGGCCTTTCCAACCGCGACCTTGTTCCCCTGGACGTTGACCCCCAGCAGCACCGCTAACGGTTATAACTGCTCGGTGACAAGCACGACGCCCAAGTCCTCGGATTCGGTCAAGGTGAGCACCAATTTCGACTGGAGCTGGGTGATCAAGAACACCGGCGTAAAAACCTGGGGCCAGCATGCGGCGGACGTTAAATACGTCAGCGGCACCGCAATGCAGACCAACGGCAACGTCTACGATCTGCCTTCGGACGTCGTTGGCGGCTCCAGCGTCACGGTCACCATCCCCATGAAGTCGCCGTCGACCGCCGGCACTTACAAGGCCACCTGGCAAATCGTGCAGGAAGGCTCCCTGGTTTGCTCGATGGATGTGAGTGTGAGGGTGACTAACTAATTGTGAACAGCCCCGGCTGGTTTCAGCCGGGGCGCACGTTATAAAAGGTGCCTGGGGAAAGCTATCGCCCGCCGATCAGCCTATCCTGGAGCGCCTTCAGCTCGTCCATTTTGCCCTCGGCTGCCAGGCGGCCCTGTTCAATCCAGGAGGCGGGTTTAATGAACTGGAGGCCGTTTTCCTGCAGCATCTTCTCCAGCGCAGGCAGGTCGGCGGAGGCCAGTTGTGCGAAACTGGTGATGCCGTGCAGGTTGAGCAGGCCGGCAATTTTTGGCCCAATGCCTTCGATCAGGGTCAAATCGTCCGCCTTGCCTGCCTCCGGGACCGCTGCAGCGGCCTGCTTGACAGCGGAGAAATCTTCGGGGATGGCCGGCTCGACGGGTTCCAACTGTGGAACCTCAGCCGCGGCTTGGGCAAAAACGGGCGGGGCTTCGGGGACTGCTGTTTCGATGTGTCCCATCTCTGGAACTTCAGCCGCGGCCTGGGCAACGGCGGGCGGGGCTTCGGGGATTACCGGCTCGAAGTGTTCTGGTTCCAGAATCTCGGTTGGGGGTGGGGGAGAGACGGGCGGGGCTGCAGGAGCGACCGGCTCGACGCGGCTAATTTGGGGTTCCTCGATTTTTGCCTTTTCCTTACCGGCTCCCGATAGAATCAGGATAATGGTAACGATCACAAGAATTACACCAATGATGAGACCAATCGTTGTTGCATCCATAGATCCCTCCTGTATAGAATTTTATAATTACACTATAGCGATGTTGGGGGGAATAATCAATGCGAAAAAAAATCTAATTGAACATTGACGCAGGCCTGATGTTTGAATTCCAGAAAATAATTGATATACTAGGTAAACTTTATTATTTGGAGCAATTCCATGCTCAAAAGCATTTTCAGCGCCATTGGTCAGGGGGTACGCTTGCTCATCCGGCCCTTATCGGGGGCAATTGAAAGCTGGCAGCGTGACCGGCGTAGAAAAGAGATGATCGAGCAGGCATACCGCCTGGACCTCGACGGGAAATACGCTGCGGCCGCTGAAATATACGCCAGCCTGGCGGCTGAGGAGCTCCATTCCAACGAATTGATCTATGCCCGCTACAGCCGCGATGCAATCAGGATGTGGCTCAAAGCGAAGGACGTCGAAAAAGCCCTGGCGCAGGCGCGCTCGGTGCTGCGCGTGCTGGGCGACGCCGGCTGGCTGAACGAGCCATCCAGCAGCTCGTACGACGACCTGAACCAGATTGTGGGCGATCTGTACGTGGCCGGATATACATCCGAGGCCGGAGATTTCTCGAAGGAGATCAACGCCCAGAGGATCGCCCATGGGCTGGCGCCCGCGGCAGCCTCGCCCGGCGAAGCAGGCAAATTTCCCCCGGTGTGCCCGGCGTGCGGCGGGCCGCTGCACGCATCCGAAGGCCAAGACGAGGTCAAGTGTCCGTACTGCGGCGCGGTTGTGCACAGTACCTGAGATTTGTTTAACGATATTCACAGCCCTTGTTGCCGAGTAATTTCTTCCTTGATCTTTTCAACGGACCCATCGGCAAACTCGACAGCCTGGCTGGCCTCCTGTTTCGACACCAGATCAGAAAAATTCTATCACTTTTGGTGATATAGCTATCACTAAAAGTGATAGATTGTGTATCTAAAGCTGGCCATTATTCAAGTGGGTATTTCCCGTATTTGCGCGCCGCCCGGAACAGGGCGATGACGTTGCGCGCCGGCACGTCAGGCTGCAGGTGGTTGGCGGGGGCCAGGACGTAGCCGCCGCCGGGAGCCAGCTCGCGGATGCGCTGCCTGACCTCCGCCTCCACGCCGGCTTCGTCGCCCTGCAGGGCCTGCTTGATGTCGATGGCCCCCCAGAAACACAGCCGGCTGCCGTAGGCCTGCTTGACGGCAGCCATGTCCACCCCCGGCAGCGGCTCGAGGCAGTGGAAGATGTCCACCCCCAGGTCGGCCAGGTGGCCCAGAAAGGGCACCATATTGCCATCCGAATGGAACAAAATCTTGGCCTGCGGGGCGCGGCGGCGCACGATCTCGATCAAGCGCTGCCAGGCGGGGGCAAAGAAGCGGTCGAACATGCGCGGGCTGATGATCGGGCGCAGGGCGGCGTAATCGTCCCCCGGCAGCTCGAGGATATCCAGGTAAGGCCCGGCGTCCTCCAGGTAGATCTCCAGCAGGCGGCCCAGGACGCCCGTCACCTTATCGATGAGGGCGGCGGCAAATTCAGCGTCGCTGGCCAGGTCCACCAGGAACTGGTCCGTGCGGCGCAGGGCGCAGCAGCGCTCGAACGGGCCGAACGAATCGCAGGCCCGCCCCACCACGGCGTAATCCGTCTCCTGTTTCAAGTAGCGCGCTCGCTCCACCAGCGGCTGGCGGCGCAAATAGTTCTCCACCTGCGGCCATTCGAAACGCTCCAGGTCGGCCAGCCCGGCCTCCGCCAGCGGGTGGTCGGCGGCGCTCAGGTAAAGCCCGCTGCGGTCGTAGCGGATGCCCCAACTGTCCTTGCCGCCGTCCTGCGCCGGGCCGCCCAGGTCGCTGAAGCCGCAGTCCACGTGGCGCACGTCCACGTCCAGCCGCCCGAGCACCCGGTCGTCGTAGTAATTGATGGTATGCCCCATGCGGCTGCGGAACGGGGCGGTTGGCCCTCCCAGCCCCAGCTCCTTGAGCAGATCGAAATACAGCGGGTCGGTAATGCCGTAGGCGCTGCCCCATACCGCCATAGGGACGGTATCCGGCTCGCCATGGTTGGCTGCGGTGAGTACACGGTCGCGATGATTCATTGGTTTTATTGTGGGATGACAGTAATAATAATTTGGGCTACGTCGCTGCGCTGCAGGACGATACCATGTTCCACGGCGTCGCCCTGCTCGTTGTACATGGTGCTGTGGGTGATCAGGATGGGCGAGCCCGGGCTGATGTTGAGCAGCCTGGCCTCTTCCGGCGGGCAAGCACCGGCTTCCACCAGGCGCACGCCGTGCTCGAATTTGGCGGCATATTTGCCGCGCATCAGGGCGTAGAGCGAATTGTGCTCGAAATCCTCATTTTCGATGCCCGGGAACAGGCGCACCGGGATGTAATTGGTGACGACGTCGAAGGGCTTATCTTCCACGAAGCGGAGGCGCACCAGCTTGACTACCCGCTCGCCGGGGCCCAGCCTCAGCTCGCTCTGGATGAAGTCGTCCGGCTGGAGCACCGCCCGGCTGAGCACCCGCATGCTGACTGCGAAGCCGCGCTCGGTCATATCGGCGAACAGCCCGCCGGTGCGCTGCACCCAGGCGGATACCAGCTTGTGCCGGGCCACGAAGGCGCCCTTGCCCTGCACGGTGTAGACCAGCCCTTCCTGGATCAAGTCGCCGATGGCCTTGCGCACGGTGGTGCGGCTGATGTTGTAAGCCTGGCACAGCTCGGATTCCGAGGGGATGGCGTCGCCGGGCGCCAGGGAGGCGATTTTTTGGCGCAGGATGTGCTTGAGGGCGTAGTATTTCGGCGCGTGGGCATCCTCTCGCCCGCCAAGCGAGATCGTATCCGGGGGTTCCAGGTCAAGCCGCGTCCGCGTCATACCCAATTCTCCATATCCTCTTTATCGTGGTGCTCGCGTCGAAATCACACTCTTACCAGGTTTTGTGCCGCCCAGACGGCCACACCCAGCACGCCGGCTTCCGAGCCCAGGCTGGCCTGCACCACTTCCACCTGCTCGACCGGCATCACGGTCACCCGCTGGCGGATGGTGCGCCGCACCGGCTCGAGCAGCAGGTCGCCCGCCGCGGCCACGCCGCCGGCGATGACCACCTTGCGCGGCCCCACCGAGACCAGCACGTTGGCCACGGCCACGCCCAGGTACATGCCGGCTAGGTCGTAGATATCCCGGGCCACGTCGTCGCCCTGTACGGCGGCGGCGTAGATCAGCTCGGGGGTGATCTTGTTCAGGTCGTAGCCCACCATCTCACCCAGGCGGGTGGTGCGGCCCTGGATGACGGCTTTAATGCCCATGGCGGCGATCGCCGGCCCAGAGGCGAACGCCTCCAGGCAGCCGCGGTTGCCGCAGCCGCACTCCGGGCCGTTGAAATCGATGGATTGGTGGCCCAGCTCGCCCGCCGTGCCGCCGATGCCCAGGTGGAGCTGGCCGTTGATCACCAGCCCGCCGCCGATGCCAGTGCCAATGGCGAAGCAGGCAATGGTATCTGCGCCGCGCCCGGCTCCAAACTTCCACTCGCCAAAGGTGATGGCGCGCACGTCGTTGAGCAGGAAGACCGGCAGGCCTGTGCTGTGCTGCAAAGTGTCGCGCAGCGGCACGTTGGGCCATGTGCCCGGCAGGTTGGGCAGGAACAGGGTGGCGCCCTTTTCCAGGTCCAGCACGCCGGGGGCGGTGACGCCCACGCCGCCGACCTCGCTTTTCAGCAGGCCCTGCTCGGCGATGACGTCATTCACCAGGTGGCCCATGCGCTCCATCACTGCATCGTGGCCGTCGCGCGCCAGGGTAGGCTCCGAGCGGGCCAGCACCACGCGGCCAGCCGAGACATCGACGATGCCCGCCTTGATGTTGGTGCCGCCTAAATCTACGCCGATAAAGAATTCCATGACCTGGGCCTTATTTAATGTAGGGCCGGAGCACGTCGCGGGCGATCAAAAAGCCCTTCTTGACCAGCTCTTCGGTCTTCTCGAAGGCGCGGTCCTCATGCTCGATGCTGACCACGTAATCGTAGCCGGCGCGGTAGAGGGCGCTGATGAAGCGGTCCCAGCGCATGTCGCCCAGGCCAGGCAGGCGCGGGATCTGCCAGCCCATGCCCTGCGAGAGCACGCCGTTCTGGTACAGGCCCTCGCGGTCGATCTGCAGGTCCTTGGCGTGCACGTGGAAGATGCGCTCTTTAAACTCACTCACCACCCGCTCGTAGTCGATCATCTGCAGCACCAGGTGCGAGGGGTCCAGGTTGAGGCCAAAATTGGCGTCGGGGATGATCTCCCACATCTTCTTCCAGATGGCCGGGGTGCTGGCCAGGTTGTTGCCGCCCGGCCATTCGTCGTACGAGAAGAGCATGGGGCAGTTTTCGATGCCGATCTTCACCCCGTGCTCGGCGGCGAACTTCACAATCGGCGGCCAGACCCTGGCATACTCCTCGAGGTTGGCCGGCACGGCCTTATCCTTGTCCTTGCCGATGAAGGTGCCCACCACGGGGACCTTCAACAGCCCGGCGGCAGCGATGACGCGTTTGAGGTGGTCGATCACTGCCGCCCGGTGCTCCAGGTTGGGGTGGAGCGGGTTGGGATAATAGCCGAGCGACGAAATGATCAGCCCGCGCCGGGCGAGCATGTCCAAAATTTTCGCCGCGCCGGCGGCATCCAGCGTCTCGACGTCGATGTGGGTCACGCCGGCGTAGCGGCGGGCGGCGCGTTCGTGCGGCCAGCAGGCAATCTCGACCGCCTCGAAGCCGTTTGCCTGGGCAAAATCGGCCACCTGCTCCAGGCTCCACTGCGGAAATGCGGCGCTAAATATACCAAGTTTCATTGAGACCTCCAGTTTGTCGGAATAAAGACCGAAGTTGGCGGCAATGGCCGGCTCAGGCCCTGCCCACCTTGACCCAGGCGCCCTCTTTGGCGCTGCGCTCGACGGCTTCGCACAGCAGCATCTCGTAATGCCCGTCGGCGAAGGTTGGGAAATCGGCCGGGGCGTCGAAATTGCCGGCCCGCAGGTAGCGGTAGACCTTGGCCTGGAGCTGCTTGAACGTATCCGGGAAACCCTCCTGGTGCCCGCCGGGGTAGGAGATGATCTGGCGCACTTCCGGCGCCACCAGGGATGGGTCCTTCATCAGCAGGCCGTTCGGGCCGTCGCGGCGGCCCAGCCACAGATCGTTGGGGTGCTCCGAATCCCACGCCAGCGCCGATTTGGCCCCGTCGATCTCGAAGTACAGGCGGTTCTTGCGCCCGGCGCACACCTGGGCCACCGTCACCACGCCGCGCGCCCCGTTTTCGTAATGCAGCAGGATCGTAGCGTAGTCCTCGGTGGAAATGGGCTGGTCGACGTAATCCGAGGCCTGCAAGAGTTTGCCGCTGTAGGTTTCCACCGGGCGGGTCGGGCGCTTGCGTACCGGCAGGAAGGTTTTGAAATCGGCAAACACCTCCTCGATGCGCAGGCCGGTGATGAAGGTGAGCAGGTCCAGCCAGTGCGAGCCGATATCGGCCACGGCGCGCAGCGTGCCGCCCAGCTGCGGCTCGAGGCGCCAGTTCCAATCGGTGGGGTAGAGCAGCCAGTCCTGAAGGTACGAGCCCTGCAGGATGAACAGGTCGCCCAGCTCGCCGGCCTGCACCATGGCCCGCGCCTGCTGGACAATGGGATAGAAGCGCAGGTTGAAGTTGATGGCGTTGACCCGGTGGTGTTCGGAGGCCAGGCGCACCAGCTCGGCCGATTCGCGGCTGTTCATGGCCAGGGGTTTCTCGCACACCACGTGCTTGCCGGCCAGCAGGGCCGCCTTGGCCTGCTCGAAGTGCAGGTAATTGGGGGTCGCCAGGTGGACCACGGTGATGCGCGGGTCGGCGAGCATTTCTGCGTAGGAAGCGTAGCCCTTCTCGATGCCCAGCTCGAGCGCTTTTTTACCGGCAAGCTCGGCGGTCGATTCGGCCAGGCCGACGACCCGGATGTTGTTGCGCCGCAGGGCCTCCAGGTGCGCCGGGCCGATGAAGCCGGTGCCCGCCAGGCCAACCAAAATATCATTATCCGCCATGATTTACCTCACTTTTAGAGGGGTTTTTTGCTGCGAAGTGCGGGGAACCCCGCACTTCGCAGCAAAAAACCGGCGTGTGCGGCGCTTATGCGCCGTGCGTCGATTTAAAATCGTCCAGAATGGCCGCCGTGGCGGTGGCGCCGGTGCGGGTTACCCCGGCGTCGATCATGTCCAGCAGGGCCTGCAGGGTGCGCACGCCGTGGGCGCACTTCACCTGCATGTGTGGGCTGACGGAGGCGCGCATCAGGCGCACGTCCTCCAGGGTGGCCCCGCTGGGGGCAAAGCCGGTCGAGGTCTTTACGAAGTCAGCCCCGGCCTGCTCGGCCAGCTTGCAGGCAGTCACTTTCTGCTCGTCGGTCAGGTAGGCGTTTTCCATGATGACCTTGACCAGCGCCCCGCGGGCGTGGGCGGTCGTGACCACGGCTTTGATTTCATCGCGCACGTACTCCAGCTTGCCGGAGCGCAGCGCCCCGATGTTGATCACCATGTCCAGCTCCACGGCGCCGGCGTCCATAGCGTCCTGCGCCTCGAAGACCTTGCTGGCCGTCGTCGATCCGCCGTGCGGGAATCCGATGACGGTGCCCACGGCCACGTCCGAGTCCTTGAGCAGCCGGGCCGCCAGGGGGACGTCGGCGGGTTTGACGCACACCGAAGCCACGTGGTAACGGGCAGCCAGCTCGCAGCCGGCGATCACGTCCGCCTCGGTCAGCTCGGGTTTGAGCAGCGAATGGTCAATGGTCTTGGCCAGTTGTTCGTAGGTAATGGTCTTGCTCGATAAAAGATGGCTCATGCTAAGATTTTCTCCATAAATCGATCGGTTTCTCAACTTCCGGCGGTGTGTAGGGCCAGTCGATCCGGCGCCCCTCGCCCGCCGACTGGTAGGCGGCGTAGAGGATCTTGAGCACCTCGCGCCCGTCCTCGCCGGTCTCCATGGGCGTCTCGGCGCCGAGGGCGCAGTTGACGAAGTGCTGCATCTCCTGCGGGAAACCGTAGTTCCAGGCCTCCTCAAACATGGTGAAGGTGTAGCCGCGGGTGGTGCCGGCTTTCTCGACGGCGTAGCCGTAGCCCTCTTCACTGTAGGTGAGCAGCGAGCTGCCGCGCAGCAGGTCGGCGCGGGTGTGGCCTTTGTCGCCGTAAATTTCGCAGCGGTCGTCTACCCCGCCGCCCTTGGCCCACGAATCCTCCACCATGGCCACCTTGCCGCCCTCGTATTCGATGATACAGAACGAATGGTCCTCGCCCTGTGTGCGCTTCTGGTGCACGAAGGTGTCCATGAAGGCAGTGACGCTTTTGACCGGCGGCTTGCCAAGCACCCAGCGGGTGTACTCGACCGAATGGCAGCCCATGTCGAGCAACACGCCCCCGCCCGAACGGTTGACGTCCCAGAACCAGGGCATGTGCGGGCCGCTGTGCTCCTCGGACTGCTTGACCAGAAAGGGCTTGCCCACCGCGCCCTCTTCGACCAACATCTTGGCGCGCACGTACTTGGGGGCGAAGAGCAGCTCCTCGGCGTACAGCAGCAGCACGCCGTGGGCCTTGCAGGCGGCGATCATCTCGTCGGCCTCGGCCAGCGTTTTGCACAGCGGCTTCTCGCAGATGATGTGCTTGCCGGCAGTTGCCGCATCCAGGGTGATTCGCCAATGCAGATCGTTGGGCACGCCCAGGCTGATCATGTCGATGTCTTTCTGAGCCAGCAGGTCGGCGTAATGGGCAAATGCACGGGGGATGCCGTGCTCTTTGGCGAATTTCTCGGCCCCGTGCGGCGAAGCCACGGCCACCACCTCGGCATTGGGCACGAAGTGTTTTAATGAATAAGCGTGGATATCCGCCACAAAACCCGAGCCTACTAGGCCAATCTTGAGCTTTTTGTCCATGTTTTTCTCCAATTATTTTCGGTGGATTTTGGGCCGCTTTGCGCCTCAAAGTCCACCAAAATTATTTATCTTTACTGCCTGAAACCGCGCTGCCGGCCGTAGATTGAGATCAGCACCAGCAGCGTGCCGCCCAGCACCATGCGCCGCACTGAATCCGGCATCTGCATGGTGGTCAGCAGGCTGGTGATCAGGGTTAGCACCAGCGACCCGGCCATGGTGCCCCAATAGCTGCCCTTGCCGCCCGAAAGCAGCGTCCCGCCCACCGCCACGGCGGCGATGGAGGGGAACAGGAAAGGGTTGCCCAGGGCAATGAACACCACCCCGGTGTTGGCCACCACCAAAAAGCCGCCCAGGCCGGCCAGCAGCCCGCCCAGGGCGTAGACTCCCAGCGACATCCAGGTGACGTTGATGCCCGAGAGGCGCGCCGTCACCCGGTTGACGCCGATGGCGAACAGGTTTTTGCCGAAGGTGGTGCGCTCCAGCAGCAGCCACATCAGCAGGCCGAACACCACCCAGATGATGATAGCTCCGGGGATGCCGAACACCAGCGGGCGGGCCACGATGCGCGTCATGATCGGCGCCACCGCCCCCGAAACGTTGCCGTGCTGGGCCACCAGGATCAGCCCGGTGATCACGCCGGACATGCTCAGTGTCATCACCAGCGGCGAGATTTTAACGAAGGTGACGCCGATGCCGTTCACAAACCCGATCGCCGCCCCAACCAGCAGGGCCACCGCCAGGGCTGGCAGCACCATTTCGTCGCGCCCGTTACAGATGGTGTAAACCAGGATGGCGGTGAGAGTGACCACCGAGCCGACCGACAGGTCGATGCCCTCGCCGCCGCTGATGATGACCAGGGTCTGCCCGGCGGCGATGATGCCCAGGAAGACCGACAGGCGGATGATGTTGGTGGCCTGGGCCAGGGCGATGGAGGGATCGCTGCCGAAACCGTTTGGCAGCAGCCCGCTGGCCAGGAACAGGACCACGGCCAGGATAACGGCGGCGAGTGGGGGAGAGATGGTCAATTTTTTCACAGCCGCCTCCTCCGGAACAGTTCGATGATTCCCGGCGCCGCCAGCGCCAGCACGATGATGGCTGCATTGACGAACGTCTGCCACCACAGGTCCACGTTGGCGAAGGAAATAATGTTTTTAATGAAGCCCAGGATGATCGCTCCAATAATGGCCCCGGTCACCCCGCCGATGCCGCCGCGCAAGGCCGTGCCGCCGATGACCACCGCCGATACCGAGGCCAGGGTCAGGGCGTCGCCGATGCCGGCGTTGCCCGAACTGGTCAAAAGGGTGACGGCGATGCCCGCCAGGGCGGACATCAGCCCGGAGACGACGTAGGTGCTGAACTGGACTGCGCTGACCGGCACGGCCGTGGCGTAGGCCGCCTCGGGCTGCCCGCCGACGGCGTACAAAAAGCGCCCGTAGCGCGTCTGCTGCACCAGCCACCAGCCCGCCAGCAGGACGGCGATCACAAAGAAGGCCAGCGGCAGTCCCAGGGGGGTTGAATCCCGGTAGAAAACCGAGAGCGCATTCGGCACGGCCCCGCCGGGGTTGGGCAAGATGTACAGGGCGATCCCGGCGTATAAAAAGCTGGTGGCGTAGGTGGTGATGATCGGCTGCAGGCGCAGGTAGGCCGTGAAGAAGCCGTTGACTGCCCCGGCGGCCATACCCACCACCAGCACGATGCCGATCCACAGGGCCGTTTGTTCGGGGGTGGCCTGCGTGCCGAGCTGGGTGGTCAGGATGACGTTGACGATCGAGACGATAGCCCCGACCGAAATATCGATTCCGCCCGACAGCACCACCACCGCCTGCCCGGCAGCCAGGAAAATGGATGGCAGGAAAACGCGCATGTTGCTGTTCAGCGTGCTGCGCTCGAACAGGCCGGGCTGGAAAATAAAATTGACCGCCATGGTCACGACCAGCAGGGCCAGCGCAAACAAGTAGGGACGCCGGGAGGTGAGCGAAGCCCAGTGGATCTTGTTCATTGCTCGCTCCCGTTGGAGGCGCCCAGGCTGGCAGCCACCAGGTTGGACTTGGTGAGCGTCTCGCCGCGCAGCTCGGAGCGCACGATGCCGTCGTGCAGCACCAGCACGCGGTCGCACAGCCCCAGCAGCTCCTCATCGTCGCTGCTGTAGAACAGGATGGCCGTCCCCTGGTCGCACAGCCGGGCCAGCAGTTTGTAAAACTCGGCTTTCGTACCCACGTCCACGCCCTTGGTGGGGTCGTCCAGCAGCAGCAGGCGCGGGCTGCGCAGCAGCCACTTGCCGATTACCACTTTCTGGGCGTTCCCGCCCGACAGGCTGCTGACGGGTTCATCGAGGCCGGCCATTTTCAGGTTCAGGCTGGCGCCCATCTTAATCCCGTCAGCCCGGGCGCGGCCCATCTGCAGCGGGAAGCCGTAATTCTTCCAGGAGGGGACGAATAGATTCTCAAGGATAGAGCGGATGAAGAGCAGCCCCTCCCTGGAACGCTCGCCCGGCACCAGCGCAACCCCTTTGGCGATGGCCTGGCTGGGGTGGGTGAAATGCACCGCCTGGCCCGATACGCTCAGGCTGCCCTTGAAGGGGATGTCGCCGAACAGCGCCAGCAGCAGGTCGCGCTGGCCCTGGCCTTTGAGGCCGCCGATCCCCAACAGCTCGCCGTCGTGGAGCTGCAGGCTGACGCCCTTGAGTACGGTGGTCTGCAGGTCCTTAACTTCCAGGCGCAGGTTGGCGCCGGCCGTTTTATCGAGAGTCTGCAGGCTGCGCTGCACCACGTTGGTCACGGCAGCTTTTTCGACCATCAGTTCCACCAGGTTCTGGGCGCTGACGTCTTTGATTGCCCCCGAGCCGACCGTCACCCCGTTGCGCAGGACGGAATAATTATCGGCAATACGGAAGATTTCTTCCATACGGTGGGAAACGAAGATGACCGCCTTGCCGGCTGCTTTCCACTTCAAAACCAGCTCGAACAGGCGCTCCACCTGGCGGCTGTCGAGGCTTGCCGTGGCCTCGTCCAGGATGATCAGGCGCGGGTCGAAGCTGATCCCTTTGAGAATTTCGATGATTTGTTTTTCGTCCGGAGACAGGGAGGCCACCGAGGCATCCGGGTGGAGGGCTGACTTGAAGGTGCCCTCAAACAGGGCCAGCAGCTCTTCGGTGCGCCGGCGCACCTCTTTCGCATCCACCAGGCCGCTGCGGCGCAGCGGCTCGCGCCCCAGCCAGATGTTTTCGGCCACGGTCATTTGCGGGATCAGGCTGAGCTCCTGGAAAACGGTGGAAATGCCCAGCTTTTTGGCTGCCTGCGGAGAGGGAAAATTGACGGATTTTCCATCCAGGAGTAGTTGTCCTCCGTCGAGGACAACTACTCCATTGATGATCTTACTCAGCGTGCTCTTGCCGCTTCCGTTAGCCCCGACCAGTGCCAGTGTTTCCCCGGATTGGACGTCCAGGTTCGCATCGGAGAGAGCGACGACGCCCCCATAATGCTTGACGATGTTTCGGGCCGAAAGCGACACAGTCATAGGACTTACTTCACGAAGAACTGCTGGACTTCGGCATCGGTCATGATACCGTCGAGCAGGTAGGTAGCCGGCTTGTCCTTGCAGGTGGTCGAGAAGACCTGTTGGAAGTTGTCCTTGGTCACGACTACGGGCACGGGGATGACGAACTGCATCTTGGCATCGCCGCCGAGCTTGGTGGTGTCGACCTTCTTGCCCATGAGCATGTTGACCGCGATGCGCAGGCCGGTGGGGGAGACACCCGGCGGGTTGGCCACGGCGATGGTCTCAAAGGTTGGGTCCGCCTTGAGGCGCTGGTCCCAGAGCTGGAGGAACTGGCAGCGGCCCTCGCCCACGACGACCGGGAATTTGGCCGGGTTGGCAGCCAGCAGGGCCTGGAAGGCGCCGATGGCCATGCCGTCCTGCGTCCAGTAACCGTCGAGATTGGGGAAGGAGGCCAGGAAGTTCGACATAACCTGCTGTCCGGTGGCTTCGTCCCACTTGCCGGTGTCCTTGCCGACGACCTTGATGTTGGGATAGCCGGCGAGGACTTCCGCAACGCCATCCATGCGGGCGTTATTGGCCGGGTGGCCGGGGAAGCCTTCGATTTCGACGATGTTGCCCTTGCCGCCGAGCTTATCGGCCAGCCATTTGGCGGAGGTCTTGGCCCATTCCTTCTGGTCGATGCCCACGTCGTAAACGCCCTTGGCATTGAGCGCCTGGTCGACAGAGATGACGATAATGCCCTTGGAGACTGCTTCTTCCAGGGTGGCATTCAAGCCGTTCACGTCTCCGGGGTTCACCAGGATGGCGTCAACTCCCTTGCTCATCAGGTTCTGGAGCTGCTGGATCTGGCCGGGGACGTCGGTGTCGGCGGATTCGATGACCAGGTCATTGGTGAGGCCGGCTTTCATGTATTCAGCGTTGACGTCCTTGAGCTCCTGGATCATCTGGGTGCGGTATTCGGAGCTGATGAAGGAATTGGAGATGCCGATGGTGAATTTCTTGGCGGCCGGGGGCTGGGTTGCCGGGGCAGAGGTGGGCGCCGGCGGGTTGGTGGGGGCCGCGGTGGTTGCCGCAGGAGCGCAGGCAGCCAGGAGGGAGGTAATGATGACCAGGGCCGTCACTACCAACGTGAATTTCGAAGCTTTTTTAGACATTGTGCTCTTCTCCTACATAGAATTGGGTTTGAATTGGATACGAACAAAACACCGCACGGTCCGTGCTATGGGGTTGCCATCACCTCCTTTCCGGGCAGGATGAGGCGGCGCAGCGCGTCTTGCGCCGGGCCGCACGCGGGGGTTGCTAATCGCAAATCTTCTGTTCGATGACGCCGGTGCACTTATCCTTCAGGATCAGCTTGGTCTTGCCATCCGGCATCACTTCCTGTTTGATCAGGAAATATTGCTCGTCGTACTCTTCCAGGCAGGGCGCTTCTTCGACCGCCAGGGCGCAGCCGCGCCAGATTTCCAGCTCGACCGGCTCCCACTTCTTGCTGACCGCCGAGCGGTAGCAGGCATCCATGATGGCGTTGACCACGTAGCCGTCGTAGAAGGTCTCCATGGGCGCCGCGCCGCGTTCCAGGGAGCTGAGCTGGTCGGCGAACATGTCCACATAGCCCAGCTCGCCCACTTCGTCGCCCACCGGGAACAGCCAGCCCCGGTCGCCCTCGGCCTTTTCGGCCACGTAGCCGCCCTGGCCCACGGCGGTGAACATCTCGAAGCCGGTGCGCAGCCAGTGGTTGAGCCAGATGGTGCCTTCGGTGCCGGAGATTTCGTCGCGCAGGTCCATCCCGCCGCGGAAGGTCCAGCTCACCTCAAACTGGCCGATGGCCCCGTTCTCGTAGCGCACCAGAGCCACGGCGCTGTCTTCGGCGTCGATCGGGTGCACCTGGGTGTCGGCCCAGCACACCGCCTCCACCGGGCGCACGTCCTTGCCGATGAAGCAGCGGGCGATCTCGATGCAGTGGCAGCCCATATCCACAATGGCGCCGCCGCCGGACAGTTCCTTGTTCCAGAACCAGTCGCTGTGCGGGCCGGCGTGGGTCTCGCGTGAGCGCGCCCACAGCACCTTTCCCAGCGCCCCGGCGTTGGTCGATTGCAGCGCCTTGAGCGTCTTGGGGTCGTAGACCAGGTCCTCCAGGTAGCCGGCGAAGACGCCGGCCTTTTCGACCGCTTCCAACATTTCCTTGGCCTCCTGGGCGTTGCGACCCAGCGGCTTGGTGCACAACACGGCCTTGCCGGCCTGGGCAGCCAGCAGGACTGCCTTCTTGTGCAGAAAGTTCGGCAGGCCGACCACCACCAGATCCGTCTCCGGATCGTTGATCGCCTCGGCCATATCCGCAGTCCAGCGCGGGATGGCGTACTTTTGAGCGAACGATCGCGCCTCGACTTCCGTGGCCGCGCAAACGACCTTGATTTCGTCCCGGCTGCGCCTTCCGAGCAGCGTAGCCGTGTAAAAATTGCCGATCAACCCCGCGCCGAGCATGGTGATTTTAAGCATGGCATTTTCCTGGATTGTTAGCAGCCTTCTAACCCCGCCAGTTAGGTTGCTGCGATGGGTAAGGCAAATGCGGATGGTCCCAGCATTCAGCCGTAGGATACACTATCGCCGGGCAGGCATTGCTTGATCACCTGCCAGGATAGTAAGGGAAAAGTACTGGATTAACTTGTAATGTTGTAGTTACAAGTTATTCTACAGTCCCGGAATTTGTTTGTCAAGCTGTGAACCTTGCCTTATCCTCATCCCTCCCCGGCCCTCCCTTCTCCTGACGTGTTTTTCGTCAGGAGAAGGGAGGGGGGCAGTATTTCGTAAAATAAATTTCCAAAGTCCCCCTCTCCTGGCATGTTTTTCGTCAGGGGAAGGGAGGGAGGCAGTATTTCGCAAAATAATTTTCCAAAGTCCCCCTCTCCTGACGTGTTTTTCGTCAGGAGAGGGGGATTTAGGGGGTGAGGCCTTCAATTTGTCATGAAATTGTTATCTAATCGTCAGCCACCTATATTGTATTTCGCCTACAATAAATGCAGAAGAAGAGCCGCGATATTGTTGCAGTCTATATTTAAAAGGGTTGGGAGGGGAAAGCATGCTGAAACCGTGTTTAAAGATCTTATGGGTGTGTTACCAGGATGAGCATTTATCTGAATTAATCGAATCCCTTGAGACAACTTACAACTTTCAAATCGATCGAGCCAACAGCAACGAGCAGGTTCTGCGGAAATTTAGCGTCGCCAAAAATCCGCCCTTCGATACGGCGGTGATCGACGCCCGGGGCGCCGAAAAGGCTGGCGTCGAGCTGGTTCAGCGCCTGCGCCGGGAATGGCCGGACTTTGAATGCATCCTGCTGGCCGGGCGGGGCGGCGAGCTGCGCCGGCAGGCGCTTAAGTTTGGAGTTTATCGTATTTTTGAAGACCCGATCCGCCAGGACGAGCTGCTGATCAGCCTGCGCCTGGCGGCCATGCACACCCGCCAGCGCTGGATCATCCAGGATATCCTGAATGAAGTTGAGCTGAAACAGGCCTTGAAGAATGTCCTGGATGCTGCGGCAGCTTTGGTGCAGGCCGACGAAACATGCATCATGATTCTCGACCGGGAGTCGAACCGGCTGGTGCGTTACCCGGAAAACTTTCCGATCGGCGCCCGCTGCTCGCAAATATTCAAAGGGGGCAACCTTTGTCGTGAGATCCTGCGCACCGGCGACGTCATCTCCGTCCCGGACGTGCAGGCCGATGAACGGGTGGATGCGCAATTTATTTCCACCAATATCCGTTCTTTTGTGGCTGTTCCGGCGATTTTTAATAACCGCAATGTCGGCGTGATGTACGCCTTCAGCCACACTCCCAAGGCCTTCGAAGAGCGCGGCCTGGCGCCTCTGCTGGATGGACCGGCCCGCCTGGCTGGCCAGGCGATCACCAGCCTGCGCAGCCATTCGCAGGCCCTGGCCCGGGTAAAATACACCGCCAGCCTGGTCAACACCAGCCAGGCGCTGACCCAGGCACGCACCAATGAGGAGCAGTTTGAGCTGGCCTGGCAGTACGCCTCGCAGCAGCTCCGGGTTTCCACTTTCTACATCGGCCTGTATGACCCGAATGAAGATACCCTGCACTTCCCATTGATTTACGACGAGGGCGAACCGGCAGCCCTGGACGACAGGCGCCTGGGCGCCGACCAAAGCCGCTGGGGCGTTAGCGGCATGGTGGTTAAGACGCGCAAAGAGGTGTCCTGGTCCACGCACCAAGCTGGCCTGCAGTTCTGCCAGAAGCACAACATCCAGCCAACGGTGGTGGGCCAGGCCTGCGAGTCCTGTTTCTATCTGCCCTTAAAGAAGGGCGACCAACCCCTGGGGGTAATGTCAATCCAGAGTTACGCTAAATACGCTTTCGACGAAACGATCAAAGATGCGTTCAGGTCTTTAGGCAGCCTGCTGGTGGTGGGCCTCGAAAAGAACCGCCTGGTGCAGGAGGAAAAGAACCGCCGGACTGAGGCCGAAATCCTGCGCGAGGCGTCGCTCAAAGTTGCTTCCGACCTCGAAATGGCTCACATCACCCAAACGACGCTTAAGGAGCTGCGCAAGATCATCCCCTACGACTGTGCCACGGTGCAGCTTTTGCGCGGGGAGCGTTTCGAGATCGTCGACTGCAACGGGTTCGAAGACCCGGCCAAGATCAAGGGGCAGAGTTTTTCGATCAGGGACCACAATCCCAACCGGGTGGTATACGAAAGCGGCCGGCCGCTCAACCTGGCGGATGCGCCTGCGGAATATCCGCAGTTCACCCACCCCCCGCACGCCAAAGCCAGCATCCGCAGTTGGTTGGGGGTGCCCATGAAGGTCGGCGGGGAATGGGTTGGCCTGCTTGACCTGGATAAGCGCCAGGTGGGTTTCTTTACCCGCGACCATGAAAAACTGGCCCAGGCCCTGGCGGCGAATACCGCATTGGCCATCCGCAATGCCCAGGCAATGCAGACCACCCGGCAGACCGGCGAATACATTCAATCCATATTCGAGGCCAGTACTAAAATCCTCTCGGCGCCGGATTCGGGGCAGGCGTTAAAAAGGATTGTGGATACGGTGTGTAAAGCGGCGCACGCCATGCGCGCCCACGTTTTATTGATGCAAAATGGAATGCTCCCCCAGCTTCTCGTCCAATCTGGATTTGAAAAAGAAATTAATCTTGCAACTGCTGTGCGTGAAAAAGGAAAAAGCTGGGAAGTATTTACCACTAAGACGCCGTTTTATAAACCGTCCATAAACGCCCAGGATACGGACGTTCACCCAAAGATGTATGCCCAGGGCGTCAGGGCGGTGGCGTGCCTGCCGTTAATTATCAATCAAAAGTCGATCGGCGTGCTGTGGATCCACTTTGCACAACCGCATGAGTTTACCGAAGTTGAAAAGAATATTTTGCGGCTGTTTGCCATTCAATCGGCGGTCGCCTTCGACCGCATCAGCCTGCTCGAGAAGGTAACCGACGCCCGAGACCAGGCGGACAGGGTTGCCAAGCTGTCTACCGAGGATTCCTACGAGGCCACCCTGAAAGCAGTTGTGACCAGTGTAAGGAAAGTGATGAACTGCGACTCGGTGACCCTGTATGAATATGACCAGGAGCGCCAGGAATTCAAGTTCCCGCCGACGCTGCTGGGGGTAAACGATCCGGCCTCCGTTCAGGCGCTCGGCAAAGTTTCAAAACGCTCGATTGTGTGGAAAGTCCTGGAACTGGACCAGTATCATAAAACGGAAGACGCCCAGAACGACCCGGTGCTGTTGGGAGATTACGATCGCCAGAAGGACTTTGATCCTTTCATCAAACGCGAGGGGATCGTGGCCTCGTTGGGATTTCCCTTGAAAATCGGCAGTCGTAAAGTGGGCGTAATGTTCGTCAATTACCGCCACGAACACGATTTTACGCCGCACGACCTGATCAACGCCGGCCTGTTTGCCAACCAGGCGGCGGTGGTGATCCAGAATTCCCAATTACATAATGAAAGCAGCCGCCGGGCAGCCTTGTTAAAAGCGCTGAGCGACGCCGAGTTGGTGGCAAACAAAGACCTCGACCTGGATGAAATCCTGCGGCAAATTACCAAAAAGGCCTGGGAACTGACCGGCAGGTGGGGTTATAAAGCCAGCCTGTGCAATCTTTCGCTGGTGGAAGGCGAATGGCTGACGCTGCATACGGTGTATCCGGAAGAAGTAAAAGGATTGGTTCAAGAAATTGACCTGACCGGCAGAAACATCGGGATCACTGGCCTGGCTGCCCGGACCGGACAGACGCAATTATTCGAGGATGTACACAGTCTTCAGCACGACCACCAGTATATTGTCTTCGATGAAGCGACCCGGGCTGAGCTGGCGGTGCCGATCTTTGTGGATGGAAAGGTGCGCGGCGTGATCAACGTTGAGGCGCACGAACCCGGCGCGTTCGATGAGGAAGACGAACGCTCGTTGGAAGCGCTGGCCATCCAGGCGGGGATAGCGATTAAAAATGCCGAATTGATCCAACACGACCGGGAAGGCGACGAGAACATCCCCACCATTGCCGGCGCGATCAGCGCTCAAATTGCCACGCTTCCGCCGGAACAGGTGCTGCAGATGATTGTGGATACCATCCGCACCTACGCCGGGGCGTGGCGGGCGGTGGCGTTGGTTATCGACGCCGAGGCGGACGAGTACAAGGTGTTGGCCCAATCCGGCTTCGATCCGGAGGCCGATGCCGCCATCCCAATCCGGCCGAACGGCGTATCGATGAGCGTCTACCGCGAGCAGACGCCGGTCTACCGGGATAACCTGCAACCTGGTGATGCGGAAGTCAATGCAAAGACCATCCAGCAAGGAGCAAAGGCTGTTGCCTGCCTGCCCCTCAATGTGGAAGGGAAGACCATCGGGGTGCTGTGGATCCATTTCCGCGACCCGCACCATTTTACGGACGTCGAAAAGAAAGCGCTCGAGCTCTACACCATGCAGTCGGCGCTGGTCTTCGACCACTCGCAGAAATTAGAGGAAGCCCGGCGTGTCCGGCAGGAATTGAACTCGGCCAATACGCTGCTCTGGATGAGCATGATCAGCAACATCTGGCGGCATTCGATCGAAAACAATGCCTACGTAATCAGCGATACGGTCGATCTGCTCAACATGATGGCCGAAAAACACAGCCTGGATGAGGACTTGCTAAAAACCAACCTGTCCGTGATCCAGGACCAGGCCCGCCAGATTATGGAAAAGCCGATCACCTCGCCGCTGGCTGCGGAGGAGGGTATCTGTGACGTTGAAATCAACGCCCTCGTCGAGGACCGCCTGGGCCAATTGTGGGCAAATCCAAAATTCCAGGTGGCTGCGCTGGTTGAGAACCTTGAACGCGAAAAGCCGCTCTACGTCAAAGCCTGCCCGGAATGGCTGTGCCGATCGTTGGACATCCTCGTCGACAATGGGGTGAAAGCAACTGCGGACCGCATCGATCCCCAATCCGAGCGAAAGCTGACCGTTTCGATCAGTGAATATGAGCCTTCGCAGGCGGACACGCGCAAGTCGCTGCGCAGCCGCCGCTGGGTGCAGATCATCATATCCGATAACGGTCCTGGTATCCCGGAAGCGGTGCGGCCTCATATTTTGCGCGAGCCGGTGCCCAAACAGAAAAACGACCGCGGCCTTGGGCTGGGGCTGCTCATGGCGCGCTCCATCGTACAGGTATATGGCGGTGACATCCGCTTATTTAAGACCGATTCTAACGGTACGGACATGGCTATCGTGCTGCCGTTGCTGCCACAATCATCCACCCCGGCGGCAGCCTGAATTGGCAAATAATTCAATAGCTGGAGGAGGTGGACGATGGACGACAGGTTCATGTTGGTCGGCGAACGCAACGATGTCAATTGGATCCAGATGCTGCAGCGAGCCATTGCCCCGTTTGGGACGCTCGACGTGATTTCTCCCACTGCCCTGGATGCAATCAACTGGCAGAACATACGCCTGGCATTTGTGGATACGGTTTCTGTCGGCGACGCCGTTGGAATGATCCTCAACCTGCGCAAGCGCAATAAAGCCATGCACGTCGTCGTCGTAACCTATTCGCCAACCTGGAGGCGGGCCCTGGAAGCAAAACAGGCCGGGGCGTCCCAATACCTGGCCAAGTCGCTGCCTCAGGCAGAAGTACAAGAGGCTATTGCAAAGGTCCTCCAATCCGAGGCGCCACCATTTCCGGAGGAAAATACGGCAGGAGCAGATTGATGAAACGCAAAAAAATTTTGTTTGTCGATAACAGAGCTGATTTTCTTCGGACACGCACGCCGCTATTGAAAGAAGCCGGGTACGACGTCACTCCGGTCTCCACAATTGAGGAGGCCCGGGAAGCCTTGCGCAGCCAGAAATTTGACCTGGCCATCCTGGATTTGCGCCTGGAGCGCGAAAACGATCCCGAGGATATTTCCGGTTTACGCCTGGCGCAGGAAATGACCCCCTGGATGCCCAAGATCATCCTGTCCAGCTTTCCCAACGCCGAGGCCGTGCGCGAGGCACTAAAGATCGGCCCGGAAGGAATCCCTGCGGCGGTCGATTTTGTGAATAAAGCAGATGGGATAGAGGCGCTGAAACAGTCCATCCGCCGGGCGTTGGGGTTGGACCTGGCCTGGCTGCGCAGCGTACACAGCACAGACGAAGACCTGGAGCGCGATTACCGCGAAGCGCAGGGGCAGGCCCGCCTGATGTTTGTGCTCTCGATGATTTTTATCGGCCTAGGAACGCTGTTCCTGTTCTCCAGCCTGACGATCGTGGTAAGCCTGTTGAGCAGGACCCAGGCAGACGCCACCTGGATGACTCCGCTGGCCGGGCTGCTGACCGCCATCGGCGGTGTGATCGCCCAGACTGCCGGGGTGCTGTTCTTCAGCCGGGTGGATAAAGCCAACAAACGCATTGAGCATTACCACGACGAGCGCTTATCCGGGCAGCGGTTTGAAATCCTGTTGAACGCCTGTGAAGACCTGGGGGATCACAGCGAGATGAGCCGGGTGCACGTGGTCCAGGCTGCCGCGGCAAGCTGGATGGGCCCGCACACGGAAAACGATGAGAAAGTAGTCCGAGCCAAACCAATCCTGACGAAAGAGTAGGAATTTCGCATGGCTATTACGATCCTTTTGGCGGATAACAATCCGGCTTTTACGAACGTGCGCGCGGCATTCCTGAGAAACGCCGGTTATAGCGTAATTGAAGCCTATACCCCGGCCAAAGCCGAGAGCGTGCTGCGCGAGATGCACGTCCACCTGGCCATCCTGGACATCCGCCTGGTAAACGATGACGATGAGAATGACATCTCGGGCATCCAGTTGGCGAAAAACCCGGCCTTCCGGTCCATCCCCAAGATCATTCTGACGGCTTATCCCGCTTACCAGACGGTGAGTGAGATATTCGATCAAAGCCCCGACGTGATGCCGCCGTTTGTCCAATACATCCCTAAAAAAGAGGGCCCAAAGACGATGCTGGATATCGTCGAGCAGGTCATTAAAAAATACGTGCGCATTAACCAGAGCCTTGAAATCCATTGGAACCCAAAACGACCGCTTTCGTTTCCGGGGTTGGTAGGGATGATCGAGCCGGCCGCGCCGCCGGACCAGCTCTCGGTGCGGGTAAGTGAATTGGAAGACCTCATCCGGACGCTGTTCTACCAATTCGAGCAGGTGACCATCCTGCAGCAGTTGTGGACGCGCAAAGAACGCCTGGCGCTGGAAGTTTTGACTTACAGCCAGGCGGGCGAAGAGCAGTTTGTGGTGGTCTGCGGCACTGTCAAAACCATGCAGGAGGAGCTCGAGCATTACCAGAAATTGAGCGCCAGATTGCAGCAAACCGGCGGCTTATCCACGCTCAAACCGGCGGAAGGCGTGCATTATGCGCTGCGCGGCCGGACGCTGCCCGGCCGGCAGGCGCCCGGCGAGGAAATCAAAACCCTGGCGGATTTTTACCAGGCCAGGCCGGGCCAGGTCAAAACTGTTGTAGAAAACCTGTTGAAGAAAACACTTGCTCCCTGGCTGCAAAACGAGCGCAGTTATGCCGCGGAAACCCTGGCGCAGGCGTGCTGCGAGAAGTTCAGCTTGACACCGGAGACCATTTCACCTGAGGCTTTCCATCAAAAGCTGGTGGACCTGGGGCGTGAGTTCGTGCTGCGCGGGCTGGCCGAGATCAGCCTGGTGGATGGCCGGGTGGGCGTGCGTTTTCCGGGGGGCCGGGTCGTGCGCGTCAAGGAGCCGGCCGGCTTGCTCTACGACCAGACGCTGACGGAGGGCATCGACGTATTGTGCCACCGCTCGCCGGGTGGGATCGACGCCGAGACGATCCTGGTCGACCCGGCGGGAAACACCTGGTTTTCCGATTTCGCCGAAGTTGGGACCGCGCCGCAGTGGGACGGCTTCGTCTCCCTCGAATGCTCGCTGCGCTTCAGGTTTGCCGACCTCAGCGACCTGCTGGGGCTCTATGATATGGAGAAGACGCTCCTGAATATTAAAAAAATGGGCGACGTACCCCCGTTAGACAGCATAGATGTCGACCACCGCAGGCTGGCCGGCGTCCTGCAGACAATCCGCTCCCAGGCCGGCGTGCTGATTGGCGAACCGGCCCTGCCGTATCTGGCCTGCCTGTATTTTTATGCGGTGGCGCCTCTATCCACCTTCGATAAAACCCAGAAATATTCGTACAACGAAATCCAACTGTTTTTATACCATCTGCTCTTAGCGGGGTTGCTGGCCGAGAAGATTGACGCTCTGAACGGAGCCCCCGCACAGGCTGAAATCGTTCCCCTCGCAGTGCAGCCGCTGGTGATCAAGGAAGCCAGCCGTGAAGTGACCATCGGCTCCACCCCGGTTGACCTGACCAAGACGGAATACAAATTGCTGCTCTATTTCTACAAACATGCAGGGAAGGTGTGCATGCGGGACGATATTACCCTGGACGTCTTTACCGAAAAAGGGGAAGAGCTTTTGGACGCCGAATCCCAGATCAACACCTACGTAGGACGCATCCGCAAGGCCATTGAGCCGGATCCTAAGAACCCGGTCTACCTGCTCACCGAACGCGGTTTGGGATTCAAGCTGGTCACACATCAATAAATTCTAAAATTTGTCAGCTAATTGTCATACAATTTTGATCTGGCCGCGGATACTGCCAGCGAATTGTATGACAATCGTTTGCCGGTACAAGTGCCTCCTGGCATAGAATGAGTCTAGAAGATCGAAGTTCCAACAGGCAGACAGACTCTCTAACGGAGGTGCAAAATGACCCTGACAACGAATTCCTCACCCTTTGCTGGACTAGGCAAGGTAATCATCGTCCTGGTCATCGTGGGAGGCCTTGTAGGGATCGCCCTGGGCCCCACGGACGTGTTGAACTTCATCACCAACTCACAGAAAGCTAAAACTCAGGCCGGCAAGGACGCTATCGACCTGAAGTATTACGACCTGGTCAAGGGCAGCGAGACCGAAGGCGAGCTCGCCAGGGACCAGATCGACGTCCAGCTCTATCCTGAAAAAGTACGCCAGGAAATGGACTTCACCAACGCTGTCCGCTACGCTCTGCTCGGCATCGCCACCCTGATGGTGCTGGGGCTGGGCTTCAAGCTGCTGGGCAAGATCTCACCGGCAAAGGCCGGCAAAAAGGAGCAGCAAAAGGAAGCGGACTTGAGGGCACTGCAAATCAAACTGGCCCGCCAACAGGAACTGCTGAGCCGGATGGCGAAGCAGCAAGAGGAGGCCGGTTCCACAAATGGCTCAAAGGAGGTGATCCAGAAGAGATCTCCGCACGATGGATCCTACATCTCGATCAGCAACAACTAACAACGCAGAAAGGAGGTGCTATAATCGAATTGAATGGGAAAAATCGAAGGTGCGCCGAAAGCGCACCTTCGATGAATTTCTCAGCTTAACGAAGAAAATAATGAACCACGTCCGCAAGCTCTTACCTTTTGTAAAACCTTATTGGAAGCTCTCCGTCGTAGCCCTGGTGCTCTTGACTTCGCTGGTGTTCATGGACCTGGCCATCCCGCGCCTGATCGAGCAGATTATCGACCAGGGTATCAAGCAGAATAACCTGGGCGTTGTCATCCAGACCTCCTTGTTAATGATTTCCATCTCTGTCGTGAGCACCCTGATCGCCGTGGGCAACAACATTGCTTCGGTGCGGGTGGGGGAAAGCGTGGCGCGCGACCTGCGCGAGGCCATCTTCGTCAAAGTCCAAGGCTTTTCGTACGGCAACCTGGACCATTTCACCACCGGCAAGCTGATGGTGCGCCTGACCAGCGACGCCAGCGCCGTGCAGCGCCTGGTGCAAATTTCGCTGCGTATCGGCACGCGCGCCCCGCTTTTGATGGTTGGCAGCCTGATTCTGATGATCAATACCAGCCCCCACCTGGCGCTGACCATGCTGCCCCTGCTGGCGGTCACCTCGGCGGTCATCATCTTCTTCAGCATCAAAATGGAGCCGCTGTTCCGGGTAGTGCAGCAGAAGCTCGACCGGCTCAACACCGTCTTGCAGGAGAACGTGGCCGGGGCGCACCTGGTTAAGGCCTTCGTGCGCGCCGATCACGAGGGCGAGCGCTTCGAGGTGGCGAACGAGGAATTGACCGAGCGCAGCGTACGGGTAATGCAGTTCATGTCCACCATGTCTCCCGCGCTGACCGTTTTCGTTAATATCGGCATGGTCATTGTCATCTGGGCTGGCGGGCTGCAGGCCATCCAGGGCGGGCTGACGGTGGGCCAACTGGTGGCCTTCACCAACTACCTGATCACCACCATGGTTCCGCTGACCATGATGACCATGCTCTCGAACGTGTGGGCCAACGGAATTGCCTCGGCCCAGCGCATTAACGAAGTTCTGGACGCCGAGCCGGACGTGGCAGAGGACCCGCAGGCCCAGGACTTGCCCGCGCAGGCCCAGGCGCGCGTCATGCTGCAGGATGTCGATTTCCATTACAACGGCAGCAGCGACGTGACCGTACTGGAGGGAATCAACCTGCGGGCGGAGCCCGGGCAGACGGTGGCCATTCTGGGGGCTACCGGGGCCGGCAAGAGCTCGCTGATCAACCTCATCCCGCGCTTCTACGACGTTTCCAGCGGGCAGGTGCAGGTGGATGGGATCGACGTGCGCTGCATCCGCGAGGATTCGCTGCTCTCGCAAGTGGGCATCGTGCCCCAGGAAACGATCCTGTTCTCGGGTACGGTGAGCGATAACATCCGTTACGGCCGCCCGCAGGCCAGCGATGAGGAGGTGATCGCCGCCGCCAAGGCGGCGCAGGCCCACGATTTTATCCTCCAGTTTCCCCAGGGCTACGCCACCCATGTCGAGGAACGCGGCGCCAACCTCTCCGGAGGCCAGAAACAGCGCATTGCCATTGCGCGTGCCCTGGTCACCCAGCCCAAGATCCTGATCCTGGACGACAGCACCAGCTCGGTGGACGTGGAAACCGAGACCAAAATCCAGGCGGCCCTGGACGAGATCATGCGCGAGCGCACCAGCTTCGTGGTTGCCCAGCGCATCAGCACCGTGCTGAACGCCGACAAGATCGTGGTTATCGATAAAGGCCGGATTGCCGCCGAGGGCACCCATGCCGAGCTGATGCGCACCAGCCCGATCTACCAGGAAATTTACGCCTCGCAGTTGGGTAACGGCATTAACGGGAATACCTGACCATGGCCGTACAATCCTCAGACCAACAGAGCGCCAGCTTCCGCTCACGCATGCAAGATAGAGGTCCCGGCAGGCCGGGCAAGATCGAAAAGGCCCGCGACCCGCGCCGGGCGCTGGCGCGCCTGCTGCCTTACCTGGCGCCGCACAAATCTGGCCTGGCGGCCGTGCTGGCCCTGGTGCTCGTCTACACCGTCCTGGGGCTGCTCGGCCCATATTTGATGGGCGTGGCTATCGACAAATTCATCGGCGGCAAGGATACGGCCGGACTGGTGCGCACGGCGCTTTTCATGCTGGCGGCGTACTTGCTGAACAACCTGTTCCAGGCAATCGCAGCCTGGATCATGGCGCGTATTTCGCAGGTGGCGCTCAAACAAATGCGCACCGATCTTTTCCGGCATCTCCAGACGCTCTCCCTGGGCTTCTTCGATACCCACCCGGCGGGGGGATTGATGAGCCGGCTGACCAACGACATCGATGCCATCAACCAGGCGGTCTCGCAAAACGTCACCTCGCTGGTTGCTAGCGTGCTTTCGTTGGCTGGAATCCTGATTGCCATGTTCGTTCTGAACGCCTGGCTGGCCCTGGCCACCCTGCTGGTGGTGCCGATCATGCTGTGGTTCACCGATTTCGTGGCAAAATACACCCGCAAAGGCTTCCGCGATCTGCAGAAGGCGCTGGGTGACCTGAACAGCGTCACGGAAGAATCGATCAGCGGGCAGAAGGTGATCAAGGCCTTTCGGCGAAACGATTCGGTCATCGAAGCCTTTAGCAAGCAGAACCAGGCCGTGTACAAAGCGGGGGTTTACGCCAACAGCTACGCCCTGCTGCTGATGCCGCTCACCAACGTCCTCGGCAATTTCTTCGTCATCGTCCTGGCGGGGCTGGGGGGCTGGCTGGCTCTGCAGGGCCTGGTGAGCGTGGGCATGATTGCCACGTTCATCAACTACGGCCAGAATTTCATCCAGCCTCTGCGCCAGTTGGCCAACATGTATAACTCCATCCAGGCCGCCCTGGCCGGCGCAGAGCGGGTCTTCGAGATCATCGATACCCCGCCGGAGACTCCGGATGACCCGGATGCCGTCCCGCTGGAGACGATCGCCGGCGATGTGCGCTTCGAGCAGGTCAATTTCGGCTACCTGCCAGGCGTGCCGATCATCAAGAATATGAGCATGCAAGCAAAAGCCGGGCAGATCGTGGCCCTGGTTGGGCCGACGGGGGCGGGCAAGACCACTATCATTAATCTACTGACCCGTTTCTACGAGATCCAGGGCGGCAGTATCAGCATCGACGGCAAGGATATCCGCAGCGTGCGCAAGGCTGACCTGCGCCGCAAGCTGGGCCTGGTGCTGCAGGATACTTTCCTGTTTTCGGATTCGGTGATGGAAAATATCCGCTACGGCAGGCTGGACGCTACGGACGAGGAGTGCATCCGGGCGGCCCAGATGGCCGATGCGGACCACTTCATCCGCCAGTTGCCCCAGGGGTACCAGACCAACCTGTCCGAACGGGCCAGCAATCTCAGCCAGGGGCAGCGCCAACTGCTGGCAATTGCCCGCGCCATCCTGGCGGACCCCGCCATCCTGATCCTGGACGAGGCGACC
>DBMK01000336.1:29745-29891 GCA_002298885.1 Anaerolineaceae bacterium UBA700
GCGGATAACGTGGTGGTGATCAATAATGGGGAAATCGTCGAACAGGGCAGCCACCAGCAGTTACTGGACAAGCGCGGCTTCTACCACCACCTGTACGTCAGCCAATTCAAAGGCCAGGCCATCTAAAAAAGGATTTTTTGGGGTTG
>DBMK01000201.1 GCA_002298885.1 Anaerolineaceae bacterium UBA700
TCCCCTCCCCTGAAGGGGAGGGGTCGGGGGAGAGGTCCTGCCTCACGCATTCCATTTCAACACCCGGTGCTCCACCAACACCACCGCCCCATACAGCAGCATGGCCAGGGTGACCAGGGTGATCACGACGACGAACACCAGGGTGGTGTCGAACTGGCCGCGGGCAACGGTAACCAGGAAGCCCAGGCCGCGGTCCGAGCCGACCAGCTCGCCCACCACCGCCCCAATCACCGAAAGGGTGGCGCCCACCCGCAGGCCGGCCAGCAGCACCGGCAGGGCCGCCGGCAGTTCCAGGTAGCGCAGGGTTTGGGCCGGGGTGGCATCCAGGGCGCGCATCAGGTCGCGCAGGTTCTGCGACACGGCTCGCAGGCCAACGATGGTATTCACCAGCACCGGGAAAAACACAATCAAGGCGCAGATGAGCACTTTTGAAAACAGGTACGGCCCGAACCAGATCACCAGCAGGGGTGCAATGGCTACCACCGGGATGGCCTGGCTGGCGATGAGGTAGGGAGAGAGCAGGCGTTCCAGCGCGGGCGACTTGGCCAGGCTGTAGCCGATGATCGTCGCCAGGCTGCTGCCCAGGAGCAAACCCAGGAGCACCTCGACCAGGGTGGCGGCAGTGTTGTAGAGCAGGGTGCCGTCCGCCAGTTCCTGGCCAAAGCGTTCCAACACCCGCAGCGGCGAGGGCAGGATGTAAGCCGGCAGGTTCCCCAGCCAGATGGCGCCCTGCCAGATGATCAGCGCCAGCACCACAGACACCGGGAGGAACCAACGAGAATATTTGTGTGAAAATGATTTGATGGCGCCCATAGTTAAAACAAAACCCGAAAGCAAGAGAGCCTTCGGGGTAAGAGCAGACGCGCGCAAAAACGCCTGGTTTGTGAGTTCCTTCTTTCATCCGGACTTTACCGTCGACCTCGGAATTGCACCGAGTCCTGCGCCGGTTGGCGCTCGTGGGTTATACCACCGATCGGGAATTGGGACCTGCGTCCCTCACCCTGCCCCGAAGGAGATATTTAGTTATTTATAGTATATACCCTACAAATTAAACTGTCAATTATTTTTATTGTGTTGTTTTTAGGCCGCTGCGCGGCCCAAAACAACACTAAATATTTAGCTGCGGCGGCGGCCCAGGATGCGCAGCAGGAGCAGGAACAGGTTGATGAAGTCCAGGTAGAGCTGCAGGGCGCCAAGAATTGAGGCCTTCTGCACCACCCCGCCGTCGCTGCCCAGCGACAGGCTCATGCGCTTCAATTTCTGCGTGTCGTAGGCGATCAGGCCGATGAAAATCAGCACGCCGATGTAGGTGACCGCCCAATAGATGGCCGGGCTGTTGAACAACAGGTTGGCAAACGAAGCCAGGACCATGCCAATCAATGCCATAATCAGCAGGCTGCCGAGCTTGGTGAGGTCACGCTGGGTGGTATAGCCGAACAGTGTCATGATCCCAAACGTGCAGGCGGTAATTCCAAAGGTCAGGGCGACCGACGTCCCGGTGTACACCAGCATCAAGAACGAAAGAGTGACGCCGTTCAAAGCAGCGTAGCCGGCAAAGATAAGGGTCGCCACCATCGGAGGAAAGCGGTTGATGGCGGCCGTCAACACCACCACCATCACCAGCTCACCGATCAGCAGGCCGAAAAACACAGGCGTGTTCGAAAATATGGCTTCCATCAAGCCGGGGATGGCCAATGTGGCAAAGGCGGCGCCGGCCGTGATGGCCAGCCCAAGCACCATCCAGGCATAGACGCGCAGGATAAAGCCGCGCTGGGCCTCTGCCTGCATCTCGGTCGCCTGGTAGTTATATACGCTAGGTACCTGTGGATTGTTCAATTTAATTCTCCTGAAATACCGCTCTTATCCATTTCCAAAAATGGTTCGTATCTCTATTGTAGCACACCCGCTCGACCGTCCTCCAAACGTATTTGCAAGCGGTGGTTGGCCGCTGCGCCACCGGCGGAATGTGCCAAAGAGCACAACCTGCGTTGGCTCTCAGTTGCCTTCAGACGGGGCTGATGTATAATGAAATCAGTCACAACCAATTTAAAATGGATACCCGGCAATGAATTTCCTGATGGATCCCAATGTGGCCTACGTGCTGCTGGTCGGCGGCTTGCTGCTGGCAGTACTGGCCCTGTTTTCACCCGGCACAGGCGCGCTGGAGATCGGCGCCCTGTTCCTGCTGGTCGCCGCCGGCTTCGGCATATCCAATTTCACCATCAACTTTTGGGCGCTGCTGATCCTGGTGCTGGGGGTGTTCCCCTTCATCCTGGCCGTGCGCCGCTCGCGCCAGTACGTATTTTTCGTGATCGCCCTGGTGGCGCTGGATATCGGCACCGTCTTCCTGATCGCCGGGCCGAGCGGCACGCCGGGGATCAATCCAGTGCTGGCGACAGTCGTGTCCATCATCGTCACCGCCTTCCTGTGGATGGTGGGCCGGCGCAGCCTGGAAGCGCTCTACCTGCCCAAGAAGACCCTGGCCCGGCTGATCGGCAAAACCGGCGAGGCGCACACGGACGTATTCGCCGAGGGATCTGTTTATGTTGACGGCGAGGAATGGACGGGACGCAGCCGGGTGTTTATTCCCGCCGGCAGCCCGGTGCGCGTGGTAGGCCGCGAGGGGCTGGTGCTTATCGTAGAGCCTGCCTGATCTCAATCCGCAGGCGGTTCCAGGTCTCCAGATCCGGAGCCGCTTCAATTGTACCGACGTTTTGCATCACGAGGAGGTATTTATGAGTCTGGCCAGTTCTTCAATCGTTCTGTTGTGCCTGGGTATCGGCATCCTGTTCGTCATCATCATCTTTCTGGCCGCGGCGATCAAGGTCGTGCCTGAATACAAGCGCGTCGTCGTCTTCCGGCTGGGCCGCTGTCTGGGCGAGAAGGGCCCCGGCCTGGTGCTGCTGATCCCGTTCGTCGACCGCCCGGTGCTGGTGGACCTGCGCGAGCAGGTGCGCGAGATCCCAGCGCAGACCTCGATCACCAAGGATAACGCACCCATCTCGATCGACTTCCTGTGGTACTACAAGGTGTTCGACCCGACCCAGTCGGTATTGCAGGTGGGCAACTTTGAGCTGGCTGCCCAGGGTATTGCCACCACCACCCTGCGCTCCGTCATCGGCGGCATCATGCTGGACGGCGTGCTCTCCGAACGCGAGGCCATCAACAACGCCCTGCGCTCCCGCCTGGACGAAGTAACCGAACGCTGGGGCGTCAAAGTTACCAACGTCGAAATCCGGGAGATCATCCCGCCGCGCGACGTCCAGGAGGCCATGAACCGCCAGCTTTCGGCCGAACGCAACCGCCGCGCCGTGGTGACCGAATCGACCGGCGCTCGCGAGGCCCAGATCAACGTGGCCGAGGGCGACCGGCAGTCGAATATCTTGCGGGCCGAGGGCGAGAAACAAGCCGCCATCCTGCGGGCCGAGGGCCAGAAACAGTCGCAACTGCTGGTTGCCGAAGGCTTTGCCAGCGCCCTGCAGGCCATCTTCACCGTGGCCCAGACCATCGATTCCAAGACGGTTACCCTGCAGTACTTCGAGACGCTCAAATCGCTGGGTGCCGGCGCATCGACCAAGTTCATCTTCCCGATGGAATTCACGAAGATGCTGGAGGATTTCGCTAAATTGAGAGGGGATTCGAAATAAAATTCGAAATCCTCGAAGCCTCTTGGCGCGACCTGGGCGGGGTGCGGCGCATCGAGCAGGAATGTTTCGGCAGCGAAGCCTGGCCGCTGCTGGACATCCTTGCGGTGCTATCTATGCCGGGAATGGTGCGCATTAAGGCGGTGGTCGGGGCTGAAATCGTCGGGTTTTCGGGGGGCGAGGTCAAGGGCGGCGAGCGCATCGGCTGGGTGACGACGATCGGCGTACGCAACGATTTCCGCCGCCACGGAATTGCATCGGCCTTGCTGGAGGCTACCGAGAAAGCGCTCGGCACGCGCAAGATCCGCCTGTGCGTGCGCCAGTCCAACCTCTCGGCCTTATTCATGTATTGGAAGTACGGCTATCACCAGGTCGACACCTGGAAACGCTACTACCTCGGCGGCGAAGACGCCCTGGTGCTGGAAAAAGAGGTAAGCAAGTAAACGATGTTGTATAAACAA
>DBMK01000149.1 GCA_002298885.1 Anaerolineaceae bacterium UBA700
GGAGGAGTGCAACGCACTCCCCCGAAACGATTAATTTCTTGTTTTGTCTTTCCACCAATCGCCCACCACCAGGGCCGCGGCCTGCAGCATGTTGATGCGCGTGCCGCGCATGGCAACCTCCAGCTCGCGCTTGTCGCACACTGTGCTCAGGTTGGCGTCGTCGACGTGATGTTTCAGGTCGTTCAGCAGCGTGCGCCGCAGGTCCGGGTCGGGCGTGGTCTTGACGATCCGGTCGATCTCGGAGATCAGTTCGCGGGCCACCTTGATCCTGCGGTCGGTGGCTTCGGCGCAGTCGGCCTCCACCACCCCGTATTCGCCCTTGACCAGGTTCATCCGCCGCCCGGCCTCGTAAGTCGCGTCAACGATCTGGTCGCGGTCCATCCACACAGTCTCGTAATTCAGCACATATTTCCAGCTCGGCGCCAGCAGTGCCTGGCGGTGTTCTTCCAGCGTGCGGCAGAACAGGCGGTAGCCGTTCTTTTCCGGCTCTTCGAAGGCCTGGCTGCCGGGGTCAACGAACGGCGCCAGCGGCGAGATGAAGGGGATGATGCGTTTTTCGCCTTTTGCGGCGTAACGCGCCAGCATCCGGCGCGAATACTCGACCGTCCCCATCACAGAGGCATAAGTCTGCTGCTTCAGGCCGACCATGAAGAACAGGTCCAGGCGCTGCACGCCGGCTTCCAGGGCGTAATCAATAGAGGCCTCGATCTCTTTGTCCGAATAAGGCCGGCCAAATGCCTTGCGTACAGCTTCGTCGTGCGATTCCATCGATATTTCGAGCGTAAAGTTTGGCAGCGCTTTGGATACCTTTTTGAAAAATTCGCGCGGCGCGGCGTCGAACAACTCGATAAAGACCGGTTTCTTCCATCCGGAAATTGCATCCAGGAAGCGGTCGGTGTATTTTTCGCCCGGCTGGCGGATGTCTCCCAGTACGAACACCGGGCCTTCGCTGAACTCGCCGATGCGGCGGATATCCTGGGCCAGTTTCTCGGGGCTGCGGTAGGCCGGGCGTTTGCGCCCGAAGGTTTCGCGGAAGGTGCACGCCGAGCCGCCGCAGGTGACGCAGTTGTAGCGGCAGCCGCGCACCGAAAGCGCCGCTGTGATCGGGTAGCGCATCCAGTTGCGAAACGGCTTGTACGAGGCCAGGTCGCGGTAGCGCACCACAGCCTTGAGCACGTTCGAGTAATCGATCAGCAGGTCGTCCAGGTTATCCGGCGAATAGGTGATCGGGTTGGCATGGGCAGTCCCCTCGCTGTCCTTCCAGGCCAGGTTCGGGATGGATTCAAGCACCTTATAGTCCGGCGAATCCTGCGCTGGCCGGTGTTTGCCGCCGCTGCGCAGGAACTGCATCAGCATCAGAAGCGGCATTTCCGTCGAATCGCCGCGCAGGATGAAATCGACAGCCGGGTACTGGATCAGTTCCTTGTGGAAGTAGCTGGAGGAAAATCCGCCAAAGATCACCGGGCGGTTCGGGTGCAGTCGCTTGACGATGCGCGCCACCTCGATCGACCCGTGGGCGTGCGGCAGCCAGTGCAGGTCGATCCCGAAGGCTACCGCGTCCAGCTTGCGAATGGCCTCCTCGACGTCGAACTTAAGGTTGTCCAGCATGCGCACGGCAAGGTTGACGATGCGGGTGCGTAGACCGGCTCGTTCGAGGTATTCGGCCATCGTTGTAAAGCCAATCGGGTACATTTCAAAAACCGGGGTGGAGGGGACCAGGTCGCTGACCGGGCCGTATAGGATTGCCTCTTTGCGGAAATCATACACGCTGGGCGCGTGAAGGAGGATTAGGTCTGGATTTGGCATCTATTTTCCTGTGGGACGTAAGACGTTAGTATACCATTAAAGATTTAAGCGGGCCTTACGCTCTTGTAGGTCTGGTATCTGCGCCAGATCAATTTAAGCGTAGAAGACCTGGATTAATCCTTATAAAATCGGGTAATATTTATTTATAATATATAGAAGCACTTCTACATGATGACCGGGTAGGGATTTTTGGTAGGTGAGAAATTACACCAAATACTTTGCCCTAATGGAGTGATCGATTCTTGAGCAATACCTCTGACAAAGCCAGAAAGGGGGCAGGTGTGAGTAGATGGGTTAACGAAGGCATCAATTTCATCCGCAAGGGCAACCTCGTCGAAGCCGAGCGCGCCTTGCGCATTGCGGTCAAAGAGAACAGCCACGACATCGAAGCCTGGCTGTGGCTATCGCAGGCGGTCGAGTCGGACGCCGAAAAAATGACCTGTCTGCTGAAGGTGCTGGAAATGGACCCGCGCAACCTCGTCGCCCGCCAGAAACTGGCCTCCTTGCAGCAGCGCAGCCGGGTGGACGGCGGCGCCCACGTGGATCCCTTCGAGCTGGATGAGCCGGCGCCGGTGGAGGCGCAAAACCCGGTCGTGAGCAGCGACAGCCCCTTCCTGGCTGCCTCCGGCGTCGAGGAAGAGGGCCGGAGCGAACCGGCCAAAGAGCGCGCGGATTACGCGAAATACATTGTGATCGGACTGCTCTTATTGATGGTCACGGTGATGATCTTTTTGCTTGCCACACTTTTCAGGTAGCCTTTCCTTTTTTTGATACAATAACCTGGTGGATGAGCATTCCTTGGGTATAGCCCTGGAGGGCTTACCTGTCCCTTCTATTTATTATTATGCGTCAATCGGCTCGACCAACGATTTCGCTCGCTCACTGGCTGAAAATGACACTCCGGACGGCACGCTGGTCGTCGCCGACGAACAGACCGAGGGGCGCGGACGCTTTAACCGCCGCTGGGAGACCCCGCCCGGCAGCGCCCTGGCCTTCAGCTTGGTTCTCCATCCGGGGCTGGCGGAAATGCCCCGCCTGGGATTGTTCTCGGGGTGGTGCGGGCTGGCCGTGTGTTCCGTTTTGCGGCGCGTCTATGGGCTGGACGCACAGATCAAATGGCCCAACGATGTGCTCGTGGAACGGCGCAAGGTGTGCGGCATCCTGGTGGAAGCCCATTGGCTGGGCAGCCGGCTGCAGGGAGTGATCGCTGGGATTGGGGTGAACGTCTCGCCGCCCTCGGTGCCCCCGCCGGACCACGTGATCTTCCCGGCGGCCTGCGTCGAGCAGTTCCTGGGCCGCCCGGTGGAGCGTGAACGGCTGCTGGCGGAGATTCTGAATACCCTGATCGATCTTCGCCCCAGCCTGGGGAGCCCACAATTCCTGGATTCCTGGGAAGAATGGCTGGCCTTCAAGGGCGAATGGGTGAAGGTGGAGCAGCCGGGGGAAAGCCTGACTGGCCAGGTGGTGGGAATCGCCGGGTTTGGCGGCCTGCGCCTGCGCGTTGAGGACGGGCGCGAGGTTGAGGTTGCCGTAGGAGATGTCCGCCTGCGGCCTGCAGCGGAATAATTAGCGGAGTACGGCAGGCCTGTTTGCCTTACACGGAAAATCTGCGGAGGTTTTTATGCTAGATGATTTGCGGAATTCAGCTTCTCATTCATTCGACGAGGAGCCATCCGAACCGAAAAGGGAACGCCGGCGCTCGAAGGAGCCCGAGCGGTTGATCCTGGGAATGACGGCAGCGCAGCGCTTCGTGGTCGCCCTGCTGCTGTTCGTCATGGTGTGCGTGCTCGGCACATTGTTCCTGGTGCTGACGGAAAAGGTCGTGATCAGCATCCCCGCAATTCTGAGCTGGCTGGGCATCGGCTGATACCAGCCGGCATGCCCGAATTATTTGCCGTTATTGTTGTCTTCCTCAGCATTTTTCAGGTCGGCGGCTGCGATGCGGGCGAACGAAACCAGGACATCGCCCGCGGAAATGTTCATCACCCGCAAGCCACGAGCGCTGCGGCCCATGACCGAGATATCTCTGGCTTTCAAGCGCAGCACGGTGCCGGCTGAAGAAATGACCGTGATCTCATCGTCTTCCTGAACCACCCGCCCGACGGCCACTTTGCCGGTGCGGTCCAGGTTCTTCTGGTTGGCCGTTGAAACGCCTCCGGTGGCGCGGCCTTTAACCGGGTAATCCACAAGCGGGACGCGTTTCCCAAACCCTTCTTCGGTCAGCAGCATCAAATAACCACCCGGTTCGATGACGTCCATCGAGGCCATGCGGTCGCCGGCTGCGAGCTTGATACCGGTAATGCCACTTCCGGTGCGGCCCTGTGAGCGCACGGTGCTTTCGTGGATGCGTAAAGCCCGTCCCAGCGCGGTGACCATCAGAATATCGTCCTTGCCGGAGGTCAGGCGCGCCCATCCCAGAAAATCACCCTCGTCCAGCCCAAGGGCAAGCATGCCCGAAGGACGCACGCTGGAAAACTCCTTCAGGCTCACTCGCTTGATCCGGCCTTTCATCGTTGCCATTGTGCAGTACAGCGCGGACTCGAAGCTGGGCACTGCCACGGCTGCCGTGATGCGTTCGCCCGCATCTAGCGACAGCACGTTGACGATTGGGATGCCTCGATCCGTTCGCCCGGCGTCCGGGATCTGGTATGCCTTCTCGGAATAGACCTTGCCGCGATCGGAGAAGAACAGGATCGTTTGCAAGCTGCGCGCCGGGATGAGCATGATGATCTCGTCCTCCTCGCGCATAGTCTGCCCGCTGACCCCTCGCCGGCCGCGGTTCATGGATTTGAACACGTCTGCGGCCATGCGCTTGATGTAGCCCTTTTCGGAGAAGCTCACCAGGATCGGCTCGTCACGCACCAGGTCTTCTTCCCTCAGTTCCTCTTTTTCCTCAATGGTGATGTGCGTGCGCCGCTCGTCGCCGTATTTCTCGGCCAGTTCGGCCAGATCCGTCTTGATCAGGCCCAGGATCTTGGCCGGGTTCGCCAGCAAATCTTCTAGGTAGGCAATTCTTTCCAGCGTTTCGCGCTGCTCATCCTCAATCTTCTGGCGCTCCAGGGCTGCCAGCCGGCGGAGCTGCATGTCGAGGATGGCCTGGGCCTGGATCTCGCTCAGGGTAAAGCGCGTGATCAGGCGTTCCTTCGCCGTATCCACGTCGGGCGCCTGGCGGATGGTCTGGATCACGTCGTCCAGGTTGGCCAGGGCAATCAGCAGCCCGGCCAGGATATGCGCCCGGGCCTGGGCTTTCTTCAGGTCGAATTCGGTGCGCCGGGTGATGATTTCCTGGCGATGCTCTAAGTAGATCTGCAGGGCGCGTTTCAACGATAGGTGGCGGGTCTCGCCGCCGACCAGGGCCAGCATGTTAACGCTGAACGTCGATTGCAGCGCAGTATATTTATAGAGCTGGTTCAGCACCTTGCGCGGATGGGCGCCGCGTTTGAGCTCGATGACGATGCTCATGCCGCGCCGGTCTGATTCGTCGCGCAGGTCGCTGATGTCTTCGATGCGCTCCTCGCGCACCAGTTCAGCAATGCGCTCAATCAGGCTGGACTTGTTCACCTGGTAAGGGATTTCGGTGATGATGATGGCGCTGCGCCCGCCCTTAATTTCTTCGATCTGGGCGACCCCGCGCACGGTCAGGCGGCTGTGGCCGGTGTTATACCCCTGGCGGATGGCCTCGCGCCCGACGATGATCCCGCCGGTGGGGAAATCCGGGCCGGGTACGAACTGCATTAACTCGTCATTGGTGATGTCATCGATGGTGTCGTAATGGTCGACCAGGTGGTTGATGGCTGCCGCCAGCTCACGCAAATTGTGGGTGGGAATGCTGGTGGCCATGCCCACAGCGATGCCAGAAGCCCCATTCAGCAGCAGATTTGGCAGCCGCGCTGGCAACACGGAGGGTTCCTGCAGGCTGCCGTCGAAATTGTCGTTAAAGTTGACCGTATCCCGGTCGATGTCCGCCAGCATTTCCTCGGCGATGGCGCTCAGGCGGGCTTCGGTGTAGCGCATGGCTGCCGGAGTGTCGCCGTCGACCGAGCCGAAGTTACCCTGCCCGTCGACTAGCATGTAACGCATCGAGAAATCCTGAGCCATGCGCGCCATGGCATCGTACACGGCCATGTCGCCGTGCGGGTGATATTTGCCGAGCACCTCGCCGACGATACGGGCCGATTTCTTGTAGGCCGAGTTGGCGCGGATGCCCATATCGTACATGGCATAGAGGATGCGCCGGTGGACGGGCTTGAGGCCGTCACGGGCGTCCGGCAGGGCGCGCGCCACGATCACGCTCATGGCGTAATCCAGGTACGCCGTGCGCATTTGTTGGTCGATGTCTACAGCTTGGATATTGCCGATTTCCATATTTTGCCACTTTCCATTCGTTAAATCAGGCCTGATTATACCCCATCCCTCCTTCTAATAATTCTGTTTGGTAGGCGGGGTCTTGAGCACCTGGACACGCCTAAGCAGCTGAAGATTTAAATTGTAGTGACGACTTTAGTCGTTCTTAGCGGGCCGGAACGACTAAAGTCGTCACTACAATTTAAATCTCTTTCTATTCTCTTCTCTCGTTCTCTCCTGGTAAAATGTAGAAAAAAGGGACCTTTATTTATATGGCACATGCTGCGGTCGACCTGGGAATCACCAACATAGACACCATCGTGCGGCGGGACGGCGCCCTGGAGCATACCCGTATCCCGGCGGGGCACCTGCCGGTGCTCATGCAGTTGCAGTCGACGTTGAAACAACTCGAAGAGGCTGCCGGCGCCCGGTTCGACCGGGTGGCCATCACCGGCGGGAAATATCGTAGCCTGCCGGAGCGCCTGGGCCCGGTCGAGCTGGTCAAAGTGAGTGAGGTGACAGCCATCGGACGGGGTGGGCTGCACCTCTCCGGGTTGGAAAAAGCCCTGGTGGTCAGCGCCGGATCGGGCACGGCGATGGTGGCTGCCCGGGGGAGCGAATTTTCGCACGTTACCGGCAGCGCTGTCGGCGGTGGCACCCTGCAAGGATTGGCGCGCCTGCTGCTGGGCACCACCCAGCCACAGGAAATCGACCGCCTGGCGCTGCTGGGGGATGCTAACCGGGCGGACCTGACCCTGGTGGAGGCGGTTGGCGGGGCAGTCGGCCGGCTGCCGGTGAACGCTAACGCGGTCAATTTCGGTCGCCTGGCCGGCGAGGCCGTTGACCTTTCTCGGGAGGATCGCGCCGCCGGTCTGGTGCGCTTGATCGGGCAGGTCATCGCGGTCATTGCCATCAACGCTGCCCGCGCCGAAGGCCTGGAGGTAGTCGTAGTCACCGGTCACCTGGTGGACCTGCCTTCGGTGTGCAACGTCATGAACGAAGTTGCCGGGTATTACAATGCCACCATCCACATTCCATCCCAACCCGGCTCGGCGACGGCATTAGGCGCATTTTTGTCCCTGGAAGAGGCAAAGCGCGCCTGATGGGGTATACTTATTTCACCAGGGCAAAACATTATTGTCGGAGGGATTGTGAAACTTTCTGTTTGGGACGTTCTGGCGATTATCTTATTCATCGCGTCCATCGCCATGCTCTTTATTTTTGCCGGCATTTACGATGACCCATATGGGAACTTGAATCCGTTTCCGCCGCCTACCCTGCCATCCATGCTGGTCCTGCCGACGGCTTCGTTCACCCCGTACCGGCTGCCGGCTACCTGGACGCCGACAGTCGTGGGCGCCGTCCCGGTCGAGCTGAGCGGAACGATCCGGCCGTCCGCTACCCTGCAGGATACCCCTACCGGTTTTACCATCCCTACTTCCACCGATATCCCCACGGATACCCCCACGCCAACCGAGACCCCCTTGCCCACCGCAACGCGCACAGTTACACCGGTGCCGACCAGCACACCCCGGCCGACCGCCAACCAGACCGCCACGGTTGCCGCCATCCAGACCAAAGTCTCCAAAGATAATACGGCTACGGCCATCGCCGCCGCAAACGCCAGCGCCACGGCTGCTGCCAATGCCTCGGCGACCGCTGCCGCGGCTGCCGCAACAGCCACTGTGTCTGCGCAGCAGACGCTTGACGCCCAACCGCCCACCCCGGCGGGCACCCCGTGAGCCTTTTCACTGAAAGAACCGCTTGAGGCCTATGTCCGATCCCATTTCTCCCGAAATTTTCTATCGCCTGGTCGAATTAGCTGCCCTGGAGCTTGACTCGCAGGAGGCCGAATACATTCGCCGCCAGCTCAATAACCAGATCAAAGCCATCAACGAGCTGGAGGCCATTCCGCTTGATCCGGCTACCAACCTGACCTCGCACGGCGTGCCTTATCCGCCGCAGATATCCCCGGCCCTGCGCCCTGATGATTGGGTCCCCAGCGACGCCGCCGATGCCATCCTGGAACAGGCGCCGCAGACCGAGGACCGTTATATCGTTGTCCCCGACATCCCGCACACTACCCTGGAATGAATATGGAACTCTGCGACCTGCCTGCATTTGAGCTATCCCGCCTGCTGCACCAGCGCCAGGCGTCGGCGGTTGATATATTGGAATCGGCGCTGCAGCGTATTTCGAGCGTGGACGGGCGCCCCGGCAGCCTGGACGCCGGGGAGATCACCACCGCCGACCAGGAACACGTGCACGCCTTTATCACCCTCACGCCCGAGCGCGCCCGCGCTCAGGCTGAAGCGGTCGACCGCAAGCTGGCGGCCGGCGAGAACCCCGGACCGCTGGCGGGCGTCCCGTTTACCGTCAAGGATATTTTCTGCGTGGAGGGCACGCCGTCCACAGCGGCCTCGCGCATCCTGGCCAATTTCGTCGCCCCCTACACGGCTACCCCGGTGGCGCGCATGGAAGCCGCCGGCGGCGTCATGCTCGGCAAGGTGAACCTGGATGAGTTTACCTACGGCTCGTCCAACGAATCTTCGGCCTTCCAGCCCAGCCCGCGCAACCCGTGGAACACGACCCGTGTGCCGGGCGGTTCCTCCGGTGGCAGCGCGGCGTCCGTGGCCGCCGGCGAGTGCACGCTCTCCTTGGGCACCGACACAGCCGGCTCGATCCGCCAGCCGGCCGCCTTTTGCGGCGTGGTGGGTGTAAAACCGACTTACGGGCGGGTCTCGCGCTACGGCCTGATTGCTTTCGGCTCCTCGCTCGATTGCCCGGGGCCGCTGGCGCGCAATGTGCGCGATGCAGCCCTCATGCTGCGCACCATTGCCGGCCCCGACCGCCGCGACAGCACCGCCGCCAGCCTCAGCGTGCCGGATTACCTGGACGGCCTGGAGCGGGGCGTGAGGGGGTTGCGCATTGGCCTCTCGCCGGATTATTTCCGCATTGCCTTCCCCGATCCGCAGACCGGCGAATACGGTCTGCACCCGCTGCCGGCCGAGATTGAGGCCGCCGTGCGCCGCGCTGCCGACCGCCTGGCCGGCCTGGGCGCCGAGATCGTTGAAGACGTGCCCATGCCTAACACGAAGTACGGTATCCCGGTCTATTTCGTGATCAGCCGGGTGGAAGCTGCTTCCAACCTGCACCGCTACGATGGGGTGAAATATGGCTACCGTACTACGAAGCCGGTGAAGGACCTCAACCAGATGTACCGCATCACCCGCGGCGAGGGCTTCGGCCCCCAGCCCAAGCTGCGCATCCTCATGGGGATGTACGTCAGCGCGGCCCAATACAGCGCCCAATACTACCAGCGCGCCTTGCAGGTGCGCAGTCTGATCCGCAACGATTTCGACGTGGCTTTCGATCCGGCTGGAAAATACCGCCTGGATGCGCTGCTCACCCCCACTACGCCCACCTCGGCCTTTCCGGTCGGAGCGGTCTACGGCGATTCGGTGCTGATGCAGTATGCCGACCAGCTTACCGTGCCCTCCAACCACGCCGGCGTGCCGGGTCTATCCCTGCCGGGCGGCATCGATCAGGACGGGCTGCCGGTGGGCATCCAGCTCCTCGGACCGGATTTCAGCGAAGCCCGCCTCCTCCAAATCGCCCGCGCCTTCGAGGTTGCCACCGAAACCGAGCCCTGGCGCCAGGCCAGGCCAGCCATCTTAAAGAGTTAATTGGTTTTAAAA
>DBMK01000259.1 GCA_002298885.1 Anaerolineaceae bacterium UBA700
CCGCAAAATTTTTAATCAAGAAAATCTTTCTTCTTTCCAGATGTCGGCCTGGTTGTGGTAACCGGCCTGCTCCCAGAAACCGGGGTGGTCCTGGGCGGTGAACTCCAGGCCGCGCAGCCACTTGGCGCCTTTCCACAGATAAGGGGAAATCAGCTCGCGCTTGCCCGGGATGGCGCCGACCACGCCGCGCAGCGGGTACCCGTGGTCCGGGGAAATCGGCTGCCCGTCGAAGTGGGTGGCCATCAGGAAGTTCTCCTGCAGCACCACCGCCAGGGGCAGGTTGGTGGTGTAACCGTATTCGGCGTGTTCGATCACGAACTTTGCCTGCGGATTGATCTTGAGCAGCCCCTGTTCCACCAGCGTGCGCACCGAAACGCCCTCCCACAGCGTGTCGAACTTGCTCCAGCGAGTCACGCAGTGGATATCCATGGTCAGTTGGGTGCGCGGCAGCTTGTTGAATTCTTCCCAGTTCAACTTGAAGGGCTTTTCAATCTCGCCCCACACCCTGAAATCCCAGGTAGCCGGGTTGAAACCGGGCACCGGGCCGTAATGCAGCACCGGGAAGCGCTGGGTATAAGCCTGCCCCGGCGGCAGCCGTCCCTCCTGCTTGAATTTTTGCTCGTCTTCCTTGCGGCGGAAAATGCTTTCGAACATACCAATACCTCCAATCGAAATTATACCTTTATTGAACTGCCCCTATGAATTACCTTATTGATGGGCCGGAAGGCCATATTCTTACCACAGAGAATTCATTGAAAACCCCCCTTTTCTATTACATGAATAATTCTTGACAATGCTTGTTAACATTTATATGATGGTTCTATTGGAAAAATCATTCGAAGGAGGGTACCATGATCCATTCACTGCTCAGCAAATTTGATTTAGAGGAAGCCAGCGCCCACTGCGATATCCCCTGCGGGATCTACGATCCGCACCTGGCCCAGGTTGCCGCGCTGACCGTCATCCGCATGGTCGACCTGATGGCCGACCTGATCCAGGCTCACCCCGAGCCCAGGATCGATTTCTTCAACAGCATGGCGCGCTATGTAGCGGTCAAGGAGGAACACGCCGAGCTGGCCAAGCGTGAGATCCGGGTCATCTTCGGCGATTACATGAAGAAGGAGCACGTCGACAAGTACCCCGAGCTGCCCGCCCTGGTGCACCACATTTTCCAGGCCGGCTCCAAGGCCCGCCAGAGCGCCAGCCGCGAGGCCGCCCTGGAGTTCTTGAACCTGATCAACCAGTTTGCCGAGATTTTCTGGGCCACCAAGGGCATCCAGACCAAGCGCGCCAAGGCCCCGTACAAGCCGGGCGAAGAGGTGGTGTATCCGGTTCTTTAGAGGTAATGCCGACCTGCGAGGACGCAGGCCGGAGCAGGCAAAATCGTAGTAACGACTTTAGTCGTTTCCTGCCAGTTCTGGCGACTAAAGTCGCAACTACAATTGGGCAAAGCTTCCCGCTGCGTCTCGCAGCGGGCAATGACTGCCTCATCCCCCGGCCCCTTCTCCTGGAGCGGAGAAACACGCCTGCCCTGGCGGGCGGTGCCAGGGTGCTCCAGGAGAAGGGGAGATACACATGAAAACCGTGCATGCTCCCCCTCTCCTGACGGGTTTTTTCCGTCAGGAGAGGGGGCCGGGGGGTGAGGCAGGTTTAGCGCCTTATAATGCAAGCATCATTAAGCATAGGCATTGGAATAATTGTGATTAAATTCTTCAAAGTCCGCGGCCGCAGCCTTCAGCCCGACCTTCGCGACGGCGACGTAGTGTTAGCCCTCACCTGGTGCCGCCTGTGGCGCCTGAAACCCGGCGATCGGGTGATCTTCCGCCAGCCGCCCTACGGCACGCTGATCAAAAAGATCGAGCGCCTGGGCCCGGGCCCTGCTCAGGTCTTCGTCACTGGCAGCACCCCCACCAGCGTCGACTCCTACGAATTCGGGCCTATTCCGATTAAATCCTTGCTGGGTGTAGTGTTGTTTATTTTTTCGCAGAAAAAATAAACAACACTACACTACCACCCTACACTCATCGCACAGCCGTCGGCGCGCGGGTCGCTGCCGGCGCACAGCACGCCGGTCTGCCGGTCGCGCTGGATCACCTGGCCGCGCCCGAACAGGCTGCGCTCCATCCCACTGACCGGGGTCACCGGGTGGCCCATGGCTGCCAGCTCCGCCATCACGGCGGGCGGGATGCCTTCCTCCAGCGAAATCCGGCCGCTGCGGTCGTCGGGCTCGATGCAAAAGCGCGGCAGGTCCAGGGCGGACTGCGGGTCCAGACCGTCGTCCACAAGCGCCAGTGCCACCTGCATATGCCCCTGGGGCTGCATGAAGCCGCCCATCACGCCAAAACTGGCGTAGAGGGCATTGTCGTCGGCGTAGGTGGCCATTGCGGGGATGATCGTGTGGTAGGGGCGCTTGCCCGGCGCCAGTGCGTTGGGGGATTCTGGGTCCAGGCTGAAGTTGTGGCCGCGGTTCTGCAGCGTGAAGCCCCAGCCGTGCGGCACGACGCCGGTGCCGAAACCCATGTAATTGCTGTTGATGAACGAACAGGCGTTGCCTTCGCCGTCGACCACGCTCAGGTAGACCGTATCGCTGCTGCCGGGCGGCGTGCCGAAGCGCACGTCCGCCGCAGAGCGCTGCGGGTCGATGGACCGACGGCGCTCTGCGGCGTAGGCCTTATCCAGCAGGCCCGCCAGCGGGGCCGGGTTGGTGGCCGGGTCGGCCACGTAGCGCCGGGTGTCGGCGAAAGCCAGGCGCATGGCCTCGATTTCCAGGTGCAGGCGCTGGGTGGAGAACGCCGGAAGCGAGGCCAGGTCGAATCCCTCCAGCAGGTTGAGCGCCAGCAGGGCCGCCAGCCCCTGCCCGTTGGGCGGGCATTCGTAGAAGCGCAGGCCGCGGTAGGTGGTGGAGATAGGCTCGCTCCAGGTGGAGGTGTGCGCCGCCAGGTCCTCCAGGCCCAGGCAGCCGCCGGCCTGGCGCACTGCCGCCACGATCGCCTCGGCGATGGGGCCCTGGTAATAGGCCGTCTTGCCGCCTTCGGCCAGGGCGCGCAGGCTGCGTGCCAGGCCCGGGTTGCGGAAGAGCTCCCCGGGGAGCGGGCCGCGCCCGTCCAGGGTCAGCTCGCGCCCGTTGACCGCCCGGCTGAGCACGCCGCCTGCCGCGCGCTGCCAGTAGTAGGAGGTGATCGGAGCAACCGGGAAGCCCTCCTCGGCCAGGCGCATGGCTGGCTCTAGAATCTTGGTAAGCGGCAGGCGCCCAAAGCGTTCCACCATGTCGCACCAGGCCGCCGCTGCGCCCGGCACGGTGATGGTGTAAGGGTGTTCGCGCGGCAGTCCCTGCCCCAGGCCCTCGGCACGCAGGCGCTCCAGGGTGAGGGCGCCCGGGCAGCGCCCGGAGCCGTTCAGGGCATACACTTTGCGCGTCGCGGCCTCGTAGAACAGGCAGAAGGCGTCGCCGCCCAGGCCGGTGGAGGTGGGCTCGGTGACGTTGAGGCCGGCTGCGGTGGCGACGGCGGCGTCGGCGGCGTTGCCGCCGGCCTGCAGCGCAGCCAGCCC
>DBMK01000305.1 GCA_002298885.1 Anaerolineaceae bacterium UBA700
GGGCCGGGGGGTTAGGTCAAAACAAGGCCGCAACTTGCGTTAATTACTTTGCGCAATTGGGCCGCAGGCGGGCCACCAGAACCGGGGGGATGTCGGCGAAATTTTCCCAGGAGAGCGGCCGGCCAGAGTGGGTTTCGCCGTGGAAGGCTGGCTCCTCCAGCCCGTCCAGCACGAAGCCGGCGTTGAAGCAGTGCCCAAACAGCATGCTCAATGGGCGGTGGAAGTAATAGTGCGGCACCGGCTGCCCGGAGACGCCGATGCTTTTGCTGGCGGCGGGTGTGGAGTAATTTACTACTCGAACGGCGGGCGTCAGGACGACCTCACCCTCGCGGTCCTCTTCCTCCACCGTTTTGTGGGCGCCGCTCGCATTAAAGCAGGGGTGCATCACGGAGAACACGAAGCGCCCTTCCGGTTTGAGTAGGTCACACAGAGCGTCCAGCAGCGGCTCGATGGCTGCCATATCCATCAGCGCCATCGTGCACACCGCGGCGTCGAAAATCCCCCGGCCGAGTTCCAGCACACGGTCGCGGTTGGTGGCATCGATCACGTGGTATTCGATCCGCCCGGAGTGGCGTGTGCCGCGCGTCTTGAGCCGGGCGCGGTCGATGAAGGTCTCGCTGAAATCGAAGGCCACCACCCGCGCCCCCAGGTCGGCCATACGCCGGGCAAAATTGCCGTTGCCGCAGGCGATGTCCAGCACCAGCTCATCCTCCTGGATCTGTAAGAGGCGTTCGGTAGCCGGGCCGATCAGGATGCGCTGGAAATTGTTGCCCTCGCCCATGTAGTCGTCCCAGAAAGGCGCGTTCTGGTTCCAGATGGCCTGGCCTTCGTTCGAAAGTTCAAACCACATTTCATCGGTCATACGCATCTCCCCTGATGACTTGCGCGGCCTGAAGGATCATCTCTGGCGCCTGGCGGCCAATTCCTGCATCTACGCCAACCAGGGGCCCTTATCAAAACCCACACCTCCATTATAATGATTTATGGTGCCGGAACTATGTCCGATTGGCTGCGAAACCTCTCATTTCTTTCCATTGTAAGTTTATTTTTAATTAGCGCAGCCTGGGCAGCCGGGGGGTGGCTGCTGGTGCGCACCTTTTTCCGCACCCGCCCCGGCGAAGCGCTGGGGACCGGGGCCGCGGCCGGCTTCGTGCTGTTCCTGATGGGCGTAAATTTACTCACCCGCCCGCTGACCCTTGCGGGGGCCTGCCTGGCCTCGGCGGCGGCCATCCTGTTGGCGGGATGGATCGCGGCGCGCCGCAGCCGCCTGGCATGGGCTGACCTGCGCACCGATCTCTCGGACTGGCCCCAGCTACTGGCCCTGGCTGGTTTAGCAGTGCTTTTTGCCTTCGCCAAGCGCGGCATCAGCCTCTTCGACGATTATTTACACATGCCGCTGGTCTCCATCATGGGTGCCGGGGATATCCCGCCCCACTTTTACCTGAACCCGTCCATCGGCTTTGGCTACCACTACGGGCTGCAGATTTTTGCGGCCGCCCTGGAGGACCTGGCGTCCTTCTTCCCCTGGTCGGCCTGGGACCTGGCGCGCGGTACGGCGACCGGCTTTACCCTGCTGCTGGGCTGGCTGTGGGTGCGGCGGTTCACGCATAGCGGCACCAAGGCCACCCTGGGCAGCTTCCTGTACGTGTTCGGGGGAGGGACGCGCTGGCTGATGCTGCTCCTGCCCGGCTCGCTGCTGGTTTGGGCCAGCCGCGGCGTGCAGTTAGCCTTCACCGGTAGAGACGCTGGCCCCACCCTGGCCAGCGCCCTCACCCACCCGTTCGTCATCGAGGGCCAGGGCGTCATGCCGTTCGCATTTGCTTACCGCAACGGCAATTTCGAGCCGGTGTTCTTCAACCTGGCCAACACTGGCGCCTTGATGTTCCTGACCGTGCTGCTCCTGCTGCTGCTCTCGCACACCAGTCTTAGCCTGAAACGCCCGGCGGCTGCGATACTCTTCACACTCGTCTTTGCCAGCCTGGCGTTGAGCGCCGAGCATTTATTCGCTCTGTGGTGGGGCGCGGCTGCCCTGGTGCTGCTGGCGCGGATTGTTTTCCGCACCTCGACCCGCCTGCGATTGCCACCCCTCAGCCGGGAGGAACTGCTCGCCTGGGTGGCCATCCTGGGCGGCAGCGCCGCGCTCAGCCTGGTCCAGGGCGGCTACATCACCGAGACCTTCAATGCGCTGCTGGCACGGTTGTCCGGTCATGTGGCTTCGGTCAACAACCTGTACGGCTTCTCGCTGCGCTGGCCCCCGGCAATCCTCAACAGCCACCTGGGTGAGCTGACCCCGTTCAATCTGCGCCAGCTTCTGGTCCTGCTGCTCGAATTGGGCCCGGTGCTGCTGCTGGCCCCGCTGGCCACACGCTGGGCCTGGAAGGCCGCCCGCATGGGCCGCACCTGGCAGGCCAGCCTGGGCCTGGCGGCCTGGCTCAGCCTGATTTTTACCTTGTTCATCGAATACGGGGTCGACCGCTCCAGCAACCGCTTCACCGGCACAACCCTGTGGATCTGGCTGGTGCTGGCCTACCCGGCCCTGGCGGTCTCATACCGGGCCTTGCGCCCGTTCTGGAAGAGCGCCGCGGTGGCGGGGTACGCGGCCACCGTGCTGGGTGGGTTGGTGATCTTTGCCATCCAGATCACCAGCGCTCCGGCACCGGTGCCAACCTATTTTATCGGTCCGCTCGACCAGGTCTTCACCCGCGCCTACTGGAATGCGTTGGAACCCGGCGCCCAGGTGATGGACAACATTCCCGAGCGGGCGGTGACGGTCTTTGGGCGCGCGGCCACTACCAACAGTGAAATCTATATTTCGCTTCCGGAATGGGGTCCACTGGTAAGTTCCCCGGACCCCTACCGCATCCAGGCCAAGGGGTTCAGTTACGTGTACGTTGCCCGGAATTATTGGGACCAGCTTTCACCCCAGGACCGCCTGAAGATGGAATCTCCATGCGTGAAGCTGGTGCACGTGGAGACGGACGCGGCCGGCGATTTCCGCAGGCTGCTGGACGTGAGAGGATGCCAATAGCCTATGTCTGATTGGCTGCGTACCGTCTCGCTTTCGCCCATCCTCAGCCTGGCATTTATTTGCACGGCCTGGGCGCTGGGCGGCTGGCTGCTGGCTCGCTGCCTGTTCCGGCTGCGCCCTGGCGAGGCGCTGCTGGCGGGCATCGCCAGCGGCTTCGTGCTCTACCTGATGGGCGTCAACCTGCTGGCTCATTTCCTGGCGGTCAACCTGGCCTGCTGGGCCGCGGCTGTCCTGATCTTGCTGGGCGGGCTGACCGCAGCCTGGCGCAGCCGGGACGCCTGGCCAGAGCTGCGCCGCGACCTTAGCGGCTGGCTTCAGGTACTGGCGCTGCTGGCGCTGGCCTTCCTGTTCGTTACCGCCAAGCGCGGCATCAGCATGTACGACGACAGCACCCACCTGCCCCTGGTCTCGATCATGGGCGCCGGCGACATCCCACCTCATTTTTACCTGTACCCCTCTGTCAGTTTTGCCTACCACTACGGGCTGCAGGTCTTTGCGGCGGCGCTGGAAAGCGCCGGGCGCTTCTTCCCCTGGACGGCCTGGGACATGGCGCGGGCCGTGGCGACTGCCCTGACGTTGGCGCTGGGCTGGGTGTGGGTGCGCCGCTTTACTCACAGCCGCCCGGCCAGCGCCCTGGGCAGCTTTTTGTACGTCTTCGGCAGCGGCACGCGCTGGCTGATGCTGCTCCTGCCCACTTCAGTCCTCCTGTGGATCAATGACGGCGTCCAGATGGCCCTCAGCGGGCGCGATTCGGGCGCGACGCTGATACAAGCGCTGACCCATCCCTACGTCATCGAAGGCACCGGCGCCATGCCCTTTGCCTTCGCCTACCAGAACGGCGATTTCGAGCCGGTCTTCTTCAACCTGGGCAACACCGGAGCCTTGCAGTTCCTGACCGTGCTGCTGCTCCTGCTGCTTGCGCAGTCTGCCCCCAGCCTTAAGCGCCCCGGCGCCCTGGCGGTGGTCAGCCTGCTTTTCGCCAGCCTGGCGCTCAGCGCCGAGCACCTGTTTGCCGTGTGGTGGGCGGCGATTGCCCTGGCGGTTGCGGCCAACGTCCTCCTGCGCCGCCCGGGCCGGCTGCGGTTCCAGCCCCTGTCGCGGGATGAACTGTGGGGCTGGGGGATTCTGCTGGGCGCCAGCGCCTTGCTGGCTGCCCTGCAGGGGGGCTACATTACCGAAAACATCCGCTCGCTGGCTGCCGGACTGGCGGGCCAGGCGGCAGCGGTGACCAACGTGTATGGTTTTGGCCTGCGCTGGCCGCCGGCCGTCGTCAACGGCGCTTTCGGGTCGCTCAGCCTGTTAGACCCGCGCCAGGTGCTGGCGCTGCTCTTCGAGCTTGGCCCGGCTCTGCTGCTGGCGCCGCTGGCCACGCGCTGGGCCTGGAAGGCCGGCCGGCGCGGCGAGCTGTGGCAGGCCAGCCTGGGACTGGCGGCCCTGCTCAGTTTCATCTTCCCTATCTTCGTGCAGTACGGCGTGGACCGCAATAACACCCGCTTTATCGAGGCCTCCCTGTGGATCTGGCTGGTGCTGGCCTTCCCGGTACTGGCTTATTCTTACCGTTCGTTCCGCCCATTGGGCAAGGCGGCTGCGGCGGCGGGGTACGCGGTAACGGTATACGCCGGCATCGTCATTTTTGCCCTCCAGCTCACCAGCATCCCGGCGCCGCGCCTGGCCGATTTCCTCAACCCGCTGGACACGGCCTTCACCCGCACCTATTGGAACGCGCTCGAACCCGGCGCTCAGGTGCTCGATTCGACCCCGGTGCGCGCTGTGACGGTGTTCGGCCGCGCCTCGCTGGCAGCCTACGACCAGTACCGCACGCTGCCCGAATGGGGCGCCCTGGTGGCCGACCCGCAGCCGCAAAAGGTGCGCGCCGCCGGGTATTCCTATATTTATATGAATCCCACCTGGTGGAAGTCGCTCGTTCCCGCCGCACAGCAAGCGCTGCAGCAGCCCTGCGTGGTGCTGGTTAAAGAGGTCCAGGCCGCCGACAGCGCCGACTTCCGCCGCCTGCTGGATATCCGCGCCTGTAAATAATCTTTTTCGTATGTTTGATGCCGGCGGCATTAAACATACGAAAAATACATATTTTCCTCTAACGAAACTCTTAGTCGCTTTTAATGCATTGTAGACTTATATGATGTATATTATCCGCAAGACACTGCTTAATGGTAGCTCAGGTGTCTCCCACCAAAAGCATACATCACCAACACGTCCCCCCCGTGCTGGTGGTTCCCGAAAGGGTGCCGAAGGTGGCATTCCCTCCCTGAAGGTCGGCTGGCATGCCCCCCCCATGCCAGCCGATCACTTTTATCGGTAGTTTTAAAATAATAGTGGTTCGAAAAATT
>DBMK01000128.1 GCA_002298885.1 Anaerolineaceae bacterium UBA700
TTTCTGCCCACGAAGTGGGCAGAAAACCGCATTAATTTTCTGCACGCAGGCCGCGGGTGAGCATTTCCACCAGGCGGCGGAAACTTTCGTCGCAGTCGAGCGGCAGGCCGAAGCCCCCGGCAATTTCCAGCGTAGCGAAGCCGTGCACCACGCTGCGCAGCCCGCGCACCGCGTGCAGCCCGTCCTCGCCGGTCAGACCAAAGGAGGCTACCACCGCCAGGGCCACCTGGACGATCCGGTCTTCCGCGGCCTGCAGCTCCGGGTCTGCCTGGGGCAGGTTGCCCGAGGCGCGCAGACTGGCCGAATACACCCCCGGGTTCTCCTTGATGTAATCCCGGTAGGCCTGGGCCAGGGCGGCCAGCGCCGGCGAGCCCGATTTACCAATGGCTGCGTCGGCCAGGCGCTCACCCAGGGTGCGTGCGTTCAACAGGCTCAACTGATGGTACAGGCCGGGCAAGCCGTCGACGTGGTTGTACAGCGACGGCGTCTGCACCCCCAAATCTTCAGCCAGCCGGTTCAGGCTGAGCGCCTCCAGCCCTTTTGAATTGGCCAGGGCGGCGGCGGCTTGCACCACCCGCCCGGTATCCAATCCGGCTTTACGCGGCATAATTCTTTTCCACACTTTCTTGCAGTGATTTTATGAAAGAAATCACCAGCGGAGCGGCGGCTTCGGGCATTTCGGCGTGCGGGTAATGGCCCGCGCCGGGCAGCATGGTGTAGCTGGCGCACAGCTTGCCCGCTACCCACTGCGCTTCTGCCTCCGGGTCTTTGAAATCCGGGTCTTTGCTGCCCATCAACACCAGCGTTTTAGCGCTCACCCGGCCCAGACTCTGCTCAGAGGCGATCTTGGAAGCCTTGAGCATGCTGCCCAGCGCCGCAGCGCGGCCGGGCTCGCCCAGGTTGGCGCGCAGCGCGGCGCTGTAGCTGCCGAAATCCGCCGGCTTGCGTGACGGGTACAGCGAGGTGTAGTAGCGCTGCCATAAGGCTGGCCCCCAGGGACCTGAAAAAGCCAACGCCAGCACCCGGCCCATCCAGTCGCCCCCGCCGCGCACGAACGGAGAGATCAGCACCAGTCCCGAAACCAGGCCGGGCGCCTCGGCGGCGGCCCACACTGCCGCCCCGGCAGCCATCGAGGTGCCCAGGATCACCGCCGGCCCGGCGTCCAGCTCGCGGATCAGCGCCAGCATGTCACTGCCAATGGAGCCCACCGAATAATCCGGCCAGTCCGGGCTGGTTTCGCCGTGGCCGCGCACGTCCATGCTAACCACGCGCATCCCGGCAGCCGCCAGCAGGGGCGCCAGGAAGCGATACTCGCCGCGCACGTCGCCCATCGAAGGGACGCACAGCACCAGTGGTCCGCGGCCCAGGTCGTCGTAAGCAATTCTTCCATCCGCTACGGATAAATATCGAGTTGCCATCATATTTCTCCTGTAAACTAATTATATTAGTATTATAACAAATAAGATTAGTTTTGTCAAGTTAAACCAATCTCCCATTTTGCATAACTGTAATCTTATTTACGATTTTGAATGGCCGATAATGAATCTGGTTATGTTAAAATGGGTGCATCCTGCTGTAGCCGTTTTACCAATACGGGTATCTTATTTGTAGGTCAGGAAGGACGACCGTTCTGCTGTGATCCTAAAACTCAAGACAATTTACCTCGACGCAACCACCGCCCGGTCGACTGGTGAGCTTGAGGCGCGCCAGGAACACATGGTGCGCGTCGTCTTGACGTTGGTCAGCATTACCCTGGTCCAATTGACGGTCGTCGTCTTTACCTGCTACTTCGCCGGGGTCTTTATTTTGCAGCCATTCGGCATGGTGCTCGGCATGGATATCGCCATGGCCATGTGCTGGGCCCTGGTCTTGCACAATCGCTGGCAGGCGGCCGGCATCCTGACCGTTTTGAGCTTCTATTTGCTGGCCGCCTTCGGCTCTTACAGCAACGGGCTCACCACCACCACGATCCTGGCTTATCCAATCGTGATCCTGCTGGCCTCGATGTTCAAGGGCGGCTGGACTCGCTGGGGGGTGATGGAGCTGTGCATCGTCACCCATTCGCTGCTGGGAGCGCTGCACGACCAAAAACCCTTCAACCTGATGCTGGTTTCGATGGTGGTCACCGCCTTCAGCCTGACCGGCATTGCCCTTCTGCATTGGTTTTCGACCCGCCTGCTGAGAATTTCGCTGGACCAGGCCCATTCGGTTGAGGAGCAGTTGCGCCAGGAGATCATCGAGCGCACCGAAGCCGAGAAGCGCCTGGAATACCTGAGCACCCACGACGCCATGACCGGCCTGTACAACCGCTTTTTCTACGAAGCGGAGCTGGAGCGGCTGCAGGCCGGGCGTATGTACCCGGTGAGCATTTTGATGAGCGATTTGGATGGCTTGAAGCGGATCAACGATTACAACGGGCACGCCGCCGGCGACGAGCTGTTGAAGCGTACCGCCAGGGTACTGAGGGAATCCTTTCGCGCCGAGGACGTGGTGGCGCGCATCGGCGGCGACGAGTTTGCAGTGCTGCTCCCGCAAACGAATGCGGCCTCCATGCAGCAGGTCCTGACCCGCCTGAACGTCAACATTGAAAAATGCAACGAGACCTGCTTCGACTTGACCATCGATCTCTCGGTTGGCACCGCCACTGGCGAAAAGGGCGCCGTGCTGGCCCACGTGATGAAGCAGGCCGACGACCGCATGTACGAGGAAAAGTGGGGCAAACGTGTAGACGCCTGGGACGGCATCAACCTCGAAAACCCCAGCGGCGAAATTTAGGATTTGCTTTTAATTTTCCTGTGGTGAAATTCTGGTAATATAATTCGCTGATGCGCCTCACTTCGAACGATGTTCGCCTGTTGTTTGCCACGCGCATCACGCGGCTGTTCGCCTACGGGTTCCTATCGGTGGCGCTGGCGCTCTACCTGGCCCAGGTGGGTCTCAGCGAGCCCGAGATCGGCCTGCTGCTCACCCTCACCCTGGTGGGAGACGTGCCGGTCACCCTGTGGATCACCACCTCGGCCGACCGCATCGGGCGGCGGCGCATGCTCTTGCTGGGGTCAGCCCTGATGGTGCTGGCGGGAGTGGTGTTTGCCCTCACCAACAGCTTCGTCCTGCTGGTGGTCACCGCCGTCGTAGGCGTCATTAGCCCCTCCGGCAACGAGATCGGCCCGTTCCTGTCCATCGAGCAGGCCGGCCTGTCGCAGCTCATCCCCGATGCACAGCGCACCCGTATCTTCGCCTGGTACAACCTGGTCGGCAGTTTTGCCACCGCCCTGGGCGCGCTGGCCTCGGGCGGGCTGGTGCAGGCCCTGCAGGCAGGCGGTCTTCCACTGCTGGCCTCGTACCGGGTGGTGATGGTGGGGTACGCCGCCTTCGGCATCCTGCTGGCCGTGCTGTTCCAGTTCCTCACCCCGGCGGTCGAAGCCGTCGTCGCCAATACAGCCACGATCCGCAGCCGCCTGGGGCTGCACAAGTCTCAAAAAGTGGTGCTCGGCCTGGCCTCCCTGTTTGCCTTGGATGCCTTCGCCGGGGGGTTCGTGGTGCAGAGCATCATGGCCTTCTGGTTCAAGACCAAATTCGGGGTCGAACCGGCCGTGCTGGGCAGCATCTTCTTCGGCGCCAACATCCTGGCCGGGGTTTCGGCCCTGCTGGCGGCGCGCATCGCCGCCAAAATAGGGCTGATCAACACCATGGTCTTCACGCACGTGCCGTCCAACGTCCTGTTGATCCTGGTCCCGCTCATGCCGAACCTGCCGCTGGCAATTGCCATGCTCCTTCTGCGCTTCAGCATCTCGCAGATGGACGTGCCGACGCGCCAGTCCTACACGGTGGCGGTGGTCGATCCGGACGAGCGCTCGGCTGCCTCGGGCGTGACCAGCATCGCCCGCTCAGTGGGGGCGGCCATCTCCCCCTCGCTCAGCGGCCTGCTGCTGGCCAACCCGGCCACCCTCGGCCTGCCGTTCATCCTCTCCGGCGGACTGAAGATCGTTTACGATTTCCTGATGTACCGCAGCTTCCGCTCTGTCAAGCCCCCCGAAGAGAAGATTTAATTTAGCCTGAGTTCGGGATACTATCCCGAACTGGCGTTAATTTAATGCACCGGCGTTAAGGTGGGGGCGTGGGTGGCGGGGATGGTGACGTAGAGGGTGGGGGTTGGGATGGGGGTGGGCACGTAGCCGCTGATCTGGCGCACGACCAGGTTAGAGAAATTGACCGAAAGAGCGTTCTTGCCGGTGGAGCGGGCGAACACGCCGATCTGCGACCCGGTCAGCACGGGGTCGTGGGCGGCGAACTGGAAATCGCCGTTGACAAAGAAGCGCATCTCGTCGCGGAAGACCCACAGCCCCAGGCGCAGGGTGAGCGGCGCGCCGGCCTGGCCAAAATCGACCCAATCCTGCACCACCGAGATTTCGGCCGGGCGCCAGCGCTCCACCCGCATCTGCCCGGCGCAGGTGATGATCCAGCGGTAGGCGCTATAGGCCCCATCCGAGTGGAATAACAGGCCGTAAGAATCCTGGCCGCGGCACAGACTGGCGTTGGTAGTCATTTCCAGGTAATAGGCGGGCGGCAGGGGCGCGCTGCGCTGGCTGACCAGGGCGGCTGCACTGTCGGGGATAGCGATGGAGAGCTGGTTCTGGTCGATGGAAACCGTCCCGCCGACCATCGGCCCGGTCTGCCAGCCGTTTTTGGCCGAGAAATTATCCTCCGCCACCACTTCACCCACCCCCGGGCGCTGGTCGGCGGTGGGCAGGGCCGGGCCAAGGGTGGAGAAGGGCGTCGGCGTGCGCGTCGGCGGAAACCACACGATGGTTGGGGTGAAAGTGGCGGAAGGAGCGGGAGAAGGGGTAAGGGTGGGGGTGGAATCGGGGAGGGAGGCAGGCAAGGGAGAGCAGGAGGCGAGGAGCAGGGGGAACAGAAGGGAAGAAAGAAAAAAAGAATTTTCGATTTTAGATTTTCGATTTTCGATTTTTAACTCGCGTTCGGGGGTCATGGTTACGAGGTTTTCGGTTTTTAGATTTATAAAAATTATTTCCACGAATTACGCAAATTGGGGCGAATGTTCACGAATAGTATAAAAAAAATTAGTGAAAATTCGTTTGAATTCGTGTAATTCGTGGTTAAAGTCTTTAGCTCGACTACCACTCTCCACTCTCTATTCTCTATTCTCTAATTACAATCTGCTCGCGCTCTGGCCCGACGGAGACCTGGGTGACAGGAATACCGCTGATGGCGGCGATCTTGTCCAGGTAGGCGCGGGCGGCGAGGGGCAGGTCGTCCCAGACGCGCGCGCTGGTGATATCCTCGGGCCAGCCGGGCAGCTCCTCGCACACCGGCTCGAAAGGTGACAGGTCGGCCGGCCCCAGCGGCAGGTCTTCGATCTGGCGGCCGTGGTAGCGGTAGGCTGTGCAGATGGGAATGGCCGGCAGGCCGGAGAGCACGTCCAGCTTGGTGACCACCAGTTCGGTCAGGCCGTTGATGCGCACGGCGTAGCGCAGCAGCACGCCGTCCAGCCAGCCCACCCGGCGCGGCCGCCCGGTGGTGGTGCCGTATTCGTCCCACGGGTTAGCGCCGGTGCCGCGCAGCCGCTCGGCGGCGGCTCCCTGCACCTCGGTGGGGAAGGGCCCCGCCCCAACCCGGGTCTGGAAGGACTTGGTCACGCCGATCACGCGCACGGGGCCGCGGGGAATCCCCAGGCCCAGCCCGGTGAGCACGCCGGGGGCGGTGGGGGTGGAGCTGGTGACGAAGGGATAGGTGCCCTGGTCCAGGTCCAGCAGGGTGCCCTGGGCGCCTTCGCCCAGCACGCGCTGCCCGGCAGCCAGGGCAGCGGCGGCCTTGGCTCCAGCGTCGCCAATGTAGGGCCGGAGCTGCACGGCGTAGCCCTCGAATTCGGCGGCGATGGCCTCCACTTCGAGCGGCTCGGCGGCATACAGGGCGCGCAGCTGCTGGTTGATGCCAAGGATGTGGTCGCGCATCTTCTGGCGGAAGGCTGCCGGGTCGAGCATATCCTGCATGCGCAGGCCGCGGCGGGCGGCTTTATCCGTGTAGGCCGGGCCGATGCCGCGCCCGGTGGTGCCGATCTGCCCGGCGCCGCGGGCGTTCTCCTGGGCCCGGTCGAGCGCCTTGTGGCCGGGGGTGATCAGGTGAGCGGCGAAGGAGATGGTCAGCCGCAGCGGGGTCACCTGGATGCCAGCCGCGCGCAGCATGTCCATTTCCTGCATCAGGCTGGCGGGGTTGATCACCATCCCGCTGCCCAGCAGGCCCAAGGCGTGCGGGTGGATCAGGCCGGAGGGCAGCAGGTGCAGTTTGAAGGTCTGGCTGCCTACGGTGACGGTGTGGCCGGCGTTGTCGCCGCCGTTGTAGCGCGCCACCACGTCCGCCCGGGCGGCCAGCAGGTCTACGATGCGTCCCTTGCCCTCGTCCCCCCACTGCGTGCCGACGACGATCTCTAAGGTCATGGTTTGCTCCTTGGGAAAAAGTTACGGCTTTTCGCTAAATGCGGGCGAGCTCACGCATTAGTGGAAAAAAACCACCGTCGGGAGAATATCCAGCCTTATTATAATCTGTCGACCAATATCATGCTCCGCCTGACGCATTTCAAGTGGAAGGGCATTTGCTCCCACGTTTCACCCCAATCGCGGGAGCGCCACACATCGCCGCTGCTCATCCCCGCATAGACGTGGCCAGGCTCCTGCGGGTCGGTAACCAGTGCGTAAGGCATATGATCCAGCGGTTGGGGCAGGCCTCCACCGAGCTTTTTCCATTCTCCGTTTCCATTGCAGCGAAAGATGTGCGCCTGGGCATTCCCTTCGCTGTGCGCTTTGGAAGGAGCAGGCGAAAGCGATGCGTACCAGATCTCCGGCCGAGCCGGATCTGAGGCGCAGGCCCAACCGTAATGCCGGTCCAGGCCGGATTTCGGCTGCGTCCAGGTCTTGCCGCCATCCCGGCTGAAAGCGGCCCCTGCACCGGTCCCGCCCGCTTCGTAAACCCAATCGCCATCGGTGATGTGAAAGGTGATCGTGTGGCAGTCGCGCAGGGCGCCGCGGCGGTGGTCCTCCCAGGTTCTTCCGCCATCCGTGCTGCGAACGACGGCTCCAAATTCGATCCCCACCACAATTGTGTCGGGGGCGGACGGCGAAATGGTAATCCCCTGAACGTACGCCGTAAACGGCGCTTCGGCCGGGGAGAACCAAAACCGCCGCGAAAAGATCTTCCGGAAAGCAGAAAGCTCCTCCCAATGGCGGCCGTAATCCGGCGAGACAAAAAGGCAGGCCGGTTTTGTCCCGGCATACAGCAATCCCGGCGCCGCCCGGCTGGCAGCGACCGCTTTGACCGTACGCCCGGAAAGACCTGCCGCGGACCAGGACAGGCCGCCGTCGATTGAACACAAAACGCCTTCATCCCGCGTCCCGGCGTAGATCACCCCGGGCCGGCGAGGATCGCCAGCGATGCAGGTGATCTCTTTCCCTTCCAACTGCGTATCTACCGTCCAATGATCGCCGTTTTCCTGCACGGCGCGCCCAATCCCACTGCCAGTTGTTGAAAGAAAGGTTTTCATGGCAGCATACCTCCATAGCCGAGCGCCTGGCCGAGCGGCTTCAGGATTGCGAACAGGATTTTCTGGACAGCTTCGGGAGGGTTTGTCACCCTGATTTCATTCCAAAACCTGGGCACGAAGACCGACATTAACAGCAGGTTGGCCGTGCCTTTATCGTTCAGCTTGCCCTGGCGGGCCAGGTCGAAGAGAGATTCAAAGAAAACCTCACTGCGCAACGCGGGGACGAACTCTTGGATGTAATGGGCCTCTGATTCGGCGCCGTTCCAAAAATAATGCGGGACTTTGGGAGGAATAACGACCTCCTCTCCGGCACTGGCGCGACGTAACTTCCCGGCGATGCGAAACATCAGGGAACCCGAAATCAGTTTAAACCGGTTCTCCTGAAAAGGGTGGATGTGTTCAGGCTCGCGTACGCCGCCTGGCCGGTTATAACAGTCGATCTGCAGCATTTCGCCGTGCGTATCCTGGCTGGTGTGGATAAATATCATCCGCTGCCCGGTGCGTGGATTATTGATTTCGTCGCCTGGTTTTGCCATCGGATATCCTCCTGTTCCAATAAAGGTTCTGTTCTCTCTCGATATGGTTGGCTCATCTTGCGAACTTTCCATGGATCAACGCTAAAACCGCCGCTTTATACCGGCCGACTTCCAGTTGTGGGAGAAAAGCTTTTTGCAGATACAAACCCAGGTAGCTCGAAAAGATCACCTCACCCGCCGCGCCAGGGTCAATATCGGGGTTGATCGCGCCGGCTGCCTGCCCGCGGCGGACCACCCGCTCGAGCCGCTCGCGGAACACCTGCAACGTATCGCGCAAGGGCGTCAGCAACTGCGGATTGACCAGCGCCTCTCCCCATCCCTGGATATTCACCCGGTCTGCCCCCAGTGCGGCAGCCGATTCCAATCCGGTATAGAAAATGTCGACCAGTTGGTCGATCACCGCCATTGGATCCGGATCGTCAGCCGCCTGTTCGAGGGCTTGCAGCCCACGCCGGTAATCGATGTCAAAGCTAGCTGCGATGATCTCCTCTTTGCTCGCAAAGTAATGGTAGACGGCCCCTGCGCTGAGGCCTGTTTCTGTGTAGATGTCGCGCATTGTCGCCTGGTGAAACCCTTTGCGAGCAAAACAACGGTACGCGCCAGCAATAATTTGCTGACGGCGGTTGTCGGAATATTCTTCGGTGACCTTTGGCATGATTCCTCTTGTAAAAAAATCGAACGATCGTTTTATTTAAAAAGTATTATAAAGAAATTAAATCGGATAGTCAATATCCAATTTGACCAGTTACGCCATATCTTAATTACTTGCGCCGGCGCAAAGACGGGGCCGGCATAAGCGGATATACTTTTATCAATTGTGCCGTCAGGGGCACGGGAGGCCTGGAATGAGCCATATTCAAGCATAATCCCCCGCGCCCCATATGAGCGGCTCCTGGAAAATTCATCAACAAGAAAGGCTGCATGATGCCCGAACCTCAACCCAAATGCCTGGTGTGCGAACGCACCAGCCAGACGATCCCTTTATTGACCCTGGAATACCAGGAAAAACATTACTGGATCTGCCCAGAACATTTCCCCATCCTCATTCACCAGCCCGGCCTGCTGGTGGGCAAGCTGCCCGGGGCAGAGAAGTTATCTCCGCACGAACACTAATAAGCTCTTGCGTAGGTCGGGCCTTCCGGCCTGACAAAAATTGCCAGGTCTTTCCCGTCGTTCATTTATTATGTAGTCTGATACCTCCTGAGCGTCGGAGTGTAGGGGTGAAGCATTCGGCAAAATCCCCGGCTGGCACCCAGAGCCTAATCTCCGAATGCTTCACCCTGGATGCGATCACCCCTACCACCGGTTGCGTAGAGAAAGCATCATTTGTAAAATCGTTTTTTCTCCTTTGGCCCCGCATTTCTAAGAAAATTCTCATAAATATCCTCTTGACTTTGACCCCCTCCCGCCGTACCATAGCCGCTAGTGGTGAAAGGTGAGGCCACGCCCTGGCGGATAGTAAATAAGGCCAGTTTTCAAGGCGGGAGGAGTGAAATGGGATTATTCGGCACAATCATCAGTGCTCCGGCGCGGGCGGGAACGGCTGCGCGCCCTTCCGGCCACGTTTCCAAGGACTTAATCAACAGCGCCACACAAGAGGCGTCGGCCGCACTGCAGCAGCTCAATTCCTCTATGGAGGGCCTGAGTCTGCAGGAAGCGGCGGAGCGCCTGGCCAAGTACGGCCCGAACGAGGTGGCCAGCCAGAAACGCACCACGTTCCTGGCCCGCTTGTGGACCAACATCAAGAATCCGCTGGTGATCCTGCTGACCGCCCTGGCGGTCATTTCCTACCTGACCGGGGATTTACGCGCCACGATCGTCATTGCCAGCATGGTGGTGCTGGGCGTGGTATTGCGCTTCGTGCAGGAGGCGCGCGCCGACGACGCCGCGGCCAAGCTGAAGGCCATGGTCAACACCACCGCCACGGTGCTGCGCGGCGGGCAGCAGCAGGAAATTGCCCTGCACCAGGTGGTCCCCGGCGACGTCATTATCCTCTCCGCCGGAGACATGGTGCCGGCGGACTGCCGCCTGCTCAACGCCAAGGACCTGTTCCTCAACCAGTCGGCGCTCACCGGCGAAAGCATGCCGGTCGAAAAGTTCCCCGAGGCCGTCGCTGGGCCGGTGGGCAGCCCAATGGAGACGGCCAACCTGTGCCTGCTCGGCTCCGACGTGGAATCGGGCAGCGGCACGGCGCTGGTGGTGCTGACCGGCGGCGACACGTATTTCGGCTCGCTGGCTTCGAGCATCGTCGGCGAGCGCGAGTTGACCAGCTTCGACAAGGGCATCAACCAGTTCACCTGGCTGATGATCAGCTTCATGGCAGTGATGGTGCCGCTGGTGTTCCTCTTCAACGGCCTGACCAAGGGCAATTGGGTGGAGGCTTTCCTGTTTGCCCTGGCAGTGGCGGTGGGCCTCACCCCCGAGATGCTGCCCATGATCGTCACGGTCAACCTGTCCAAGGGCGCCATTTCCATGTCGAAGAAGAAGGTCATCGTCAAGCGCCTGAACGCCATCCAGAACTTCGGCGCGATGGATGTGCTGTGCACGGATAAAACCGGCACGCTCACCGAGGGGCGCATCGTGCTCGAGCGCCACCTGGACGTACGCGGCAATGATAATGAGGAAGTGCTCCAGTACGGTTACCTCAACAGCCACTTCCAGACCGGCCTCAAGAATATGCTCGACGTGGCCATCCTGGACCACGTGCACCTCAAGGACCAGCTCATCGAAAAGGGCAATTTTACCAAGCTCGATGAGATCCCCTTCGATTTCAACCGCCGGCGCATGTCGGTGGTGGTGGACGATGAGAGCAACCAGCAGCACCTGCTCATCTGCAAGGGGGCAGTGGAGGAGGTGATGGCCCTGTGCAGCCGGGTGAATCACCTTGGGCAGGTGCTGGACGTGCTGCCCGAACACGACGCCAAACGCCGCAAGCTGGTGGAGGACCTCAACCGGCAGGGGTTTCGGGTGATCGCCATAGCCTACAAGACCCTGCCCTCCACCGAGCACGGTGCAGTTTACTCGGTCAAGGATGAGACCGACCTGATCCTGCTGGGCTTCCTGGCCTTCCTCGACCCACCCAAGGAGAGCGCCGCCGAGGCTATCCGTGAGCTGGGCAAGCTGAGCGTGGGGATCAAGATTCTTACCGGAGACAACGACCTGGTGTCGCGCACGGTGTGCTCTAAGGTGGGCCTGCCGGTGGATAACGTGCTGCTTGGCCCGGCGATCGAGGAAATGGACGAAGCCGGGCTCGAGGCGGCGGCGGAAAAGGCTACGGTGTTTGCCAAACTCTCACCCTCGCACAAAGAGCGCATCATCCGCGCCCTGCAGAAGAAGGGCCACGTGGTGGGTTTCATGGGCGATGGCATCAACGACGCCCCGGCGCTCAAGGCCGCCGACGTGGGCATCTCGGTCAATTCGGCGGTGGACATCGCCAAGGAATCCTCCGATATCATCCTGCTCGAGAACAGCCTGCTGGTGCTCCAGCAGGGCGTGCTCGAGGGGCGCCGGGTGTTTGGCAACATCATCAAGTACATCAAGATGGCTGCCAGTTCCAACTTCGGCAACATGTTCAGTATGCTGGGAGCCAGCCTGATCCTGCCGTTCATTCCCATGCTGCCGATCCAGGTGCTGACCAACAACCTGCTGTACGACTTCTCACAGACCGCCATCCCCACCGACGAGGTGGACGCCGAGTGGCTGGAGAAGCCGCGCAAGTGGGCCATCGGCGGGCTGCGCCGCTTCATCCTGTACATTGGTCCAATCAGCTCGATCTTCGACTACCTGACCTACTTCATCATGCTCTACGTCTTCAATAGTTGGACGAACGATGCTCTTTTCCACACCGGCTGGTTCGTGGAAAGCCTGTTCACCCAGACGCTGATCATCCACGTCATCCGCACCAACAAGATCCCATTCATCCAGAGTCGGGCCAGCCGCCCCCTGCTGCTTACCTCGATCCTGATCGTGGCAGTGGGCGCGTTCCTGCCTTTTAGCCCGCTGGCCGGTTTGCTCGGCCTTGTGCCCCTGCCGCCGCTGTATTGGCTGCTGCTGCTGGGCATGCTGGTGGCTTACGTGCTGCTGACGCAGGTGGTGAAGACATGGTTTTTTAAGAGATTTGGAGAGTAGAGAGTAGGAATAATCCACGAATTACGCAAATTTTCGCTAATTCTTATTGGCTCGTGGGCGATCTGTGACCGCCGTTTGATAACAGGGGCTCTGGCTCAATACGGGGGTCGCAGACCCCCTTAGAGCATGGGAAGTTTATCCGCTCGCAGGCGGTCTATGACCGCCGTTGGAGGGCAGGGGACTCTGGCTCAATACGGGGTTCGCAGACCCCCTGAGAGCATGGGAAGCGGGAATAATTAGTGAAATTAGCGAAATTTGTGGTTCAATCCTCCGAATTCTTTGGGGTAAATTTTCCTTCTAGCCGAGCCTTACGAAAAAAATGCTATGATTGTGATAGTTGTCCTTCTTAATGATTTGCACCAAGGACGTCCCTTTGAATAGACCTCCTGTATTCTCCACGCTCGATTCGATTAACTGGAAAGCGCTCGGCATCCATACATATCTCCGGAATGACGAGATCCCTCAGGCCATCCGCGACCTGCTGTCGCCCGACGAAGTGGTGCGCGAGGAGGCACGCGGATTTCTGCTGGGCGCACAGCAGGATTTTGGCGATATCTACGACACCACGCCCCATATCATCCCCTTTTGCCTGGAGGTATTGGCGCTGGAGGGCGCACCGGGTAAAGCTGAAATGATGCGGCAGCTCTCCGGGCAGGGCATGTATATCGCCGAAGCCGGGGTAAACTCGGTGCACATGATGGAGCTGTGCGTTCGCACCTACGCCGCATTGCGCGCCGGGCTGGACCTGTACCTGGGTTTGCTGTCGCGCGGCGACCGTGACGAGCGCCTGCAAGCGTGTGAGCTGCTGCAGTATATGACCGACGACCCGGAGCGACTGATCCCCGCGCTGTTGGAACGAGTCAACCTGGAGGCGGACGAAGAAGTACAGGTGAGCCAGCTCTACGCGCTGAAGCGCCTGTTCGCCTCGCTGGAATGGCCGCGCTTCCCGCTCAAACCGCAGTACGCCCCGGAACTGCGCACGATCGTCGAGGACCACCCAACGCACAGTGTGCGGATCGCCGCGGCCCGGGCCTCGGTCGAATTGGTCAGCCAGTACCGCCTGCGCGGCGAAGATCTGCTTTCCCCCCAGGTGGCGGATCTGCTGGCCGAGGCCTTCCTCCAGCCCGGACCACCGCTGCACTGGACCGAAGAGGTCCCGTTGATCTACCAGGAATACCTGGTGCGCGACCTGGCCCGGCTTTCGGACCCCGCGCCGCTGCTGCGCCTGCTCGCTGAGCCGGGGATTAGCGCCGAACAGGCGCACCTGCTGGGGCGCGGGCTGCTGTGCCAGGCCCTGATCAGCCGGAGGATGCAGCCCCATCACTGGCGGCACATGCCCCGCTACGAACAGCGCCAGGAAGGCGATTTTTACTGCAGCGAATTTCCCGTGCTGCCCAAGAAGGTCAATGTCCGCCTGGTCCGCCCCATCTTACAGGCTATCGCCGCGGCCGACCGGGTCTGGGAGCGCCCGACCAACCTGTTCTCCTATTTCTACGGCCTGCCCAACTCGCGCAACGCGCTGCGCCAGTTTGCCGAGGAGATGGCGGTATGAATTTAACTTTGTGTTCCTTATCCGCCAGCAGGCGGCCTGCGACCGCCGTTGGGCCGCGGGGATTTTAGCTCAAAGCGGGGGTCGCAGACCCCCTTCGAGCAAAGCATAAGTTTTCCGCTCGCAGGCGGTCTATGACCGCCGTCGGGCCGCGGGGATTCTAGCTCAACACGGGAGTCGCCCCTTACAAGGTGCTTCGCGAAGACCCCCTCAGAGCGAGATGGAGCGGGGAAATTTAGCGAAATTCGTCTAATTCGTGGATCATTTTCTTGCAGAACTGTAATTAAATCGTCCGGCAAGCCCCCTGAAAGATTGTGATAATTGTCACAGAGCAATTGCTCAGGAGGGGTACATGCGGAAAAACCGTTTGTATTTCGCGTTTGCATTCATCATCATAACGTCACTGGCGGTCTATTCGGGGGCGATGGCGCAGCCCGGCGCACCGGTGCCGGTGGCTTACCTGCCGCTGGTGATGGGCGGCGCTCAACAGGGCCAGGCGATCGTTGCTGACCACGGCCACACCGAACTCGGCCAGATCCCGGCCGGCTGGATTACGACCGCCAAGCAGAAGGTGGTCTGGATCTACGGGCACACCTCGCACGGCAGCCAGCTCGTTTCCGGGGCTGAATACCTCAGCAGTTCCGTCAGCTCGCCGCTCTACCGGCTGCTCAGCGCCTCGCTGGTGCCGCCGGGCCAGGCCAACCCGCTCGGCCTGCGCCTGGGGGATGACGGAGGTTGGAGCTGGAACGAGACCAGCTTCCTGCAGACCGCCCGCAGCCGGATCAACGCCGCCATCAACGCCGGGGCCATCCCGGCCGGCAGCGTGGGCGTGTTCATGTGGTCGTGGTGCGGCGAGATGTCATGGCTTTCGAGCGCTTCGGTCCAGAATTACATCACCATGATGGGCCAGCTCGAAAGCGAGTACCCCGCCATCCGCTTCGTGTACATGACCGGGCACACCGACGGCACGTCCGGGCCGGGTTCGGTGCTGATGGCCAACAACCAGGCCGTGCGCGACTACGTGCGTGCACACAACAAGGTCCTGTTCGACTTCGCCGACATCGAGTCCTGGCTGCCGGACGGCACGCCGTACAACGGGGTGCCCACCGATGCCTGCCCGTGGTGCCAGAGCTGGTGCGATTCGCATCCCGGGGCCTGCCCGGCTCCGGAAATTTCCTGCGCCCACTCGCATTCGCTCAACTGCTTTTTGAAGGGCAAGGCGTTCTGGTGGCTCTCCGCCCGCCTTGCCGGGTGGACCGGCAATTAATGTTTTAATAGATGGAGTTGGCGGGCGGCTGCGCCGC
>DBMK01000129.1 GCA_002298885.1 Anaerolineaceae bacterium UBA700
TGCTCCCCTCCCCTTCAGGGGAGGGGCAGGGGGAGGGGTCATCTTAAATCGGGAGAAAAATTGTGAGGCTCGTGCCCTGGCCGGGGCCGGCGCTGGCGGCGCGGATGCGCCCACCGTGCAGCTCGACGATGGATTTGGCAATGGCCAGGCCCAGCCCGGTCTCCTCGCCTTGCTGCTGGCGCGCGTCGTCGCCGCGGTAAAAGCGCTCGAAGATGTGCTGCAGCACGTCGGGGGCGATGCCGCTCCCGTTATCCTTCACCTCCAACACCACACCGCCGTCCTCCCGCCTCGCCGCCAGGGCAATCTCGCCGCCCCCCTGGGGCGTGTAACGCAGGGCGTTGCTAACCAGGTTGCCCAGCACCTGCTCCATGCGCTCCGGGTCCACTTTGATCTCTGGCAGGTCCGGCTCCACCTGCAGGCTCAGACTCACCTGCTGCTGCCCGGCCCGGTGCTGGAAGGCCTGCTGCAGGCGCTCCAGCAGCTCGCCCGGCTGCACCGGCTGGCGGTTGATGGCCAGCTCGCCGGCGTCCGCCAGCGAGAGGGTGCGCAAGTCCTCCACCAGGCGCTGCAAGTGGCGCGACTCGTTGAACAACACCTCGTAGCGCTCAGGTGTGGGCTTCAGCACGCCGTCGCGCAGGCCCTCCAGGTAGCCGGTGATCACGGTCAGCGGGGTGCGTAGGTCGTGAGCTATGTCGGCGGTCATCTGGCGCCGCAACTGGTTGGAGTGTTCCAGGTCGGCGCTCATCTTGTTGAAGGCGGCGGTCAACTGGCCCAGCTCGTCTTTCGAGCGCACGGCTACGTTCTGGCCGAGCTGGCCTTCGGCCATGGCGTGGGCAGCAGCCGTCAGGTCGCGCAGCGGGCGGGTGAACGTGCGTGCCAGGAAGATGCCCAGCAGCAGGGCCAGCAGCCCGGCGCCCACGGCGGCGATCAGTAAAGCCTGGTTGGCGCTGGCCAGGTAGCGGTCGCCGCTCGGGTCCCGGTTAGGGGGGATGCCGGTATTGAGGATCGTCCCCACCGTCAGCCCGTTGACCACAACGGCCTCGCCCTGGCTGAGCTGGGAGGCCGGGACGACGCTGCCGACGCGGAACGGCCCTCCCCGCACCACCACCACACCGCTCTGGTCCGCCAGCGCAAACGGCGGCACCGGGCCCTGGTTGCCGCCGCCGGGTTGGCCGCCATGCGGGCCGTTGGTATCCGGCCCAAAGGATTGCGGAACCAGCCCTTTCTCAATCAGCGCTTCATTAACTCCATCCCAGGAGCCGTTTTGCTGGTAGTACGCCGTGGCCGCCGCCAGCAAGTCGCTCTTGCTGCGGTCGAGCAGGAACTGGTTGAAGGCGGCCGGTGTCGTACCCCATATAATGGCCGCCACCAGCGCCACCCCCGCCAGGCTGACGGCCAGAAAGGTTAGGGTTAACTTAACCGTAATCGATTTCATCATTCCATCCACCCGTTTAGCATAACCTCATTCCGCCTCTCCACTCTCTATTCTCTACTTCCTACTCTGCCCTAAACCGATACCCCACCCCAAAGACCGTCTCGATGTACTGCGGGTTGCTCGGATCGGCCTCGACTTTGGTGCGCAGGTTGCGGATGTGTACGTCGATGGTGCGGGCCACGCCCTCGAAGCTGGTATCCTGCAGCGCTTCGAGCAGGTCCAGGCGGGAATAGACCCGGCCGGGGGTGTTCATCAGCAACGCCAGCAGGTCAAACTCGGTGGGGGTCAGGCTGACCTTGCGCCCGCCCACCCGCACTTCGCGGCTGCTGCGGTCCAGGGTGATCTCTCCCAGGCGCAGCACCTGGATAGCTTCGGGTTCCCCGCCCGCCCGGCGCAGGACGGCGTTGATGCGGGCCACCAGCTCGCGCAGCCCGAACGGCTTGGTGACGTAATCGTCGGCGCCCAGCTCCAGCCCCAGCACCTTGTCCGATTCTTCCAGGCGGGCGGTCAGCAGGATCACCGGCGTATTTTTCTCCTTGCGGTAAGCCCGCAGGAACTCGAACCCGCCCATGTTCGGCATCATAATGTCCAACAGCACCAGGTCCGGTTTTTCGCGCCGGGCAACGTACAGCGCCTGCTGCCCGTCCTCGGCGGTCACCACCCTGAAGTTTTCCTCGGTGAGGTAATCTTTGACCATAGTGCGGATGTTGGCCTTGTCGTCGATGACCAGGATCGTCTTCGTCAAAGCGACCTCCGTGTGAAAATTGCCCATAACCGGCAAATTAATAAGACTTTTTTTCATTTTATATCACAACTCCAAATGCCGGAGGTTTTGGTCGTTTTTTTTACCTCACCCCCGGCCCCTCTCCATCCCATGGATCGCGGAGCACGCCTGTGGCGGAGGGGGCCGGGGGGTGAGGTCTTCACGCGGCGGGCAGTGCTTATTGTAGCCATAATCGCATATTAAAACTGGAAGCTATACCAGGGGTTGACCGCGTACCCCTTCCATTTGCGAATCTCGACCCAGGTGGGATAGCTGGCGTACAGGCCCTTGACCACGATCGTCTCGTCGAAGGCGGTGCGCAGCCCGGAGACGACGATAGTGGTGCTTTTTTCAGCCTCCACCTCCTGGTCTCCGAAGTGGAACAAGGCCAGGCTGTCGTAAGGCTGGACAAAGTACATCACGTCGCTGGTCTGGTTCTGCATCATAAAGTGCAGCTCGATCCGATCGCTGTAGCGCACCAACTGGGTGGGCTTCACCGTGATGTGGTAGGCGGTCTGTGACTGTACGTCCAGGGTTTTGGTATCGATCAGGTTATTCCAGTTGTACAGCCAGGCGCCGTTCTCCAGTTTGAACGGCCACAGCTCGTCCTTCAGCCCGCTGTCCTGGGAGGCAGCCGGGGTTGCTGTTGCAGCCGTGACAGTCGCGGTGGCGGAGGTATTGGCCTGCCGGTAGGTAACGTGCACCAGTATCAGCCCATCGCTGAAGACCTGGCTGCCCACGACCTTCAGGTCGGACCAGGCCGTGCCCGCCTTGCTCAGGGCCAGCAGGTTGCTGGCCGCGTCCGAGCGGGTCAACTGGGCGTAGGAGAGGCTGTAAATGGAGACCAGCCTGGAGGCGCTGCTGAAATCTTTGCTCACCAGGGCGGCAAAGTAGGCCTGGGCCGCGCTTTCAGCGCCTGCGGTCATCGGCGTGGCGGTTGCCGTGGCCGTAGCCGTCGGGCGGGCGGTGGCCGTCGCCGTGGCGGTAGCCGTTGCGGCAGCCTGGCGCGGGCTAAAACCAGCCGGCGGAGTGCCCTGCGGGCCCTGGACGAAGGCGCCGCTGGCCGCGCTGGATGAACCGGCAATACTGGCTACACTCGCTCCGCTCGCCGTCGAGGATGCCTGGCAGCCCGATAACACCATTGCGAAGATCACTAAGATCGAACAAAACCCAAATTTCTTATTCATGGCTCACTCTTCCTGGGGCGGGCCGGTGCGGCGTTGTGCGCCACCAGAAACCTGCCCCGAATTATTATTCAAACCTCAACGCTTCCACCGGCATCAACCGGGCGGCACGATTGGCAGGGTACAGGCCGAAAACCAGCCCGACCACCATGGAGAAGACCGTCGCCAGGACGACCGAATCCAGCCCGATCTGCGGGTTGATGGTCGTGCTGCTGGCGGTTGCAATCGCCTGTACTGCCGATGTAATCCCCCAGGCCACCATCACGCCGATCAAACCGCCAGCCAGACCGAGCAGGATCGATTCGGTCAGGAACTGGAACAGGATATCCCGCCGGCGAGCGCCCAGCGCCTTGCGCAGGCCGATTTCTTTGGTGCGCTCGGTCACTGAGACCAGCATGATATTCATGATCCCGATCCCGCCCACCAGCAGCGAGATGCCGGCAATGCCGCCCAGGAAAATGGTCAGGATGCCGGTGATGCTCGTGGCTGTGCTGAGAATGTCCGCCTGGGTACGCACCGTAAAGTCGTTCACGCCCACCTTGGTGCCGTGGCGCAGGCTGAGGGTCTGGGTGATCTGGTTCACGGCGTCGTTCACCGTGCTGGACGAGGTAGCCTGCACCTGGATCGAGTCGACGCTGCCGGCCGTAAAGCGGTGCATCAGGCGGGTCTGGGCAGTGGTGATCGGGATCAGTACGATGTCGTCCGAGCTGCTCGAGCTGGAGCCGCCCTTGGCCTTGAGCACGCCCACGATGTGGAACTGCTGCCCGTCGATCTTGATCACCTGGCCCACCAGGTTGGTGGTGCGGCTGAAGAGGGTCTTGGCGGTATCTGCCCCAATGACCGCCACCGACTGCCTGCCGTTGACCTGGGCATCGGTGATGAACGTGCCTTCAGACAGGGTAGCATTGCGCACCGTCTGGTAAGCCGCGGTCACCCCGGTGACCGAGGTCGACGTCGACTGGCTGCCGTAGGTGACGTCGAATCGTCCCGACATGATGGGGGCCACGCCCGCCACCGCAGGCGATTTTGCCAGGGCTGCTGCATCATCCAGGGTGAGCGGTTTAGGGTTACGCACCGTGCTGGTAGACCCCGGCGCTGAGCCAGCCGAGACAAAGATCAGGTTGGTGCCGATGCCCTCGATCGAGCTGGTCACCGAGGAAGTGGCCCCGCGCCCGATCGCCAGCATGGCGATGACCGCGCCTACCCCGATCACGATTCCCAGGATGGTGAGGCCTGAGCGTAGTTTGCTGGCAGCAAGGCTTTTAATGGCCTCGCGGATCGATAAAAAAATGCTCATGATACTTCCTCCACCTGGCCGTCGCGTAAATGAATGACCCGCTGGGTCAGGGCAGCAATATTAGGATCATGGGTAACGAATATCAGGGTGGTGCCGCGTTCCTTGTTCAGGTTCAACAACAGATCCATGACCTCGTGGCCCGATTTCGAGTCCAGGGCGCCGGTCGGCTCATCGGCCAGGATAATGGCCGGGTCATTGACCAGGGCGCGGGCGATGGCCACACGCTGCTGCTGGCCGCCGGACAGCTCGTTGGGTCGGTGGTAAATCCGGTCGCCCAGGCCCACCGCCTCCAGGGCGGCCTTGGCCAGGCCCTTGGCCTGGCCATTGTACCTGCCAGCATAATGCAGCGGGAGCTCAACGTTATCCAGGGCCGAAGCCAGTTGGAGCAGGTTAAAGTTCTGAAAAACGAAGCCTACCTTGCGGTTGCGGATGGCCGAGAGCCGGTCATCGCTCAGGCCCGATACATCCTCGCCGTCCAGAACGTACTCGCCGCTGGTAGGGCGGTCCAGGCAGCCCAAAATGTTCATCATGGTCGATTTACCCGAGCCGGAAGGCCCCATGATCGCCACAACTTCAGAGGAGGCAATCCGCACCGAGGCGCCGCGCAGGGCCTGCACTTCCATTTTTCCCATCTGGTACACCTTGGTCAGATCGTGCGCTTCGACAACCCACTGGTTCATGGCTGCTGCCCTCCCTAGTTCCCGCCGCTGCTGGAAGAACCACTGCTGCCGCTCGGGCCGCCGCTGGGCGGGTTGCCTCTAAAACCAGCATCGCTCGGCGGGCCGCCGCTGGGGCCGCCTCCGGTCACTCCGCCGCCGCCGAACAGCCCGCCGAACAGCCCGCCCAGGAAGCCGCTGGAGCTGGACTGGGTGGTCGATGTGCTGGAGATGCTGGTGGGGTTGAGGATGATCAGGTCGCCTTCCTTCAGGTTGCCGCTGGCCACCTGGCTGGTGGTATCCCCCACCGTCCCCAGGGTTACGGCGATGGCCACGGGCGTGCTGTTTTGCAGCACGTACACCACGCGCTCGTTATTCAGCGTGGTCAGGGCCTGGTTGGGCACCACCAGAACGCCGGTCAATTGTTCGACCGTAATGTCGACCGATGCGCTCATGCCTGCTTTGATATTCGAGTCCGGATTATCGATAGCTACCGTCACGCTGTAGTTGACCGCGCCGCTGCTCGATGTGCCCGTGGAGGCGATTGTTGTCACTGTGCCGGTGTAGGTCTTGCCGCTGATGGCGTCGAACGTGATCGTGGCTGGATTGCCGGCCTTGACGCTGGTGATATCCACCTCGGAGACCTGTACGTCGATCAAATACTGGGACACGTCCTGGATGCGGAAGGCATTGGTGCTGGCGGAGACCAGGCTGCCGGTCTGGGCGTACACGTCGGTGACCGTGCCGCTAAAGGGCGCCGTCACCTGGGCCTGGTTGACGATGGCCTGGGCGGCTGCCACCTTGGCCTGGGCCGCAGCAACCGTATCCGGGTTGGGACCATCTTTGACCAGGTCCCAGGCCTGCTTGGCTGCCAGGTAATTGGCCTTGGCCTGGTCGAGGGCCGCGTTCACCTCCCGCACGTCGCGCAGGTTGGGCAAATCTTCCAGGTACGATACCTGGTACTCGGCCGAAGTCACGGCCTGCCGGGCGTTGGCAAGCTGGGTCAGCGCGTTGGCATACCTGAGGTTATAGTCAGAGGCGTTCGTATTGGAATGCGTGGTTTTGTTGTAATTGTCCTCGGCCTTTTTCAGGTTCTCCTGGGCCGTGATCAGGCTGGCCTTGGCCAGGTCGATGCTGTCCTGGCTGGCGCGCTGGAATTCCATCGAGGTGCTATCATCCTGGGCCGATTTCAGGGCGATTTCTGCCGCCACCAGGGCTGCCTCGGCATCGGCCCGGGTCTTGGTGTTATCCAGGATCGTCTCCAGGTCCTTTTTAGCGGTGGACAGGTCCACCTGGGCATTGATCACGCTCACCGGCAGCGTGGATGAGTCCAGCGTCGCCAGCACCATCCCCGCGGCGACCGAGTCGCCCTGCTTTACGCTGACCGTTCCCACATTTCCCGATGTCTGCCACTGCACGACCGTGGTCTGCTTGGGGCGCACGTTGCCGGTGCCGCTCACGGTGGTGGTCATGTCGCTGGTAGCGGCGGCCTGGGTCTGGTAGCTCTGGGTAGTGCTTTGAGCCGAGGCCGTGATGACCCGCGGCAGGATAAACAGGCCGCCTGCTCCCAGCACCACCAACACGATCAGGACGGTAATCAAGATCTTGACGCCTTTTTTCAAACCTTTTTTCATCTCATTCTCTCCTCGATCCGGACTTTTGGGGGCTTTCCGGTTTTCTGGGGCTGTCTGAAAAGTACGGGCACAGGGGATTCATCAACAACAAAGGCACCGGCAGAATCCCCCGTGCCCCTACGGGTGATGTGGCTGCGTGGAAAATCTTGGTTTTTAGACTGCCCTAAAAAAACCCTTTGTTTCATGCGATGAATTTAACAAAAAGTTGTTAAGAAGTTGTTTAGATCTATTTGGGGTCTTGTTAGGAAAAACCCCTGGTAGGGCCAGGTCGGTGAATTGCCCGAATCGCCATCGTTCAATGCATAGACCCGCCCCCGCCGGCCAGGAGATCCCCCTTAATGTGTCTTTAATGTAATCTTTGCAGCCTTTTGTATAATTTGCATATAATCTATCAATATTGTCTTTTTATAAAGGCGTCGTCAATCCCCCATCGAAAATTGTCGCGAAGTGAGGAATATATGAAACTCAGGCGAGGTTCGAGAATTGCTCTGCGATTCGTGTCGGCTCTGGTTATCCTTTCTACCCTGCTTTCGGGCGGGATTCCCGCCGCCCCGGCGCGGGCCGCGGCCCCCAGGGTGGCTTATGTCTATCTAATGGACACCACAACCCGGGATAAATTCAACACCATGCTGACCGGCAAGGGGGTAACCGTCGACGCATACAACGAAACCCAGGCCGGTACGGCCGATTTCTCTGTTGACCAGGCCATCATCATTGCCGACGATGCCGGCAACACTGGCGGGATCGATCCGACCGCCTTCACCAACATCCAGAACTCGGCTAAACCGGTGGTGGGCATCGGCCAGGGCGGCATTGTTTTCTTCGCCCAGGCCAGTCTGGTGATCGGCCAACTGCCGTCGGTCAGCGCCTCGGCTTACAACACCCACGCCGCCGACCCCTACGCCCCCATCTGGCAAACCCCTAACCAGGTCTCGCTGATCAACCAGGCTATGGCCATCTATAACGCCGCCGTGGACGTGCTCGCCCTCAGCAGCCCCATCCCTAGCCAGCTTCTCACCCGCATTGGGCGCCTGGTGGGCGACCCTAATCATTACAGCCTGATCGCCCAGGCCATCGGGGCGCGCTGCTATTCCTTTTGGGGCTACCGCGGCGCGCCGGACGGGATGACCCCCTCCGGCTCCAACCTGTTCTATAACGTGGCCCTGGGAAGTCCGTGCACAGCCGGGACGTACTCGCTCAATTCGGCCCTGGCGACCACAGCCCCGGCCATTGACGGAGTCCTGAATTACGGCGAGTGGACCATCGGCGCCAACCTGCTGCGCATGGATCACGGCTTCTTTGCCGCCATGAACGACAACCTGCGCCTGTATCTGCTGGTGGACGTGCTCGAATCGAACGTCAACAACACCGGGCAGCCCCAGAACGATTTCTGGGTGACCTTCGACGTCAACAATGACGCCCAAATCACCCCCAACGTAGACCTGAATTACGCCATGAACGCCGGCACGCACAACATGCGCTACCAGTTCTACGTTAACCCCGCCCAATGGACGTTCCTGTCGTCCACCACCAAGTCCAGCCTTGGCCCGGGTTTCGACTGCTACACGCCGGACAATACGAAAGTGCTGCAGCTCAGCCCGCCCCAGTTCAACTGCGCCGCCCACCAGTTGTGGGAGATCGCCATCGACCTGCACGAAATCAACGCCCTGCCCGGCCAGACGATCCACATGGGCTTGCGCACCGCCTCGCCGACCCCCAACTTTACCGACGACTTGCCCAACGCCTTCGATGTCAATTTTTCCAACCTGATCGCCCTGCACCTGGCGGGGGCGAGCATCCCTAACCCGACCCCTGGGGCCTCTATTGATTTCGGCGCCCCTCCCTACGAAATCACCCAGGTTGTGCAGAACGTGAACAACACCATCCCGCTGATTGCCAATAAAACCACTGCCGGCCGGGTATCCGTGCATACCATCGGCGCCGTTACGCCCCAGCCGGTGATCGAATACCTTTACGGCATGCGCGGCGGCAGCGACCTGCCCGGCTCGCCCCTCACCCAGCTCGTTATGGCGCCGCCCGCCGTCGACCGGGGCAAACTGACGGACACGGCTAACTTCCTCCTGCCGCCCTCCTGGATTGGCGTGGGCGAGGTGTTCTTCCACGCCGAGGCCAGCGATTTTAATGGCAACAATATCACCTCCTCTCCCCAGCTCTTGACCTTTCAGGGCAAGGCCGTGCCGGTGTATTGGATGATCCAGGAGAACATGGGCACGGCTAACGCCCCCGACCTGTTGGCCCAGGCCACCATCGACTCGTTCGAGAGTTACGTGCGGGCCGTATTCCCGGTGCCGGACGCCACTTTCGTCCAGAAACCCTGGACAGTGCTGGGGGCTCTGAATGGGATGGACCTCAACACAAACGTATCTACGGTTGAAAATTATTACAGTACCATCAGCGCCATCTACTGGTCGGCGATCAACCAGAACAAGGTGCCGCCGTTTGCCCTGCCGGATATCATCTTCGGCGCCGGGAACTTCGGGGGTGGCATCTCCGACCCAACCTGGATCAATAACCTACCCGGGCACGCCGCCGTTGGCGGCTCGGCCAGCTCAGGCGAAGGCGTAACCGCCCACGAGTTCAATCATGACCTGGACCGCTCGTCCAGCGGCACCTGGGGGCGGCATGTCAACGCCTGTGGCGCGGCGGGCCCCGATCCCAACTGGCCCTTCGGCACCGATCCCGCCATCCACGAATATGGCTTCGACACGCGCCTGCCCTGGCAGAACACAACCACCAGCAAAACCGTCATACCGCCCACCTGGCCCGACCTGATGTCTTACTGCGGCTCCGGCGCCCTGCCCACCAAGTGGGTGGCTCCCTACCGCTACACCAATTGGATCAGCAGCGGTTTCAAGCCAGCCGCTGCTTCCGCCGTCCCGGTCGCCTCGCTCTACCTTTCTGGGACGCTCAACCAGGGCGGGACGGGCTCGCTCAACCCGGCCCTGCTGGCCCCCGGCATGCCGGTCACCCCATCCGCCAGCGGCGCATATTCCCTTAAACTGCTGGGCAGCGGCGGGGCGACGCTCGCCTCGCATTCTTTCGACGTGATTTTTCAGGACGTCGAGGGCAACCCCATCACCGCGGTCAACTTCCAGTTCGTGCTGGCCGATCCGGGCGGTGTCACCGCCATCCAGCTTACCCACGGCGCACAGGTGCTGTCCTCCATCTCCAAATCGGCGGCCGCGCCCGCCGCAGCCTTTACCTTCCCCACCGGTGGTGAATCCTTCACCGGCACCGAAACCGTGACCTGGACAGTCTCGGATGCGGATACGCCGCTGGCGGACCTGCGCCAGACTCTGGAATATTCCGCCGATAACGGCTCCACCTGGTCGCCAGTCGCTGCTAACCTGCCCGGCACGGCTACGTCTTACCTCCTGGATACCGGCCTGCTGGCCCAAAGCACCCAGGGTAAGCTGCGCCTGTGGGTAACGGATGGGCTGAACAACATCCAGGTCGATTCGAATGGGACATTCAGCGTGCCGAATCACGCGCCGCAGGTGAACATTCTTTCCCCCGCCGCGGGCGGCTTCATCCCCACGGGTTCGCAAATGCTGCTCCAGGGTCAGGCCAACGACCTGGAGGACACCTCGCTGCCGGACAACAGCTTCTTGTGGACGCTGGACGGCAGCTTCACCCTGGGGGTGGGGCCCTCGGTGCAGGTGGTTCTGCCAAACGGCAGGCACACCCTCACTCTGAGCGTGCTCGACAGCGGCGGCAAGGCCGGCAGCGCCAGCATCACCGTCTACGTCAACCAGTACCGCCTGCTGCTGCCCTCGATCAGGAAATAATCCGAACGAGATTGACCTAGAAAAAAGATTGAATCTGCATCCAGAATAATGTACATTATTGCTAAGGCATAACCCCGGTGCGGGCAGTCCGCACCGGGGTCGCATCCTATTACGGTCAACAGGGAGGGGAATCCGGCATGGCTCGTTCATCAGGCGCGCATTGGATCGGTTGGCTGGCGTTGTTGGCAGGCGCCCTGGCAGTTGGCATTCTTCTGGGGCAGGCCGGCGGGGCAGTGGCCTCCGCCGCGATGCCGGGGCGGGACACCGCATTTCCTGCGGGTCCGGGCGCGGTGGGAGCAGACCCCCCGGCACCGGGAAAGCCGGCGCACGCCAACGACCTGTCGGCTGCCGAGCCTTCGCTGCAGTTAAAAAACAGCGGGACCGGCGACGCCCTGTCCCTGCAGGTGGATGCCGGGGCCTTTATCCGCGCCGCGGCCGCCGGGGGCAGCCCGGAGCGCTTCAGGTTGGATTCCGGCGGAGCCGTGTGGACGGCTGCCGAATCTCAGGTCTCAATCTCACCCTTGAACGCCTTCAGCGATGCCGCCGTGATCGTTGCCCGCCACTCGGCTGGTTATATCGAGGTCAGTTCCGGCGAATTGAACGAGCATTACCTGTACATGCCCGTTGACGTCCCAACCCGCATCCTGGGCAGCGCGCAAAAGCTGAAAAGCCTGCGGGTGTGCTACAGCCTGGATAACAGCACCAGCGGCATATTTGCCAGCGCGGTCCAGGTGACCGGCGATACGGGCTTAGCCGTGGATATCCTCTACGACGAAACCCCCCGCACCCTGCCCTCGGATTGGACCTGCTACACCGTCAACCCCGCCGTGCCCGCGCCGCTGGATGGCTCACTGGCCGTGCGCTTAAAGCTGCAATACCAGAGCTTGTTACACAGAATCCGCATTGGCAACATTTCACTTACTCTGGTGGAATGAAGCTCGAGCCGGAAAAGGAAACTTTGGTCCGATAGGCCCGTTAAAACAGCCTCACCCCCAGCCCCCTCTCCTGGAGCATGCTTCACCGCTCCAGGAGAGGGG